>NZ_JBHVYE010000001.1:261066-400031 GCF_042881135.1 Streptomyces sp. NPDC058284
CCCGCCCCCTTCGCGGCGGGGCGCCCCCGGTTTGGGGGTACTGCACAGCGGCCGGGGGCGACCGGGGCCCACCAATATCGCCTTGGTCGACTACCTGTACTCCAACGACCTGGTCGACGACGCGATCGAGCACCCGGGCCCCGCCGACTCCGGCCGGATCGACCGGGCGCACTGCGCCGAGCCGATCATGCCGCTCAACAGTGCGGAAGCCGTCAACGCCCTGCCGGGTCTGCTCAATTACCCGGTCGAGCTGCTGATCCACAGCCAGCCATGGGCCGACGCGGAGCCGCCGTTGCGCGACTACGCCCGCTGACGCGGCCGGTCAGGCGGTGTACGGGATGATCGTCCGGTACTTGCCGCCGTCGCCCTGCCGCGGCGGCTCCTCGCCCCGTTCCACGGTGACGTTGTCGAGTTTGTTGTCGGCGAGCAGGCGGGTCAGCCCGTCGTGAGCGTTCCGCCACACGCGTTCGTCGTCGGCTCCGGGGGCCCGGACCAGGCGTACCCGCAGGGTCGAGGGCTGTGTCTGCTCGATCTGGAAGAGTTCCACTCCGGGCATGCGGTCGAAGAGGCTGCTGAAGGCGAGCGGGGCGAGCCGGACGTCGTCGCCGCGGCCCGAGGGGAACGTGAGGATGTCACCGGCCCGGCCCTGGACCCGGATCGCGGGTGACGAGGCGCCGCACGGGCAGGGGTCGGGCCGGAGCATGACGCTGTCGCCGAGGTCGTAGCGGAGGAACGGCTGTACGCGGTTGGCGAGGTTGCTGATGAGGACCGTGTGCGAGAACTCTCCCGGCGGTACGGGCTGGTGGTCGGCGTCGACGGGTTCGAGCACGGCCCAGTCGTCATTGACGTGGTACCAGCCCTCGACGCAGCCGTGGCTGAGGTACGTGCACTCCGTCGCGCTGTACATCGTGCGCACCTTGGCGCCGAAGGCCTTCGCGATGCGGTCGGTGTCGCTCTCGCTCATCGTCTCGCCCGCGGGCTCGATCAGCACCGGGTCGATGTGCAGGCGGCCCGCCTCCTGTTCGGCGGTGAGCAGCATGATCGTGCTGGTGTAGCCGATGACGAACGCCGGTCGGTAGTCGTTGAGCTCGGCCACCAGCTTCGACATCGGCTCATGCACGGAGAGCGCGCGGAGCAGCTTGCTGCGCCCGCCGCCCTCCATCGCCATCCGGGAGTATCCGGCGAAGCCGACGTAATGGCCGTCGGTGGCGACGAGTTGGGCGAAACGGCCGCCGTGGGCGAGGGCGCGGGCGATGCCGAGGGGGCCGAGCCAGGAAGCGAGCACCCGGGACGAGACGGCGGACGACACGGTCATGTACCGGTCGTCGAGGACGAACAGGCCGCGCCTGCCGCTGGTGCCCGATGTGATGGCCACGAGGTAGCGGCCGAGGAAGCGGCGTCCGATCAGGTCGGGATCGTCGGTGAACGCGCGCACCTTCTCGAAGGTGATGTCCCGGTCCGTCGCCCAGTCGTCGAAGTGGTCCATCAGCCGCTTCTTGTCGGTGACCGGCAACAGCGTGGGGTCGTCGACCCGTTCGGGCAGACCGCGGTAGAGATCCTGGTAGTACGGCGACGCGGAGCGGGCGTAGGCGACCAGGTCCGCCAGTCGGTCGCCCCGGCGCCGCGCGACCGCGGCCGCGCCCTGCTTGCGGGCCTTGCGGTTGTCCCGCATCAGCCACGACATGCTCTCGCTCATCGTCTTGCGCTCCTTCGGGTGGCAGCCCCGGCCCGGTGGCCGGCCTGCCGGAGTTCGGCGGGGACGTACGTCTGAACGTCTACCCCGCCGCTGTCGGGGGGTGATGGGCGCCGGAGGGCCGGCCCCGGGCGGGGGCGGCCCCCGGCCTGTCCCCTGCCCGCGGCTCCCGCACGTCATCCATGGCACGACGATCGCGGATGCGCGGTCGGACAAGGCCCCTTGAACGGCGCACAGTCACCCCAAAAGGTGACAGGCCCGTCCTGGAGGCGCCCGGACCGGTCGAGTGGCCGACTGCCACTGCTTCACACGGGGCCGGATCCGGCCACTCGGCACCCCAGGCCCGCACGCACGGCCGCTCCACGACCACACGTCCGGGGCGCGTGCGCTGCGGTTTCAGGGTGGCACGGGCAAACGCCACCGTCATAATCGAGACCCGTCACGCCCCGTCGGCACCGCAAGAAAACAACCGGCCAGAATCGGCCCGCAGGGTTATCCGACCGACCTTCACACACGCAATAGAGATCATTTACTTTCGACCACCGGGGACCGTGTAAATGTCGCAGGCCAACGGCGGATACAGATCATCAAACCAGCAGGCCGTAATATTCCCGCAAAATGGGAGCGCCCGCGCGAGTGGACCGAAAGTCGAGGCCGACTCCACCGGGCCTTCAGCGCTACCGGGCGATCACGCCTCACACCCCTCGCTTCACCAGAGGCAGTGTCAAGCATTCATATGGAACTTACCTTAAACTTGCCGCTCACATTTCGTTCACGTGAGAATGCGACTCCAAAGAAAAAGGGAGTGTCTCATTCCGATCCGTTGCCATCTTACCTACGTTGCTCTTTAAACTTTGAGCTGTGCATGATCAGGAGCGGCTATGCGGTGCGGCGACACCGTAGTCAGCGTTCCTGGCGAAGGGAAAGATCTTGTCTGCCTCCTCCCCACCCGATATGTCGGACCCCTGGATACGTCGTTTCCGGCCCCGTCCGGAAGCCGGCGTTCGCCTGGTCTGCTTCCCCCACGCGGGCGGCTCGGCCACCTACTACCAGCCACTGGCGCAGTCCCCCACGCTGCTGCCCGAGGCGGAAGTCCTCGCGGTGCAGTACCCCGGCCGGCAGGACCGGCGCAGAGAGCGGCTCGTGGACGAGATCCCCGTCCTCGCCGATCTGGTCACCAAGGCGCTCCTGCCCTTCGGCGACCGGCCGTTGGCCTTCTTCGGCCACAGTATGGGCGCCGTCCTCGCCTATGAAGTCGCGCAGCGGCTGGGCGAGCGCACGGGCAACGAGCCCTGCCATCTGTTCGTGTCGGGGCGCCGTGCGCCCTCCGTCTTCCGGCCGGGGACCGTACACCTCCTCAGCGACGCCGAGTTGGCGGCCGAGCTGCGCCGCGCCGGGGGCACGGACCCGATGTTCCTGAACGACGAGGAGTTGCTCGCGGAGATCCTCCCGATCGTCCGCAACGACTACCGGGCGATCGAGCTGTACCGGTGGAGCCCCTCGCCTCCGCTGGCCTGCCCCATCACCGCGCTGATCGGCGACCGGGACGCGCAGGCCACGCGGGACGAGGCGGCGGCCTGGCGGCAGCACACGGACGGGCCCTTCGACCTGAAGGTCTTCTCCGGGGGCCACTTCTACCTCAATACGCATCAGCAAGGCGTCTCGGAGATCATCTCCAAGGCCCTGACGGACCGCGCACAACAGCCGGCGACGACAAGGGGGACGGCCCAGTGAGGTACGAGATGTTGGGCCCGCTCCGCGTCAGGAACGGAAACAAATACTCCACCATCAATGCGCAGAAGGTCGAAGTCGTCCTCACCGTCCTGCTCGTCCGCGCGGACCAGCTCGTCTCCCTGGAGCAGCTGATGCGGGAGATCTGGGGCGAGGACCTGCCCCGGCGCGCCACCGCCGGGCTCCATGTGTACATCTCCCAGCTCCGCAAGTTCCTCAAGGTGCCCGGCACGGCGGGCAATCCCGTCGAGACCCGCGCGCCGGGTTACCTGCTGCGCAAGGGCGACGACCGGATAGACGCCCAGGTCTTCCCTGAACTCGTTGACGCCGGAAGGACATTGCTCAGAGAGAAGCGGTACGACGAGGCGGCTTCGCACTTCGGCCAGGCGCTCGCGCTGTGGCGCGGTCCGGTCCTCGGCCAGGGCGGGAACGGGACCGTCGCCAACGGTCCGATCATCGACGGGTTCTCGACCTGGCTGAACGAGATCCGCCTGGAGTGTCAGGAGATGCTTGTCGAGTGCCAGCTCCAACTGGGCCGCCATCGCGAGGCGGTGGGCATGCTGTACGCCCTCACCGCGGAGAACCCGATGTGTGAGGCGTTCCACCGCCAGCTCATGCTGGCGCTCTACCGGTCCGAGCGGCAGGCGGACGCGCTGAAGGTGTACCAGTCGGTGCGCAAGACGCTCAACGATGAACTGGGGCTCGAACCGGGGCGCCCGCTGCAGGAGTTGCAGCGGGCCATACTCTCCGGCGACACACACCTGATGGCGCCGCCTCTCGCTCTGTCCGGCCGCTGACCCCGGCAGAACGAGCCCGCCTTCACGAGGCTCGGCTCAGAACGCGCAGTGCAGGTGCTTGATGCCCTCGATGAAGCTGGAGTCCAGCCTCCGGGGCTGCCCCACGGCATGGATCCGGGGCAGCGCCGCGAGGAGCTCCCGATAGAGAGCGGTGATCTCCATCCGGGCGAGGTGGGCCCCGAGACAGACGTGCGGGCCCACCGCGCCGAACGTCACATGGGTGTTCGCCGCACGCGTGATGTCGAAACGGTAGGGGTCCGGGAAGACGCTCTCGTCCCGGTTGCCGGACCAGTAGAACAGGAAGATCCGGTCGCCCCTGCGGAACCGGTGGCCGTTCATGTCGCAGTCGCGGGTGGCGACCCGGCGCATCCAGTTGATGGGCGTGGAGACCCGCAGGATCTCCTCGACCGCGCCCTTCGCGTAGGTGTCGAAGTCCGACAGCAGCAGCTGCTTCTGCTCGGGGTGCTCGGTCAGCAGCACCAGGGCGTGCGAGATGGCGTTGCGGGTGGTCTCCATCCCGGCGATGACGAGCAGGATGAAGAACGAGACCAGTTCCTGGCGGGTCAACTGCTCACCGTCCGCCTGGACCTGCACCAGTTTGGTGATCAGGTCGTCGCCCGGGGCGGCGAGCCGTTCCTCGCGCAGCCGCGCGATGTAGTCGCCGAGCTCCTTCGACGCCTCGATCACCGCCCGTTCGGAGTCCGCGCGGTCGGGAACGTAGTCCGGATCGAGCGGACCCACGATCGTGTTGGACCGCTCGAAGAGGAACTCGTGGTCCGACTCGGGAATCCCCATCATGTCGCTGAGCACCGCGATCGGCATCTCCGCGGCGACGGGCCTGATGAAGTCGCCCGGCCCGCGTGCGACGAGGTCGCCGATGACGCGCCGGGCGGTACGGGTCGCCACGGCCTCGAACTCGGGAACCATGTTGCGGCCGAAGGAGCGCGAGACGATGCGGCGCAGCCGGGAGTGCTCGGGGTTGTCCATGTTGATCATCGAGCCGTAGTACTCGTCGAGTTCGGGAGGCAGACCGATGATGGTGGTCGCGCCGTTCGACGAGAAGTCCTGCGGCCTGCGGCTGACCTCCGCGATGTCCGCGTACTTGACCAGCGCGTGGTAGCCGAACGCCCAGGGTACCCCCGGCATGTTTTGCTGGATGAACGCCGGACGCGGCAGCGCGCGCAACTCCTCGAACAGCTTCACACGTTCCGCGTGCGGCCGCGCCCAGAACGACGGGTCGACCAGGTCGGGAAGTGTGGCGGCCGGCTTGCTTTCCGTGATGGGCACGATGCCTCGCTTCGCGTGATCAGAGCAGGACCACTCGCGTGATCAGAGCAGGACCACTCGCGTGGTCGGAGCATGACGACTCGCGTGATCAGAGCAGGACCACTCGCGTGGTCAGAGCATGACGACCTGACACCGGCTCACCTTTGCAGCCACCGCTTAAGCGCCCCTAAGAAGTCCCTCAGTCCCCCGCGCAAGGCTGCCACCAGGCCCGAAGGCGTCCGGTCCCGGCGTACGGAGCCGAGTATTAGGAGGGCTTTAGCGCCGTCGACGAGTCTGCGGTCCGGCGGGGCCCCGCCTGCCCGATGCGCACGCCGATCCCGTGGCCGTCCGGTCATCGGGTCAGGGGTCCGGCCGTTCTCGCGGAGAGGAGCGGTTGTCCCGGGATGGCGCACAACGAAGAGAAGCTTCTTGAGTACCTCAAGCGGGTCACTGCGGACCTGCGTCAGACGGAACGCCGGTTGCGGGACGTCGAATCGGCGGGCCACGAGCCGATCGCCGTCATCGGCATGGCCTGCCGGCTGCCGGGCGGCGTCCGGTCCCCCGAGGAGTTCTGGGAGCTGATCTCCGCGGGCGGTGACGCCGTCGCCCCGCTCCCCGGCAACCGCGGCTGGGACCTCGACTCCCTCTACGACCCCGACCCGGAGAGCACCGGCACCAGCTACGTCCGCGAGGGCGGGTTCGTCTACGACGCCGGTGACTTCGACGCCACCTTCTTCGGCATCGGCCCGAGCGAGGCACTGGCCATGGCACCGCAGCAGCGGCTCGCCCTGGAGACGGCGTGGGAGGCCGTCGAACGCGCCGGCATCGATCCGCTCGCCCTCCGCTCCAGCGACACCGGCACCTTCATCGGCTGCGACGGCCTCGACTACGCCCTCGGCGCCTCCGAGGTCCCCGAAGGCACCGCCGGATACTTCACCATCGGCAACTCCGGCAGCGTCACCTCGGGCCGCGTCGCCTACACCCTGGGGCTCGAAGGCCAGGCCGTCACGGTCGACACCGCCTGCTCCTCCTCGCTCGTCTCCCTCCACCTCGCGGCCCAGTCCCTGCGCACCCAGGAATGCTCACTGGCGCTGGCGGGCGGTACGTACGTCATGTCGTCACCCGCCCCGCTGATCGGCTTCAGCGAGCTGCGCGGCCTGGCCCCCGACGGCCGGTGCAAACCGTTCTCGGCGGGCAGCGACGGCATGGGCATGGCCGAAGGCACCGGGGTGGTGCTCCTGGAACGCCTCTCCGACGCCCGCCGCAACGGCCACAAGGTCCTCGCCGTGATCCGTGGCTCAGCGGTCAATCAGGACGGCGCCAGCAACGGTCTGACCGCGCCCAACGGCCCCGCCCAGGAACGCGTCATCCGCGCCGCCCTCGCCAACGCCCGCCTCTCCCCCGAGGACATCGACGCCGTGGAGGCGCACGGCACCGGTACCACGCTCGGCGACCCCATCGAGGCCGGCGCCCTCATCTCCGCCTACGGGCAGGAACGGCCTGAGGACCGCCCCCTGTGGGTGGGCGCCGTGAAGTCCAACATCGGTCACACGCAGATCGCCGCGGGCGTCGCCGGCGTCATCAAGATGGTCCTGGCCCTGCGGAACGAACTGCTGCCCGCCATCCTGCACGCCGACGCCCCCTCGCCCCACGTCGAGTGGGACGGGAGCGGGCTGCGCCTGCTCACCGAGCCGGTGAAGTGGTCCCGCGGCGGGCGTCCGCGCCGGGCGGGGGTGTCCTCTTTCGGCTTCTCGGGCACGAATGCGCACCTGATCCTGGAGGAGGCGCCGGAAGAGGCGCCGGAAAAGGTGCCGCAGATGGCACCGGAGGATGCCTCTCCGGATGTGTCACAGGATGTGCCCGGTGCCGTGGTGCCGTGGGTGGTGTCCGGGCGTGGCGGGGCCGCGCTGCGGGGACAGGCGCGGCGGCTGGGTGAGTTCCTCGGGGCGTCCGCGGAGGCGGATTCGTCGGCGGCGGAGGTCGGGTGGTCGCTGGCCACGACGCGGTCGGTGTTCGAGCACCGGGCTGTGGTGGTGGGCCGGGACCGTGAGGCGTTGACGGCGGGTCTTGGGGCGCTGGCGGCGGGCGAGGCGTCGCAGGATGTGGTGTCGGGGGTTGCGAGGGATGTGGGCCCGGGGCCGGTGCTTGTCTTTCCGGGGCAGGGGTCGCAGTGGGTGGGGATGGGGGCTCGACTGCTGGATGAGTCGCCTGTGTTCGCGGCTCGAATCGCGGAGTGTGAGCGGGCGCTGTCGGCGTATGTGCACTGGTCGCTGACGGAGGTGCTGCGCGGGGACGGCAGTGAGCTGTCCCGCGTTGAGGTCGTCCAGCCGGTGTTGTGGGCGGTGATGGTGTCACTGGCCGCCGTGTGGGCCGATTGTGGGGTCGTACCGGCTGCTGTGGTGGGGCATTCGCAGGGGGAGATGGCGGCTGCGTGTGTGGCCGGTGTGCTGTCGTTGGAGGATGCGGCGCGGATCGTGGCTGTACGCAGTGAGGCGCTGCGGCAGTTGCAGGGGCACGGGGACATGGCCTCGCTGGGGGTGAGTGCGGAGGAAGCGGCTGAGCTGATCGGCGACGACCGGCCGGGTGTGTGCGTCGCCGCCGTCAATGGGCCCTCGTCTACGGTGATTTCGGGCCCGCCGGAGCATGTGGCCGCTGTCGTGGCGGATGCCGAGGCACGTGGCCTGCGCGCCCGGGTCATCGACGTCGGATACGCCTCCCACGGCCCTCAGATCGACCAGCTCCACGACCTGCTCACCGAGCGTCTCGCCGACATCCGGCCCTCCCGTACGGACGTGGCGTTCTACTCGACGGTGAGCGCGGAACGGCTTGCCGACACCACCGCCCTCGACACCGCCTACTGGGTCACCAACCTCCGCCGGCCCGTCCGCTTCGCCGACACCATCAAGGCGCTGTTGGCCGACGGCTACCGGTTGTTCATCGAAGCCAGCCCCCACCCCGTCCTCAACCTCGGCATGGAAGAGACCATCGAGAAGGCGGACGTCTCCGCCACCGTCATCCCCACCCTTCGCCGCGACCACGGTGACACCACCCAGCTCACCCGTGCCGCCGCCCACGCCTTCACCGCAGGCGCCGACATCGACTGGCGGCGCTGGTTCCCGGCCGACCCCACCCCCCGTACCGTCGACCTCCCCACCTACGCCTTCCAGCACCAGCACTACTGGCTGGACCGGGCCGCCTCGGCCGCCTCCACCGCGACAGCCGGCGGTGGGCCGGGTGCTGCCGAGTCCCAGCTGTGGCAGGCCGTCGATGATCTCGACCTCGGGCTGCTGGCCGAGACGCTGGGCTCGGAGGAGGGCAGCGAGGAAGCGGTCCGGGCGTTGGAGCCCGCGTTGCCCGTTCTTCAGGGATGGCGTCGACGGCACCGTGAGCAGGCGACCATCGACTCCTGGCGCTACCGCGTCACTTGGAAGCACCAGGCCGACGGGGACGCCCCTCAACACAACGGAGAATGGCTGCTGTTCGTCCCCAACGGCCATGCCGAGCATCCTGCCGTACGGGCCACGGCCGAGGCGCTGACCACGTACGGAGCGGCCGGCGTCCGACTGCATGCCGTCGAGATCGGCCGGGTCCGCCGCGAGGATCTGGCCGCCGTCGGCACCACCGGCCTTGCCGGGGTCGTCAATCTGCTCGCGCTGGACGAGGAGCCGCATCCCGATCACCCGGCAGTGCCCGCGGGGCTCGCCGCGACCACCGCACTTGTTCAGGCGCTCGGCGACAACGGCACGAGTGCGCCCCTGCACACGGTCACGCAGGGAGCCGTCTCCACGAGCGCCACCGATCCGCTCACCCACCCCGTGCAGGCACACGTCTGGGGGCTCGGACGCGTCGCCGCCCTCGAACACCCGCGCCTCTGGGCCGGACTCGTCGACCTCCCCGCCCACGTCGACCGCCGAACCCTCGCCCGCCTCGCCGCCGCGCTCCTCCCCCGGGAAGAGGACCAGACCGCCGTCCGCCCCACAGGAACCCACACCCGGCGCCTCACGCACGCCCCCTCGGCCCCCAGCACCCGCAAGGCCGCCCCCGCCTGGCGGCCCGAGGGCACCACGCTCATCACGGGCGGCACCGGCGGACTCGGCGCCGTCCTCGCCCGCTGGCTCGCCCACCAGGGCGCCCCCCACCTGCACCTCACCAGCCGCCGGGGACCCGACGCCCCCGGCGCCCGGGAACTCACCGCCGAGCTCACCCGTCTCGGCACCGCCGTGACCGTCACCGCCTGCGACGTGAGCGACGCCGACCAGCTCCGTCACCTCATCGATGAGATCCCCACCGAGCACCCGCTCACCGCCGTCGTCCACGCCGCGGGGATCACCGATCTGACGCCGATCGGTGATCTGACGTCCGCGCGGCTCGGCGAAGTACTCGGCTCGAAGTCCGCCGCGGCCTGGACTCTGCACGAGCTGACGCGGGAGGAACCCGGTCTATCGGCGTTCGTGATGTTCTCCTCCGGAGCCGGTGTGTGGGGCAGCGGACAGCAGGGCGCGTACGGCGCCGCCAATCACTTCCTCGACGCGCTCGCCGAACACCGCCGCTCCCAGGGCCTGCCCGCCACCTCCATCGCCTGGGGCCCCTGGGCCGAGGCCGGAATGTCGGCGGACCAGGAGTCGCTGTCGTACTTCAAGCGTTTCGGTCTGCTTCCGATCGGCCCGGATCTGTGCGTCAAGGCGCTGCATCAGGCGGTCGACGCGGGCGAGGCCACGCTGACCGTGGCGGACTTCGACTGGGCCCGGTTCACACCGACGTTCACCGCGCAGCGCCCCAGCCCCTTCCTCGACGACATTCCGGAGAACCGGCGGGAGGCCGAGCAGAGCGGGTTCGCGGCCGAGACCAGCGCCTTCCGCGCGGAGCTGGCGAAGACTCCCGCGGCACAGCGGCACGGCTTCCTGGTCCAGCACGTGCGGACGTACGCGGCCGCCACGCTCGGCCGCACGGTGGAGGACATCCCCGCCGCGAAACCGTTCCAGGAGCTGGGCTTCGACTCGCTCACCGCGGTCCAACTGCGCAACCAGCTCAACACCACGACCGGGCTCTCCCTGCCCACCACCGTGATCTTCGACCATCCGACCTCCGAGGCCCTCGCCTCGCACCTGCGCGGCCAACTCGGCGACGAGGGGGCCGCCGACGAAGGCAACGTACTCGCGGCGCTCGACAAGTGGGACGCGACGTACGGCACGGCCGAAGTCGACGAGGCGGCCCGTCGGCGCATCGTGGGGCGACTACAGGTCCTGGTCTCCAAGTGGAGTCCGGCGCAGGAAGGACCGGAGGGCGCCGACTCCACCCACGCCGACCTGGAGGCGGCGAGCGCGGACGACATCTTCGACCTCATCTCCAGCGAATTCGGGAAGTCCTGATCCCCACCGGCACCCGCCTCCGTCCCCGTCCCGTCCCCCGTCCTCTCCTCACCTCTCCCCTCCACTCATACGTCCCCATCACCACGTAGCGCCAAGGAGCCTGGGTCAGATGTCGAACGAGGAGAAGCTTCTCGATCACCTCAAGTGGGTCACCGCGGAGCTGCGCGAGGCCCGCCAGAAGCTCCGCGACAAGGAGTCGGCCGAGCCGGTCGCGATCGTGGGCATGGCCTGCCGCTATCCCGGCGGCACGCGCTCCGCCGAGGATCTGTGGCGGCTGGTGCGCGACGGGGGCGACGCGGTCTCCGCGTTCCCCGACGACCGCGGCTGGGACCTGGACTCCCTCTACCACCCGGACCCGGAGCACCCGGGCACCAGCTATGTGCGGGACGGCGCCTTCCTGTACGACGCGGGCGACTTCGACGCCGACTTCTTCGGCATCAGCCCGCGCGAGGCCGTGGCGATGGACCCGCAGCAGCGGCTGCTCCTGGAGACCGCCTGGGAGGCGATCGAACACGCGGGCCTCAACCCGCAGGCGCTGAAGGGCAGTGACACCGGCGTCTTCACCGGTGTGAGCGCCCACGACTACCTGACGCTGATCAGCCAGACGGCCAGCGAGGTCGAGGGGTACATCGGCACCGGCAACCTCGGCAGCGTGGTGTCGGGCCGCATCTCCTACACGCTGGGGCTCGAAGGCCCCGCGGTGACCGTCGACACGGCCTGCTCGTCCTCGCTGGTCGCGATCCACCTGGCGAGCCAGGCGCTGCGCCAGGGCGAGTGCTCCCTCGCGCTCGCCGGTGGCTCGACGGTCATGGCCACGCCCGGCTCGTTCACCGAGTTCTCGCGGCAGCGCGGGCTCGCACCCGACGGGCGCTGCAAGCCGTTCGCCGCCGCCGCCGACGGGACCGGCTGGGGCGAGGGCGCCGGTGTGGTGGCACTCGAACTGCTCTCCGAGGCACGGCGCCGCGGCCACAAGGTCCTCGCGGTGGTCCGGGGTTCGGCCGTCAACCAGGACGGTACGAGCAACGGCCTCGCCGCCCCCAACGGCCCCTCGCAGGAACGCGTCATCCGCGCCGCCCTCGCCAACGCCCGCCTCTCCCCCGAGGACATTGACGCCGTGGAGGCGCACGGCACCGGCACCACGCTCGGCGATCCCATCGAGGCGCAGGCCCTGCTGGCCACGTACGGCCAAGGACGGCCCGAGGGACGGCCGTTGTGGCTCGGCTCGGTCAAGTCGAACATCGGTCACACGCAGGCCGCCGCGGGCGTCGCCGGTGTGATCAAAATGGTCATGGCGCTCCGCGACGGCCTCCTCCCCGCCTCCCTCCACATCGACGCGCCCTCACCTCACGTCCAGTGGGAGCAGGGTGGCGTACGGCTGCTCTCCGAGCAGGTGGAATGGCCGGCGGAGCGCACGCGTCGGGCGGGCATCTCGGCGTTCGGCATCTCCGGGACGAATGCGCATCTGATCCTGGAGGAGGCGCCCGCTCCCGAGCCTGATCCCGGGCCCATTGCCGAGCCTGCGCCCGCGTCCCCGGGTGTGGTGGTGCCGTGGGTGGTTTCCGGGCGCACCGGTGACGCGCTGCGTGAACAGGCGCGCCGCTTGGGCGCTTTCGCTTCCGAGAACACGGATGCCTCGCCTCTGGAGATCGGCTGGTCCCTGACCACGACACGACCGCTGTTCGCGCACCGCGCCGTGGTCGTCGGACATGACCCCGCTCAGGCCGTCTCCGCTCTGGGCACGCTGGCGGCGGGTGAGGCATCCGGGGAGGTCGTGTCGGGGGTTGCGGGGGATGTGGGCCCGGGGCCGGTGTTGGTGTTTCCGGGGCAGGGGTCGCAGTGGGTGGGGATGGGGGCTCGATTGCTGGATGAGTCGTCGGTGTTCGCGGGCCGGATTGCTGAGTGTGAGCGGGCGTTGTCCGCGTACGTGGACTGGTCGCTGACGGAGGTTCTGCGCGGGGACGGCAGTGAGCTGTCCCGCGTTGAGGTGGTTCAGCCGGTGTTGTGGGCGGTGATGGTGTCGCTGGCGGCGGTGTGGGCCGATTGTGGGGTCGTACCGGCTGCTGTGGTGGGGCACTCGCAGGGGGAGATGGCCGCTGCGTGTGTGGCCGGTGCGCTGTCGTTGGAGGATGCGGCGCGAATCGTCGCCGTACGCAGTGATGCGCTGCGGCAGTTGCAGGGGCACGGGGACATGGCATCCCTCGGGGCGAGTGCGGAGGAAGCGGCTGAGCTGATCGGCGGCGACCGGCCGGGTGTGTGTATCGCCGCCGTCAACGGGCCCTCGTCCAGCGTCATTTCGGGCCCGCCCGAGCATGTGGCGGCCGTTGTTGCCGATGCCGAGGCACGTGGCCTGCGCGCCCGGGTCATCGACGTCGGGTATGCCTCCCACGGCCCTCAGATCGACCAGCTCCACGACCTGCTCACCGAGCGTCTCTCCGACATCCGGCCCTCCCGCACGGACGTGGCGTTCTACTCCACGGTGACAGCGGAACGGCTTGCCGACACCACCGCCCTCGACACGAACTACTGGGTCACCAACCTCCGCCGGCCCGTCCGCTTCGCCGACACCATCGAGACGCTGTTGGCCGACGGCTACCGGCTCTTCATCGAAGCCAGCCCCCACCCCGTCCTCAACCTCGGCATCCAGGAAACCCTCGAACAGGCCGGTATCGAAGCGCACACGATCCCCACCCTCCGCCGCGACCAGGGAGGCCGCACCCAGCTCACGCACGCGGCCGCGCAGGCGTTCACGGCGGGTGCCGACGTCGACTGGCGCCGCTGGTTCCCGGCCGACCCCGCCCCCCGTACCGTCGACCTCCCCACCTACGCATTCCAACGTCGGCACTACTGGGTGGAGCCGCCCGCGGCGGGCGTACCCACGGGCGGCGGGCATGATCCCGTCGAGGCACGGGTGTGGCAAGCGATCGAGGATCTGGACGTCGATGCCCTGGTCGGCAGCCTGGGCGTCGAAGGCCGGACGGAGGCCGTGGGGGCGCTGGAGCCCGCGTTGCCCGTCCTCTCGGCCTGGCGACGCCGTCACCGGCAGCAGACCACGGTCGACTCCTGGCGGTATCACGTCACGTGGAAGCATCAGCCCGACACCGCGGCGCCGCGGCTGGACGGCGACTGGTTGCTGCTCGTGCCTGCCGCGCACGCCGATCACCCGGCCGTCCTGGCGACGGCACAGACCTTGGCGGCGCACGGCGGCGGGGTGCGGCGGCATGTGGTGGACGCGCGCGACGTGGAACGGGCGTCGTTTGCCCAGGAGTTGGCGTCCCTCATGGAGGGAGCCGCGTACGCCGGGATCGTCAACCTGCTGCCCCTGGACGAGGAGCCGCATCCCGATCACCCGGCCGTGCCCGCCGGGCTCGCCGCGACCACCGCTCTCGTCCAGGCCCTCGGCGACAACGGCGCTGACATCGCCGTACGCACCCTCACACAGGGCGCCGTCTCCACCGGCGCCACCGACGCCCTCACCCACCCGGTCCAGGCCCAGGTCTGGGGCCTGGGGCGGGTCGCCGCCCTGGAGTATCCGCACCTGTGGGCCGGGCTCGTCGATCTGCCCGGGCGCATCGACCATCAGGCGCTCACCCGTCTCGCCACCGCCCTGGCCTCCCGGGACGAGGACCAGATCGCCGTCCGGCCGGGCGGCGTCCAGGCCCGCCGTCTCGCCCACGCACCGGCTCACACGCGCGACAGCGGTGTGCGGTGGCGGCCCGAGGGCACCACGCTCATCACGGGCGGCACCGGCGGAATCGGCGCCGTCCTCGCCCGCTGGCTCGCCCGCGAAGGCGCCCCGCACCTCCTCCTGACCAGCCGCCGCGGCCCCGACGCGCCCGGTGCCCGCGAACTGGCCGCCGAACTGACCGAGTTGGGTACGACCGTCACCGTCACCTCCTGCGACGTGGGCGACCGCGAACAGGTACGCACCCTCGTCGAGGGCGTCCCCGTAGAGCAGCCACTCACGGCCGTGATCCACGCGGCGGGCGTGCCGAACTACATCGGTCTCGGCGAAGTGACCGGCGCGGAGCTGGACGAGGTGCTGCGCCCGAAAGCCCTCGCGGCTCATCATTTGCACAAGTTGACGCGGGAGCTGGAACCGGGTCTCACGGCGTTCGTGATGTTCTCCTCCGGCGCCGGTGTGTGGGGCAGCGGACAACAGGGCGCGTACGGCGCCGCCAACCACTTCCTCGACGCTCTCGCCGAACACCGCCGCTCCCAGGGCCTGCCCGCCACCTCTATCGCCTGGGGCCCCTGGGCCGAAGCCGGAATGGCCTCCGACCAGGCCGCGTTGACGTTCTTCAGCCGCTTCGGCCTGCATCCGCTGAGTCCCGACCTGTGCGTCAAGGCGCTGCATCAGGCGCTGGACGCGGAGGAGACGACGCTGACCGTGGCGAACTTCGACTGGGCGCAGTTCACGTCGACGTTCACCGCGCAGCGGCCGAGCCCGCTCCTCGCCGACCTGCCCGAGAACCGACGGGCGAGCAGCCCGGCGGCGGACCGGGAGGACGCCTCCGGTGACGCGTCGTCGCTGCAACAGGAGCTGACCGGGGCGAAGCCCGCACAGCAGCGGCAGTTGCTGCTCCAGCACGTACGGTCGCAGGCCGCGGCCACGCTGGGGCACTCCGACGTCGACGCCGTGCCCGCGACACAGCCGTTCCAGGAGCTGGGCTTCGACTCGCTGACCGCGGTGGAGCTGCGCAACAGGCTCAACAAGAGCACCGGCCTGACCCTGGCGACCACGGTCGTCTTCGACCACCCCACCCCCGACTCCCTCACCGACGTCCTGCTGGCCGAGCTGTCCGGCGACACGGCGACCGCCGATGCCACGCGGACGGCCGCGACGACGGCCGCCGCCGACGACGAGCCGATCGCGATCGTCGGCATGGCCTGCCGCTACCCGGGCGACGTCCGGTCCGCCGAGGAGCTGTGGGACCTGGTCACGGCCGGCAAGGACGCCATGGGCGACTTCCCCGACGACCGGGGATGGGACCTCCAGGCGCTGTACAACCCCGACCCGGAGAGCCGCGGCACCAGCTATGTGCGCGAGGGCGGGTTCCTGTACGACGCGGGCGACTTCGACGCGGGCTTCTTCGGCATCAGTCCGCGCGAGGCCATCGCGATGGACCCGCAGCAGCGGCTGCTCCTGGAGACCGCCTGGGAGGCGATCGAACGCGCGGGGCTCGACCGGGAGACCCTCAAGGGCAGCAACGCCGGGGTCTTCACCGGCCTCACGATCTTCGACTACCTGGCGCTCGTCGGCGAACGCCCCACCGAGGTCGAGGGGTACATCGGCACCGGCAACCTGGGCTGTGTCGCCTCCGGCCGGGTGTCGTACGTACTCGGCCTCGAAGGCCCGGCGATGACCATCGACACCGGCTGCTCGTCGTCCTTGGTGGCGATTCACCAGGCGGCGCACGCGCTGCGGCAGGGCGAGTGCTCGCTCGCCCTCGCGGGCGGCGCGACGGTGATGGCGACGCCGGGCGCGTTCGTCGAGTTCTCCCTGCAGCGGGGACTCGCCAAGGACGGGCGGTGCAAGCCGTTCGCGGCCGCCGCCGACGGCACCGGCTGGGCGGAGGGCGTCGGCCTCGTCGTCCTCGAACGGCTCTCCGAGGCGCGCCGCAACGGCCACAACGTCCTCGCCGTGATCCGGGGCTCCGCCATCAACCAGGACGGCACGAGCAACGGCCTCACCGCACCCAACGGACAGGCCCAGCAGCGCGTGATCCGGCAGGCCCTCGCCAACGCCCGCCTCTCCGCCGAGGACGTCGACGCCGTGGAGGCGCACGGCACCGGCACCATGCTCGGCGACCCCATCGAGGCCGGCGCGCTGGTCGCCACGTACGGCAGGGGGCGGCCCGAGGACCGCCCGCTGTGGCTCGGCTCGATCAAGTCGAACATCGGCCACGCCCAGGCGTCGGCCGGAGTCGCGGGCGTGATCAAAATGGTCATGGCCCTGCGGAACGAGCAGCTGCCCGCCTCATTGCACATCGACGCACCGACACCGCACGTGGAGTGGGCGGACAGCGGCGTACGCCTGCTGTCCGAACCCGTCGCCTGGCCGCGCGGCGAACGCCCGCGCCGCGCCGGCGTGTCCGCCTTCGGCATCTCCGGCACGAACGCCCACCTGATCCTCGAACAGGCCCCGGACACGCCGGAGCCCGTGAGCACCCCGACGGGCGAGGCGCCCTCCGAAGTGGTGCCGTGGGTGATCTCGGCCCGTGGCGAGGACGCGCTACGGGCACAGGCCGCCTCACTGCTCGACCGCGCGACGACCGACCCGCAGCTGGCGTCGCCCTTGGACGTGGGCTGGTCGCTGGTCAAGACGCGTTCGGTGTTCGAGAACCGGGCTGTGGTGGTGGGCCGGGAGCGTGCGGAGCTTGTGGCGGGGTTGCGTTCGCTGGCTGCGGGTGAGCCGTCGGCGCATGTGGTCGAAGGGGCTGTGCGGGGGGCTTCCGGTGCCGGGCCGGTGTTGGTGTTTCCGGGGCAGGGGTCGCAGTGGGTGGGGATGGGGGCTCGGCTGCTGGATGAGTCGCCGGTGTTCGCGGGTCGGATTGCTGAGTGTGAGCGGGCGTTGTCGGCGTATGTGGACTGGTCGCTGACGGAGGTGCTGCGCGGGGACGGCAGTGAGCTGTCTCGCGTTGAGGTGGTGCAGCCGGTGTTGTGGGCGGTGATGGTGTCACTGGCTGCCGTGTGGGCGGACTGTGGGGTCGTACCGGCTGCTGTGGTGGGGCATTCGCAGGGGGAGATGGCCGCCGCGTGTGTGGCCGGTGCGCTGTCGTTGGAGGATGCGGCGCGAATCGTCGCCGTACGCAGTGACGCCCTGCGGCAACTCCAGGGCCACGGGGACATGGCATCCCTGGGGGCGAGTGCCGAGCAGGTCGCTGAGTTGATCGGGGACGACCGGCCCGGCGTGTGCGTCGCCGCCGTCAACGGGCCCTCGTCCACCGTCATTTCGGGACCGCCGGAGCATGTGGCCGCTGTCGTGGCGGATGCCGAGGCACGTGGCCTGCGCGCCCGGGTCATCGACGTCGGATACGCCTCCCACGGCCCTCAGATCGACCAGCTCCACGACCTGCTCACCGAGCGTCTCGCCGACATTCGGCCCTCCCGCACGGACGTGGCGTTCTACTCGACGGTGAGCGCGGAACGGCTTGCCGACACCACCGCCCTCGACACCGCCTACTGGGTCACCAACCTCCGCCGGCCCGTCCGCTTCGCCGACACCATCGAGACGCTGTTGGCCGACGGCTACCGGCTCTTCATCGAAGCCAGCCCCCACCCCGTCCTCAACCTCGGCATGGAAGAGACCATCGAGCAGGCGGACGTCTCCGCCACCGTCATCCCCACCCTTCGCCGCGACCACGGTGACACCACCCAGCTCACCCGCGCCGCCGCCCACGCCTTCACCGCAGGCGCCCACATCGACTGGCGCCGCTGGTTCCCGGCCGTGCCGTTGCCGCGGGTGGTGGATCTGCCGACGTACGCCTTCCAGCGGGAGCGTTTCTGGCTGGAGGGGCGCAGGGGGATCGCCGGGGACCCGGCGGGGCTCGGGCTCGCCTCTGCGGGGCATCCGCTGCTCGGGGCCGCCGTGGAGCTCGCGGACGGCAGCAGTCACCTGCTGACCGGCCGGATCTCGCCGCGGGACCAGGCGTGGCTGGCGGAGCACCGGGTCATGGACACCGTGCTGCTGCCCGGCTCGGCTTTCGTGGAGCTCGCGTTGCAGGCCGCGGTGCGGGTCGGCTGCGCGGAGTTGGCGGAGCTGGCGCTGCACACTCCGCTCGCTTTCGGGGACGGGGGCGCGGGCGCCGTCGATCTGCAGGTGGCGGTCGGCTCCGCGGCCGAGGACGGCCGACGGCCCGTGACCGTCCACTCGCGGCCCTCGGGCGAGGGCGAGGGCGAGGAGGCCGCGTGGACCCGGCATGCCGCGGGTGCGGTCGCTCCCGCCGGGCCGGATTCCGAGGACGTCTCGTTCGGCGGCGCCTGGCCGCCGCCCGGCGCCACACCGGTCGGCGGGCCCGACCCGTACGACGAACTCGCCGCGCATGGCTATGAGTTCGGCCCCGGTTCGCAAGGCCTCGTGAGCGTCTGGCGGCTCGGGGAGGACATCTTCGCCGAGGTGGCGCTGCCCGAGACGGAGAGCGGCAAGGCCGACCGCTATCAGGTGCACCCGATCCTCCTCGATGCCACGCTCCACGCACTGATTCTGGACGCGGTCACGTCGTCCGCCGACACCGACCAGGTCCTGCTGCCGTTCTCCTGGAGCGGGCTGCGGGTGCATGCGCCGGGCGCGGACACACTGCGGGTACGTATCGCACGCACCGCACCCGACCGGCTGGCGTTGACCGCCGTGGACGGCGGTGGAGCACCGGCCCTGACCCTGGAGTCACTGACGGTGCGGCCGGTGGCCGCCCATCAGATCGCCGGTGCCCGTGCGGCGGACCGTGACGCGCTCTTCCGGGTCGAGTGGACGAAGGCGGCAGCGCGGGCCGGTGAGGAGGGCGGCAGCACGCGTCACGCTGTCGTCGCGCCCGCCGGGGAGCCGCTGGGGGCGGCACTGGCCGGTGTGTTGGCCGGTGTTCCTGTGCGAGGCACGTTCGCCGCCCTGCGCGCCGCGGTGGAGGCCGGGGGTGAGGCGCCCGATGTCGTACTCGCGGTGTGCGTCACACCGGATGAGCGTGCGGGCGGCGATGCGGCCGAAGGTGCGCGACGGGCCGCCGTGTCCCTTCTGTCGCTGCTCAAGGAGTGGGTCGACGATCCCGCGTTCGCGGCGAGCCGCCTCGTCGTCGTCACCCGGGGCGCGGTCGCCGCGCGGCCGGGCGAGGTCGCCGGTGATCTGCCCGCCGCTTCCCTGTGGGGCCTGGTACGCAGCGCGCAGGCGGAGAACCCTGGTCGGCTCACGTTGCTCGATCTCGACGTTCTGGAGACCTCCCTCGCGGCGGTGCCGGACACACTGGCTTCTCAGGAACCGGAGTTGGCGCTGCGTGACGGGCAGGCATACGTGCCGCGGCTCGTCCGGGACGAGGCTTCGGCGCGGCTCGCCCCGCCGGTCGGGTCGCCCACGTGGCGTCTGGCGCGGACTGAAGAGGGCGCCACCGGCGGGAAGTTCGCGCTCGTCGACGCTCCTGAAGCCGGGCGGGCGTTGGCGCCGCACGAGGTGCGGGTGACGGTGCGGGCGGCTGCCGCGCCGGGTGCGGACGTAGACGTGGACGCGGACGCGGATACGAGTACGGATACGGGTACTGATCCGCTCGGCACGGGACAGGTCTGGGCCGCCGGTGTGGTGACCGAGGTCGGCGGTGATGCCGGATCGGTGGCCGTGGGTGACCGGGTGATGGGGCTGGTCGACACGGTCGGTCCGGTGGCCGTCACCGAGGCCTCGCTGCTCACCCCCGTTCCGTCCGGGTGGAGTTGGGTGCAGGCCGCCGGGTCCGTTGGGGCCTATGTGGCCGCGTACGACGTGCCGGCGGATGTCGTCGTGCGGCGCGACGGGGAGTCGCTGCTCGTAGCGGAGAGGGGAAGTCTCGCGGTCCGCCGCCCGGGTGCCCCGGACGTCGGCCAGGTGTCCTTCCCACCTCCCGAGCCCGGCCGTGTACGGGAAATCCTCGCCGAACTGGCCCGGTTGAGCCCCGACGGGGCCCTGGAGCCGCTCGACGTCACGGCGTGGGACGTACGGCAGGCGCCCGCGGCGGAGGCCGCTCCCGCCTCGGCACGTACAACCGTATTCACGCTGCCCGTCGCCTTCGACCCCGAAGGCACCGTGCTGATCACCGGTGGCACCGGCGCCCTGGGCGCGCTGACCGCCCGCCACCTGGTGAGCCGCCACGGCGCCCGGCGGCTGCTCCTTTCCAGCAGGCGCGGAGCCGACGCGCCGGGGGCCCTGGAGCTGGCGGCCGACCTCTCCGCGCTCGGCGCGCGGGTCACCTTCGCCGCCTGCGACCCCGGCGAGCGGGACGCGGCCGCCGCTCTCCTGGAGTCGGTACCGGCGGAGCATCCGCTGACCGCCGTCTTCCACTGCGCGGGCACCGTGAGCGACGCTGTGGTGCAGAACCTCACGGCCGAGCAGGTCGAGGAGGTGATGCGGGTCAAGGCGGACGCCGCGTGGAACCTGCACGAGCTGACGCGGGACGCGGACCTGTCCGCGTTCGTCCTCTACTCCTCCGTCGCCGGGCTGCTCGGCGGCCCCGGCCAGGGCGGCTACACGGCCGCCAACGCCTTCCTCGACGCGCTCGCCCGCCACCGGTACGACAGCGGCGCCGCGGCGACCTCGCTGGCGTGGGGCTACTGGGATCTGGAGAGCGGGATGTCGGGTCGGCTGACCGACGCCGACCGGGCGCGCCACGCGCGGGCCGGCGTGGTCGGGCTCGGCGCCGACGAAGGGCTCGCCCTCCTGGACGTCGCGTGGGCGGGCGGTCTGCCGCTGTTCGCGCCGGTCCGTCTGGACCTGGCCCGGATGCGCAGGCAGGCCGAGAGCCGTCCCGCGCCCGCGCTCCTGCGAGACCTGGTGAGCAGCGGGGGCAAGGGCGAAAGCTCCGGGTCCGGGCCCGGTTCCGCGGGGGCGTCCGCGCTGCTCAGGGCGCTCGGTGGGATGTCCGACACGGAGCGGGAGGAGGCGCTGCTCGACCTGGTGCGCACGCACGTCGCGGCGGTCCTCGGGTACGAGGCGTCGACGCCCGTCAACGCCACGCAGGGGTTGCGGGAGCTCGGCTTCGACTCGCTGACCGCGGTGGAACTGCGTAACCGGCTATCGGCCGCGACCGGCCTGAAGCTGCCCGCCACGTTCGTCTTCGACCACCCGAATCCGGCGGAGCTCGCCGCGCATCTGGGGCAGGAACTCGCGCCGCGGGCCGCGGATCCGCTCGCCGACGTCCTGGCGGAGTTCGAGCGTCTGGAGAACTCCCTGCTCTCGGTCTCCTCGAAGGACGGCACGGCACGGGCCGAGCTGGCCGGGCGGCTGCGCGCCACGCTGGCCCGGCTCGACGCACCGGTGGAAGCAGCCGACGAGGCGGCGGTCGCCGCCCGCATCCAGGACGCGTCGGCGGACGAGATCTTCGCCTTCATCGACCGGGACCTCGGCAAGGGCGGCGGCGACGGCAACGGGTCGGCAGGCAACGGGCAGGCCGTGGAGGGACAGGCAGTGGAGGGACAGCGATGAACGAGTTCGCCCGCAAGAAGCGCGTCCAGGAGCACAGCCGTCGGATCAACGCCGGGGACCTGGACGCCGTCATCGAGCTGTACGCGCCCGACGCCGTCCTGGAGGACCCGGTCGGCCTGCCGCCCGTCACCGGGCACGACGCGCTGCGCGCCCACTACGAGCGGCTGCTCTCCGCGCGCATCCGCGAGGAGGCGGCCGAACCCGTCGCCGGGCAGGACGCCACGCACGCGCTGATGCAGGTCACCTCCGTCATGGACTACCTGCCCGCGGGCCCGCTCTACGCCGGGCGCGGCTGGCTCAAGCCCCCCGACGACCCGGATACGGCGCGCATCCGGCGCACGGCGATGCTCGTGATCCGCATGGACGCGGCCGGCCTCATCCGGCACCTGAAGTCCTACTGGGGCACGTCCGACCTCACGGTCATCGGCTGAACCGCCGGCCCCGTCCGAACCCTTCCTGGAGGTGCCATGCCCGACGAGGCCTCGCGAAAGAGGATGGCCGTCGACTACGCCGAGCGGATCAACGCCGGTGACATCGAAGGCGTCCTCGACCTGTTCACGGACGACATCGTCTTCGAGGATCCCGTGGGCCGGCCGCCCATGGTGGGCAAGGACGATCTGCGCAGGCACCTCGAACTGGCCGTCTCCTGCGGTACGCACGAGGTGCCCGACCCGCCGATGACGTCCATGGACGACCGTTTCGTGGTGACGCCCACCACGGTCACCGTGCGGCGGCCCCGGCCGATGACCTTCCGCATCGTCGGCATCGTCGAACTCGACGAGAACGGTCTCGGGCGCCGGGTCCAGGCGTTCTGGGGAGTGACGGACGTGACCATGGACGGCCCCGCCGACACCACCCACCCCGAAGGGATCCCCGCGTGACCACCACCCGACCCGCACACGCCGTCGTACTGGGCGCCAGCATGGCAGGGACCCTCGCCGCCCACGTCCTGGCCCGCCACGTGGACGCCGTCACCGTCATCGAACGCGACACGCTGCCCGAGGAGCCCCGGCACCGCAAGGGCGTTCCGCAGGGCCGCCACGCCCACCTGCTGTGGTCCAACGGCGCCCGCCTCATCGAGGAGATGCTGCCCGGCACCACCGACCGCCTCCTCGCGGCCGGCGCCCGCCGCCTGGGCTTCCCCGAGGACCTGGTGACCCTCACCGGGCAGGGCTGGCAACACCGCTTCCCCGCCACGCAGTTCGCACTGGTCGCCAGCCGCCCGCTGCTCGACCTGACCGTGCGCACCCAGGCCCTGGCAGCCGGCAACATCACGGTCCGGCAGCGTACCGAGGCCGTCGAGCTGGTAGGTGGCGAGCACCGCGTCACCGGTGTTCTCGTACGCGAGGTCGACGGCGGCCGGCAGGAGACGCTGGAGGCCGACCTGGTGATCGACGCCACCGGCCGCGGCTCCCGCCTCAAGCAGTGGCTCTCGGCGCTCGGCGTGCCCGCCCTGGAGGAGGACGTCGTGGACGCGGGCGTCGCCTACGCCACCCGGCTCTTCCAGGCCCCGCCCGGCGCGACGACCCGCTTCCCCGCCGTGAACATCGCCGCCGACGACAGGGTGCGCGAGCCCGGCCGCTTCGGCGTCGTCTACCCCATCGAGGGCGGCCGCTGGCTGGCGACGCTCTCCTGCACGCGCGGGGCCCAACTGCCCACCACCGAGGCCGAGTTCATACCGTTCGCGGAGAAGCTGAACCATCCGCTCATCGCCGAACTGCTCCGCGACGCCGAGCCGCTCACTCCCGTCCACGGCTCCCGCTCCGGGGCCAACCGCCGACTGTACCCGGAGCGGATGGAGCAGTGGCCCGACGGTCTGCTCGTCATCGGCGACTCGCTGACCGCCTTCAACCCGATCTACGGGCACGGCATGAGTTCGGCGGCGCGTTGCGCCGACACCATCGACCGCGAGTTCAAGCGGGGCCCTGGAGGGGGCGCGGGGACGGGGCCGGGGTCCACGCTCGCCCTGCAGAAGGCGATCGGCGCGGCGGTCGACGATCCGTGGATCCTGGCCGCCACCAAGGACATCGACTACGTCAACTGCCGCGTGGCGGCGACGGATCCTCGGCTCATCGGCGTGGACACCGAGCAGCGCCTGCGGTTCGCCGAAGCGATCACCGCGGCGTCGATCCGCTCCCCGAAGGCGTCGGAGATCGTGACGGACGTGATGAGCCTGAACGCGCCCCAGAGCGAACTCGGCTCCAACCGCTTCCTGATGGCGATGCGCGCCGACGAGCGCCTCCCCGAACTGACCGCTCCCCCGTTCCTTCCTGAGGAGTTGGACGTGGTGAACCTGGACGCCGCCACGGTTTCGGGGGTACCGGCAAGGACCGTGTGAGCGGGTGCGTCGCCGGGGCCGGGGCCGGGGCCGGGAAGTCTCAGAGCCTGTCTTTGAACCCCCGTCGTCCGCGCGAAGCGCGGGCGCAGCGGTGGATTGGGGCCTCCCCTGCTCGAGCGGAGCCGAGAGCTTGGGGAAGCGTGCGATCGGTGTGCGGAGTCCCAGGTCATGTGGCGGAGCCACCTGTCCTGGGGCTCCGTGCGCCGATCGTGCGTGCCGGGCGCCGGGGCGCAGGCGGGGGTTCAAAGACAGGCTCTCAGTGGGTGCGGCGGATACGGATGGGGCCACGAGCCGTAGCCGGGTCGACGGGGCGGCCCGCCTGGGTGATCTCCACCTCGCCGGCCGTGACCAGGCGCCGGGCTGCGCGGCGGGCCGGTTCCATGAGCGCGCGCCAGCCGTCGTCGTCTCCTTCGTACACCGCCCGCGCGGCGTCCGACGGACAGATCGTCGAGTCCGGGTCGCGGCGCTCGAGCAGGTCGAGAATGACTCGCTCCAAGCGCCGGTCCACGGCTTCGTCCGCGTGCCGGTCCACGGGCTCGTCCGCTTGCCCATTCGCGGGCCCGTTCGCGGGCCGTTCGGTGTGCGTCACCGCGCCAGTGTCGCACCCCCGAGGGCCCCACCTGCGGATTCGTCACTCCAAGGCTGCTCGCAAGTCCAACCGCTTGACGTCGAGCTTGCGGTAGACGCGGGTCAGGTGCTGCTCCACGGTGCTGATCGTGACGCACAGCCGCCGGGAGATCTCGCGGTTGGTGAGCCCGTCGGCGGCCAGCTCGGCCACCCGGCGTTCCGCGCCCGACAGTTCCGTGTCCGAGCCGACCCCTTCGGCGTCCGGGCCGTGGCTCCCGGGAGGTGCCGTGGCCTCGGTGACCGTGACCGGAGCCGGGGCGCTGCCCCAGCGCCGGGCCAGGAGCTGCGCCTTGCGGGTCAGCAGCCGGGCGCGTTCCGCCTCGCCCCGTTCGCGTACGGCGATGCTCTGGTCCGCGACGGCACGTGCCAGTTCGAAGGTGTCGCCGCTGTCGTGGAGTACCGCCACGGCCTCGTCCAGGAGCTCGGCACGTACCGGAGCGGGGGACGTGGCCGCCCGCAGGCGCAGCGTCATGCCCCGGGTGCGGCCGCCCGCCGGGGCGGGCAACGTCAGGTGGTCGTCGATGAGCTGGCGGGCCAGGAGCGATTCGCCGAGGGCCAGGTACGCTTCGGCGGCGCCGAGTCGCCACGGTTCCAGTGCGGGCAGGTCCACGCCCCAGCTGCTCATCCGCGTCCCGCAGGCGTAGAAGTCGCACAAGGCCGCGTAGTAGCAGCCGGTGGCGAGGTGGTAGCGGCCCCGCGCCGCCAGGTAGTGCAAGCCCGGCCGGGTCTGGAAAACGGCCTGCGGTACGGGCCGTTCCAGCAGAGCCGCCGCCCCGTCCACGTCACCCAGGGCCGACCTCGCGTGTACCGCTGCCGCCAGCGGGAGTCCGATCGCGGCGCCCCAGCCCTTGGTTCCGAGCAGGGCGAGGGCGGCTCCGGCGCGCTGTTCCGCCGCCGCCGGGTCGCCCTGTCGCAGATGGATCAGGGCACGCCACGCGGTGAACAGCGCCAGCCATGTGGGGCTGTTGCGCTCGGCCGCCTGGGCGAGGAGGCCGTCGCACCAGGCCGCCGCGCGGTGCGGCCGGTCGCGGTAGGTGAGGGCGGCCAGGGCGGCGGTCTGGACCGCGACCGTACGAGGCCCGAGCCGGTAACGGTTCAGGGCGCGCTCGGCGGCGTCGACGGCATCCTGTTCGCCGCCGTGCAGCAGTTCGTTCATGAGCGTGCCCGCGCCCTGCAGCTCGGGAGTGAGCGCGGGCGGGGCGGAGCGCTGCGAGGACGGGAGGCCGGAGCCGAGGCGCTTTTTGACGTGCCCGGGGTAGAGGTAGGCGCCCCATAGCCAGGGGGTGTCGAGGTCCGCAGCGTTCATCGGAGGGGGGCTGGTCGGGTTGGGGGGCGAGTTCGGGTCGGTGCCGGGGCGCGTACCCCTGCCCGTACCCGTACCCGTACCCGTACCGGTGAGCGTGCCCATGCCGGTGAGCGTGCCGATGGCGTCCAGTCCTTCCTCGACGCGCCCGTGCCACAGGAGGTGGGTGGGGAGGGACGGCGGCGGGAGTGGGAGCGGGGTGCAGGCAGGGGCGGTGTCCGGAGCGGTCGTGGTGGGGTCGGGGAGGTGCCGCAGTACTTTCGCGGGGTCCAGGCGCCACTCCGCGTCGGCGAGCGCGCCGACGATCGCGGAGCGCTGCGCCGCGCTGCGGCACAGCTGGTGGGCGGCGCGCAGGTAGCCGACGCCGGTCTCCACTTGGTCGCTCTCCAGCGCGAGTTGGGACGCTTCTTGCAGGACGGGAACCACCCAGGGGCTGTCCGAACGGTCGGCGGCCATGAGGTGGGCCGCCACCTCGGTAGCTGGTACGCCCTCCTCGTGCAGGAGATCCGCCACCCGGCCGTGCAGGGCGCCCCGCTCCTCGGGCACCATGCCGTCCAATACCGCGGCGCCGAACGCCGGGTGGCACAGGCGGCCATCGTGCAGCACTTCCGCGCTGGTCAGCTGGTGCGCGGCCCGCGCGACGGACGCCGCGTCCACGTCGAGGAGCCGCCCGACCAGCGCGGGTTCGGCAGCACGCTCGCCCAACGCCGCGACGGCCCGGGCGACGTCCGGGACCGGTGCCTCGTGCCGATGGAGGAAGCTGAGGACCGCGCGCCCGTACGCCTCCCCGGCGCCGCCCATCGTTCGGTGGTCGTCGGCCAGCGCATGGACGAGGAGCGGGTGGCCTGCGCTCATGCCGTGGACCGCGGGCGTCAGGTCCTCTGCTGTCCGTTCGTCCAGGTGCCGGGCGAGTACGGCCTCCACCCCCGCCTTCGACAGGGGTTCGAGCCGGATGCGGCGCAGGGTGGGCTCATGCAGGAACTCGCTGGTGAGCAGGGCGTTCGGCGCCTTCTGGTGGACGTACTCGGTGAACACGACATGCAGCCGCGCCGACCGCAGCCGACGGACCACGTACAGCAGGCACCGCAGCGACGCCCCGTCGCTGTGGTGCGCGTCGTCGACGGTGATCACGACGGGCCGCCGTTCGTCCAGCAGGTTCCGCAGCTCGTCGCACAGCCCGCGCAGGAGGGGCGCGGCAGGCAGTGGGGCATCGCCGGGGCCCGGGTTCGCCGCGTCCGCACGGGCGTTGGCGTTGGCGTTCGTGTTCGCGCCCGCGCCCGCGCCCGCGTTCGGCTTCGTGTTCGTGTTGACGTCGTCGAGTCGGGCCAGGGCGCGTTCGGCGCTGGCGGCGGGCAGGCCGGGGCTGTGCAGCAGCTGTTCCAGGACACCGAACGGCAGGTCGCGCTCGGCACGGCAGGCGGTGGCCGTCAGCACCAGGGCGTCGGAGCCGAGGCGCTCCGTCCACGCACGGAGAAGAGCGGTCTTCCCCGTGCCCATGGCGCCGGTGACCAGCG
Source organism: Streptomyces sp. NPDC058284 (assembly GCF_042881135.1). Classification (NCBI taxonomy): domain Bacteria; kingdom Bacillati; phylum Actinomycetota; class Actinomycetes; order Kitasatosporales; family Streptomycetaceae; genus Streptomyces; species Streptomyces sp. NPDC058284. Next base: position 288,857 of record NZ_JBHVYE010000001.1, read on the forward strand.
TCAGGCTGCCGCACGCGTCCGGCGGGCCGTCGAAGGCACGCTGCAGGGCGGCCAGTTCCCGGGAACGCTCCACGAGGCCGGTCCCGGCATCCCCCAGGGCGCCCGTCACGCCGTGCCCCACTCACGGTCGATCAGCGCGAACATGTCGTCGGCGCTCGCCGCCGCCAGGTCGTCGCTCTCGCCCTCGCCCTCGTCCCCGTCCTGCGTGTCGTCGGCTTCCCCAGTCGCCCCGGTGACGTCGGACTGCTTCCACAGCAGGGTCCGCAGGCGCCGGACCAGACCCGTGCGGCGCGGATCGTCCACCGCGAGTCCCGCGAGAGTCGCCTCCAGCTCGTCCAGGTGTCCGGCGACCGGTAGCTCACCCGCGCCGCCGTCGGGCAGGATCCTGTCCAGCAGGTGTTCGGCGAGGGCGCGAGGCGTCGGGTAGTCGTAGACCATCGTGGCGGGCAGCCGCAGCCCGGTGGCGGTACGCAGCCGGTTGCGCAGCTCCACGACCACGAGTGAGTCGAAACCCAGGTCCTTGAAGGCCTTCTCCGGTTCGACCCCCTGCCCCGGCTCGTACCGCAGGACGGCGGCCACCTGCTCACGCACCAGGTTCAGGAGTACACCGGCCCGCTCGCGCGCGGGCAGGGCGGACAGATCGCGGCGGAGCACCGCGCCGTTCTCCGCTCCCTCGGTGCTGTCCGAGGCCGCGTCGAGGATCCGCACGGCCGCGGGGACCGTGTCGAGCAGGCGGGTGGGGCGGGCGAGCGTGAACAGCGGCGCGAATCGTTCCCACTCGATATCGGCGATCAGCGTGTGCCCCTTGCCGCTGTCGAGCACGGCGTGCAGCGCGCCGAGCGCCAACTGTGGCTCCAGCGGCGGCAGTCCCTGTCGCCGGGACAGTCCCGTGGCCTCGCGCGCGGACTCTCCGTCGTCCGGCAGGTCCCAGATGCCCCAGCCCACGGACACCGTCCGGGGGCCTTCGCCGCCGTGGCGCTGCGCCAGCGCGTCGAGGTAGGCGTTGGCGGCGGCGTACGCGCCGTGCTCCCTGCTGCCGAGCGCGGCTGCCACGGAGGAGAAGTAGATGACGGTCTCCACCATGTCCTTGGCCGTGCCTGTCTCTGTGTCCGTCTCCGTGCCCGCGGGCGTGCTCGTGTCCGCTGGCGTGCCCGTGACCGCTGGTTGCGGTGCCCGGCGCGCGAGTTCGCCCAGCTCCACGGCGGCCGATGCGGCCTCGCCGAGTTCCTCGGGGGTGATCTCCGCCAGCGGTGTGAGCCGGCCGGGCAGCGAGGTGTGGATGACGGTCCGTACCGGCACGTCGTCCGGCAGCTCGGCGAGCGCCCGCGCGACCACTCCCCCACCTCGGGACGGGTCACCTTCAAGCAGAGTCAACGTGGCGCCGTACTGGGCGAGTTCAGCCGTGAGGCTGCCGCCGTCCCTTCGAGTGCCCTCGGAATCCGTGTCCAGGAGTATGACGTGTTCGGCGCCGGACGCGGCAAGCCACCGTACGACCTGATCCGCCAGATGGCCGACTCCGCCCGTGACCAGGACGGCACCGTTCGGCCGCCAGTCGCCGGAGAACTTCTCGCCGGTGGTCGCAGCGGGGACGATACGGCGACCGAGAACGCCACCGCGCCGAAGTGCGACCTGGTCCTCGCCGCTGTCGCCGCCCAGCACCGCGTACAACGCGCCCGCATCAAGCGTTTCGGGGTCCGCGGGCAGATCCAGCAGACCGCCCCACAGCTCCGGGTGCTCCAGAGCCGCGACACGGCCGAGCCCCCAGACCGGGGCCTGCGCGGGAGCGACGACCGGGTCGTTGTCGCCGCACGAGACGGCGCCGCGGGTGGCACACCACAGGGGCACGTCGAGGCCCGCGTCCAATAGTCCCTGCACCAACGTCAGGGTGTCCGTCAGGCCACGGGTCGGTTGGTCTTCCCCGGCGGCCTGGGTGTCTTCGCTGAGGCGGGCGGAAGCGTCCGAACCATCACCGAGGGCCAGCAAGGACAGCACTCCGGCGAGCGGTACGTCGTCCGGGAGTCCGGCCCGGTGCGACCGGATCAGGTCCGCGAGCTCCGCCCGCGCGGCGTCCGGGCCGACCTCCGCGACGGTGACCGGCACGCCCGTCTTCTCCAGGGCCTTGGCGCATGTCTGCGGCCAGGGCCCGGCGCCGGTCGCGGGGACGACCAGCAGCCAGGCACCGGCGCCCGACGCGCCCCGAGATCCCGGCGCAGCGGGCAGGTCTGCGCGCTGCCAGTCGACTCGGTACCGCCACCCACCGACGATCGACCGCTCACGTCGCTCGCGCCGCCACGCGGACAGCGCCGGGAACACCGTCTCCAGAGCCGACCTGTGCCCGTCGTCCTTGAGGTGCAGGGTGTCGCAGAGCGCCTGGACGTCCGCCCCTTCGACCGCCGCCCAGAACCCGGCCTCCTCCCCGTCCTCGTGGAAGGCGGATGTCGGCGCCGCGATGTCCGCAAGCCAGAAGCGCCGCCCCTGGAAGGGGTAGGTGGGCAGGTCGACGATGCGGGGCTCGGGGTCGGACGGGAAGTACGCCGACCAGTCCACGGCGATCCCCGCCGTGTGCAGCCGAGCCATGGCCTGCGCGAAGGCGACATCGTCCGGCTGGGCGGAATGGAGGGAAGCGGTGACGACCGGCTCCGGGGCGTCGTCCTCGGCTAGCTCGTCGAGGGTGTGCTGGGCGGCGGTGGTCAGCACGGGGCTCGGCCCGAGCTCCATGAATACGCTGGCCTGAGCGGCTACTTGGGCAATGGCGGGCTGGAAGAGGACGGGCTGACGCACATGGCGTGCCCAGTACTCCGGAGTGGTGATCTCCTCACCCGCTTCGCGCCCCGACACATTGCTGACCAGCGGAATCGAAGGCCGCCGGAACTCCACACCCCGCAACGCCTCGGCGAACTCCGCCAGCATCGGCTCCATCAGCACGGAATGGAATCCGTGACTGACCGAGAGAGCCTTCGTCTTACGACCCCGCTCCCGCCACCGGCCCGCGACACCCTCCACCTCATCCGACGGACCCGAAATCACCGTCGAATCAGGCGTGTTGACCGCAGCCACACTCACACGGGTGCCATCCAGACCAGCAGACAACTCCTCCCGCGTCGCCTGCACCGCACACATCGCCCCACCCCCAGGCAACGCTCCCATCAACCGCGCCCGCACCCCCACCACACGACACGCATCCGGTAGCGAGAAGACCCCCGCCACATACGCGGCCGCCACCTCCCCAACCGAATGCCCAATCACCACATCCGGCTTCACACCGACGGACTCCCACAACCGCGCCAAGCCCACCTGCAACGCAAACAACCCCGCCTGCGCCCACATCGTGTGATCCAACCGCTCCACCGGACCACGGAACACAACCTCACGCAGTGAAGCCCCCAACTCAACGTCCAACAAGGCACACACCTCGTCGAACGCCTCCGCGAACACCGGGAACCGCCCATACAACCCGGCACCCATCCCCACCAACTGACTCCCCTGACCACTGAACAGCCAGACCGTGTCCCCGTTCACACGGGCGGGTGTCCGAGCGGCCGGGCCCGGGCCGATCAGCGCCGGATGGTGCTTCCCCGCCGCCAGCGCGCGCAGCGCGGCCACCGACTCGGCCCGTTCCGCGGCCACCACCACTGCCCGATGTTCATGCAGCGCACGAGTCCTCAGAAGTGACCAACCGATGTCCGTGAGGGACGCCAACTCCTGCCCGCCGTCGGCGCGTTCGGCCAGGGAGGCAGCCTGTGCGCGCAGCGCCTCATGACCGCGGGCCGAGACCATCCACGGCACGGCGAGGGAGGTGGAGGCGCCGAGGGCTTCCGGACCACCCTGCATTCCATGCACCCCATGCATCCCATCCGAGCCGTCCTCTGCGTCCGAGGGAGTGGGGGCCTGTTCCACGATCAGGTGGGCGTTGGTGCCGCTGATGCCGAAGGAGGAAACGCCCGCCCGGCGGGGGCGGTCGCCGCGGGGCCACGGCACGGGGTCGGTGAGCAGCCGCACTCCCCCGTCCTCCCAGTCCACGTGGGGTGTGGGCCGGTCGATGTGCAGGGAGGCGGGCAGTTCGCCGTGGCGCATCGCCATCACCATCTTGATGACGCCCGCAACGCCTGCGGCGGCCTGCGTGTGCCCGATGTTCGACTTTACGGAACCCAGCCACAGCGGCCGGTCGGCCGGCCGCTCCTTCCCGTACGTCGCCAGGAGCGCGTTGCCCTCGATGGGGTCGCCGAGCGTGGTGCCGGTGCCGTGGGCCTCCACGGCGTCGACGGAGTCGGGGGTGACGCGGGCGTTGGTCAGGGCCTGGCGGATCACGCGTTCCTGGGCGACGTCGTTGGGGGCGGTCAGGCCGTTGCTCGCGCCGTCCTGGTTGACCGCTGAGCCGCGTACGACACCGAGCACTCGGTGCCCGTTGCGGCGCGCGTCGGAGAGACGTTCCAGGAGGAGCAGGCCGACGCCCTCGGAGAATCCGGTCCCGTCGGCGGCCTCGGCGAAGGGCTTGCACCGGCCGTCCGGCGCCAGGCCGCGCTGACGGGAGAACTCCACGAAGGCGGTGGGCGTGGACAGCACGGTCACGCCCCCCGCGAGAGCCAGACCGCAGTCGCCCTGCCGCAGCGCCTGGCAGGCGAGATGGATCGCCACCAGTGAGGCCGAGCACGCCGTGTCCAGCGTCACCGCCGGGCCCTGCAGACCGAAGGTGTAGGCGATGCGGCCGGATATGACGCTCGACAGGGTGCCCGTGGTCGCGTACCCCTCCACCTCCGGCGGCACCTGCTCGCCCGACATGTGGTCCTGGCTGGACACCCCCGCGTACACGCCGGTGAGCGTGTCCCTGAGCGTGGACGGATCGATCCCCGCCCGTTCGAACAGCTCCCAGGAGACTTCGAGCAGCACCCGCTGCTGCGGGTCGGCGGCGAGCGCCTCGCGCGGGTTGACGCCGAAGAAGTCGGCGTCGAAGCGCGCCGCGTCCCGCAGGAACCCGGCCTCCCGCACGTACGTCGTCCCCGGGTGGTCCGGGTCGGGGTGGTAGAGGCCGGCCAGGTCCCACCCGCGGTCGGCGGGGAACTCCGCGATGCCGTCGCCGCGCGAGGCGACCAGGTCCCACAGTTGTTCGGGGGACGTCACACCGCCGGGGTAACGGCAGGCCATCGCGACGATGGCCACCGGTTCCCGCTGCCGCTCCTCCATATCGCGCAGTCGCTGGCGGGTCTGTCCGAGATCCGCCGTCACGCGCTTCAGATAGTGGCGAAGCTTGTCCTCCGTACCCGGCATGTCCTGCGTACCCGGCATGTCTTCTCCACTCCTGATCAAGAAGGCAGTTCTCGGTCGATCAGCTCGAAGAGTTCGTCGTCCGACGCGGAATCGAGGTCCCGGTTCTCGCCGGAGTCTCCGGCCTCGCCGGGTTCGCCGTCGGCGTCTCCAGCACGGCCCGCACCGCCCGCATCGCCCCTGCCGCCTGCACCGCGCGCGGCGGTCGCTGCGTCGTCCAGGCGCCAGAGCAGGTTCTGCAGGCGTGTCACCAGGCGGTCGCGGATGTTCTCGTCGTGCGCATGACCCGTGATCACCGTCTCCAGTTTGTCCAGCTCGCCGAAGAGAGGGGCGGCCGGATCGGCCCCGGCGGGGCAGAGCTGCGTACGCAGTTCGTCGGCGATGGCCGCCGGGGTGGGGTGCCTGAAGATGAACGTGGCGGGCAGGCGCAGGCCCGTGGAGGCCGAGAGCCTGTTGCGCAGTTCGACGGCGGTGAGGGAGTCGAAGCCCAGGTCCTGGAAGGGGGCGTCGGCGCGTACGGCGTCGGGACCGGTGTGCCCGAGGACCGCTGCGGCGTGCGTCCGCACGAGGTCGAGCAGGGTGCGGTGCTGCTCGTCCGTGGTCAGCGCCGCCAGCTTGCCTGCCCAGTCGATGTCCTGCCGGACAGCGGCGGCCGTGGGCCTCGCGGAGCCTCGGGCGCCGGCGAAGGCACGCAGGATGGGGGGCAGGGAGGTGGCGGGCCGTCCCGCCAGGACGCGGGTGTCCAGGTCGGCGGCGACGAGGTGGGCGTGACCGTAGCGTCGGGCGGTGTCGAGGAGGGCCAGGCCGTGTTCGTTGGTCATGGCCTTGACGCCGATGCGGGTCATGCGGGCGATGTCGGTGGTGCTGAGGCCGCCGGTCATGCCGCGTGTCGTGCCGGTTGCCGGTGCACCGGCTGTCGTGCCGGTTGCCGTTGCACCGCCTGTCGCGCCGGTTGCCGTTGCGCCGCCTGTCGTGCCGGTCGCGGTGGTGCCTGTCGCGTCACTTTCCGTGGCTTCGGTCGTGCGGGTCGTCTCGTCGGGCGGGGTCTCCCACAGGCCCCAGCCGACCGACAGTCCCGCCAGCCCTTGCGCCCTGCGGCGCTGCATCAACGCATCGCAATACGCGTTCGCCGCCGCGTAGTTGGCCTGGCCAGGACTGCCCAGAGTGGCGGCAGCCGAGGAGAACACGACGAACAGACCCAGCCGCATCCCCCGCGTCGCCTCATCCAGATGCCGCGCCGCAGCCGCCTTCGCCGCCCACACCCGCGCCAGCCCCTGCGACGTCTGCGCCGTGACCACCGCGTCCTCCAGCACACCCGCCGCATGCACCACACCAGTCAACGGATGCGACGGATCGGTCTTGCCCACCAGCTCCGCCACCGACCCCGCATCACCCACATCAGCAGCGACAACACTCACCTCAGCGCCTAGTTCGCCAAGGCGCTGCACCAGTTCCCCGCTGCCCGGAGCATCCGCACCCCGGCGACTGGCCAGCAGCAGGTGCCGTACACCCCACTCCCGTACCAGATGCTCGGCCACCACCCGGCCCAGCACACCCGTACCACCAGTGATCAACACCGTGCCCTCGGGATCGAGGGCAGGCGGAACCTCCAGCACCAACTTCCCGGTGTGCTTGGCCTGGCTCATGAACCGGAACGCCTCCCGCGCCTCGTCCAGCGGCCAGGAACGTACCGGCAACGGTGCGAGGTCACCGGAGGCGAACCTCTCACCCAGTTCCCGCATCATGAACGCAATGCGGTCGGGCCCGGCATCGGTGACGAGGTCATAGACGGTGTACGTGACGCCCGGATGCTGCGCGGCAACCTCTTCCGCGGTACGCAGATCGGTCTTGCCCATCTCCAGGAACCGACCACCATCACCGAGCAACCGCAGGGAAGCATCGATGAACTCACCGGCGAGACTGTTGAGTACGACATCCACGCCGCGCCCACCCGTGGCCTGGCGGATCGCATCCTCAAAGGCAAGATCACGCGAAGACGCCCGATGGGCCGCATCAACCCCCATCTCCTCCAGCACCCCATGCTTGGCCGGACTCGCCGTCGCGAAGACCTCCGCACCCAGATGACGGGCGATCCGCACCGCGGCCATCCCCACACCACCCGTACCGGCATGGATCAGCACCCGCTCACCAGCCCGCACACCCGCCAGCTCCACCAACCCGTACCAAGCCGTCAGGTAGGCGACGGGCATACCGGCCGCCTCACGCATGGTCCAGCCCTGCGGGACCGGCGCGATCATCCGCGTATCCGCCACGGCCATCGGCCCGAAGGAGCCGTGGAGGACGCCCATGACGTGGTCGCCGACCGACACATGCGTGACGTCGGGGCCCACCTCCGTCACGACACCGGCGCCTTCGCCGCCCAGGCCGATCTGGCCCGGAACCATGCCGAGGCTGACGAGGACATCGCGGAAGTTGATGCCCGCGGCGTGGATGTCGAGGCGTACGCGGCCGGGACCCAGAGGTTCCAGGAGTTCTGGGTAGGCGACCGGGGTCACGCTTTCCAGCGTCTCGGCGCTTCCCTTGTCCAGACGCCAGGCACGCTCGTCAGGCACCGTGGCCAGCGCGCCGCCGGTCGCACGGACGAGCCTGGGCACAAGTATGTCGTCGACACGCAAGGCGAGTTGGGGCTCTTCGAGGCTTTCGACAGCCTGGCGCAGTACCGCCTGCGGCAGCTCGGCACCGCCGTCCGCGGCTAGGTGGTCGTCGACGTCGATGTCGATGTCGAGCAGGACGAAGCGGCCCGGGTTCTCCGACTGTGCGCTGCGGACCAAGCCCCACACCGCTGCCGCAGACGCGTCCACCTCCCCGACCCCGTCGACAGCCACGGCACCCCGCGTCACCAACAGCAGACGGGACTGCGACAGCTCCGGGTCCGCGAGGAACTCCTGTACCAAGGACAAGACCCGCTCCACGACCGGCAGGCCGTCGGCGGCCGAGGATTCGACGGGCGCGAGCACCGCCCACGGCGCCTCACCGCCACCACCACCGCCCGCCCGCACCGCTTCGCCCAGAGCAGCCAGGTCAGCCGGGGTGGCATCACTCGTCAGCGTGATCCAGCCGCCGTCGCGTCGCGCGTCCGTCTGTGACACCGGAAGCGATAGCGTTGTCCACTCCACCGCGAACAGGCCATCTTCTGAGGCCTGTTCGGCTTGGAGCCGGCTGATGTCAGCCGGTCGCAGCGTCACCGATCCCACGCTCAGGACGCTCGTCCCGGTGGCGTCGGTGACCAGTACGCGCACTTCCCGCTCGGCTTCGTCGTGCTCCCCGGGCGACAGCCGTACGCGTACGGTGTCTGCACCCGTGGCCCACAAGGCGGCCTGGTTCCAGGCGAACGGCAGCCAGATCTCGCCGCCGCCCTGCGACTGCCCGCCCCAGTCGAGCAGCAGGGCGGGGTGGAGGGCGGCGTCGAGGAGGGCGGGGTGGATGCCGTAGCCCTCGTGGGCGCCGGCGGCCTCGGGCAGCGCCAGCTCGGCCAGCAGATCCTGACCGTCCCGCCACACCGCACGCAGCCCCTGGAACGCCGGGCCGTACGCATAGCCCGCGTCGGCCACCCGCTCGTAGAAGCCAGTTACGTCGACGGGTACGGCGCCGGTCACGGGCCACGTCCCGGCCAGCCTCTCGCTCATGGCGTCGGCTGTGTCGCGGTCAGGTTCGGGGGTGAGGGTGCCGGTGGCGTGGCACACCCAGCCACCCTCGCCGTCACCGCCACCGTCACCGTCCACCACCGCCGTCGCCGTCGCCGCCGTCGTCGCGTGCAGGCCCGTATTGTCCTCAAGCCGGGTGAAGACCTGCACGCCACGACGCCCGTCACCGTCGGCCTCATCCACCACGACCTGCACCCGCAAACCCCGCCCCTCAGGCACCACCACAGGCGCCTGCAACATCAACTCCTCAACCCCCGAACAACCCACCTCATCCCCAGCCCGCAACACCCACTCCACCAACGCGGCACCCGGCACCAACACCACCCCGGCCACCACATGATCAACCAGCCACCCCACACCAGAACGCGACAACCGCCCCGTCAGCAGACACCCACCCCGATCAGCAAACTCCACCGCCGCACCCAACAACGGATGCCCCGCAGCCACCAACCCCAGCCCCACCACATCCCCACCACGACCACCGACACCACCACGCCCCGCAAGCCAGAACCGCTCCCGCTGAAACGCATACGTCGGCAAACCCACCACCCTCGGCGCCACCCCACCCGCAAACAACACCGACCAATCCACACCCACCCCCGCCACATGCAGACGAGCGAGCGCATTCACGAAGGCCTGTTCCTCGGGCTTCTCGCCGCCGAGCGAGGACACCAACACCGGCTCGCGGTCACGGTCACGCGTATCGGCAATGTCGTCCAGGGTGTGCTGGGCAGCGGTCGTCAGCACTGGAGCAGGCCCCAGCTCGACGAACACGCCTGCACGCTCCGCCACTTGGGCAATGGCGGGCTGGAAGAGGACGGGCTGACGCACATGGCGTGCCCAGTACTCCGGAGTCGTGATCTCCTCACCCGCTTCACGCCCCGACACATTGCTGACCAGCGGAATCGAAGGCCGCCGGAACTCCACACCCCGCAACGCCTCGGTGAACTCCGCCAGCATGGGCTCCATCAGCACGGAATGGAATCCGTGACTGACGGACAAGGCCTTCGTCTTACGGCCCCGCTCCCGCCACCGACCCGCGACACCCTCCACCTCATCCGACGGACCCGAAACCACCGTCGAATCCGGCGTGTTGACCGCAGCCACACTCACACGGGTGCCATCCAGCCCAGCAGCCAACTCCTCCCGCGTCGCCTGCACCGCACACATCGCCCCACCCCCAGGCAACGCCCCCATCAACCGCGCCCGCACCCCCACCACACGACACGCATCCGGTAGCGAGAAGACCCCCGCCACATACGCAGCCGCCACCTCCCCAACCGAATGCCCAATCACCACATCCGGGCGCACCCCCACCGACTCCCACAACCGCGCCAAACCCACCTGCAACGCAAACAACCCCGCCTGCGCCCACATCGTGTGACCCAACCGCTCCACCGGACCACAGAACACAACCTCACGCAGCGACGACCCCAACTCGACGTCAAGCAGCCCACACACCTCGTCGAACGCCTCCGCGAACACCGGGAACCGCCCATACAACCCGGCACCCATCCCCACCAACTGACTCCCCTGACCACTGAACAGCCAGACCGTGTCCCCACTCAGGGCCGCCGCGTCCTCGCAGGCCTCCGTCAGGGCCGCGTGAGCGTCACCGGAGGCCAACGCGGCCAGACCTGCGAGCAGTTCACCCCGCTCGCTGCCTGTCACCACAGCGCGGTGCTCGAACAGGGAACGCGAGTGCAGCAGTGACCAGCCGATGTCCCGTACTGAACCCATGGCCGAGTCGGCCGTCACCGCTTCGCTCAGGCGGCGTGCCTGTTCCCGCAGGGCCTGTGGGCTGCGCGCCGACACCACCCACGGCACCAGACCACCACTCTCCGACACCACCGCGGCCTCAAGCTCAACCACCGGCTCCGGAACCTGCTCCAGGATCAAATGCGCATTCGTACCCGACGCACCGAACGACGACACCCCCGCACGCCGCGGACGCCCACCCACCTCCGGCCACACCACCGACTCCGACGCCAACCGCACCCCACCCGCATCCCAATCCACATGCGGCGACGGCTCATCCACATGCAAACTCGCCGGCACCACCCCATGACGCATCGCCATCACCATCTTGATGACACCCGCCACACCAGCAGCCGCCTGCGTATGACCAATATTCGACTTCACCGAACCCAGCCACACCGGACGCTCCCCCGGCCGGTCCTGACCGTACGTCGCCAACAACGCCTGCGCCTCGATCGGATCACCCAACGTCGTCCCCGTACCGTGACCCTCCACCACATCCACATCAGCAGCCACCAGCCCACCACTGGCCAACGCCTGCCGAATCACCCGCTCCTGCGACGGACCATTCGGCGCCGTCAAACCATTACTCGCACCGTCCTGATTGACGGCGGATCCGCGGACGAGACCGAGGACTTGGTGGCCGTTGCGGCGCGCGTCGGACAGCCGCTCCAGAAGGAGTACACCGACGCCTTCGCCCCAACCCGTGCCGTCGGCCGCGGCGGCGAACGGCTTGCAGCGGCCGTCGGGAGCCAGGCCGCGCTGGCGCGAGAAGCCGGTGAAAACCTCTGGGGTGGCCATGACCGTCACGCCGCCCGCGAGGGCGAGGGTGCATTCACCCTGGCGCAGTGCCTGTGCCGCGAGGTGGATGGAGACGAGGGACGAGGAGCACGCCGTGTCGACCGTCACCGCCGGGCCTTCGAGGCCCAGGGTGTAGGAGACTCGACCGGACACGACGCTGCCGGAACCGGCCAGCATGGAGTAGCCCTCCAGCTGGGCGTCCTGGGCCAGGCCCGCCGCGTAGTCGTGGTACATCACGCCGACGTACGTGCCGGTCAGGCTGCCCTTGAGCGTCGTCGGATCGATACCCGCACGCTCAAACACCTCCCACGACGCCTCCAGCAGCAAACGCTGCTGCGGATCCATCGCCAACGCCTCACGCCGATTGATCCCGAAGAACGCGGCATCGAAATCCCCCGCGTCCGGCAGGAAGGCGCCCTCGTCGGCGTAGCTGGTGCCGGGGTGGTCCGGGTCGGGGTGGAAGAGGCGCTCCAGGTCCCAGCCGCGGCCGGTCGGGAACGCGCCGACCGTGTCCACGCCCGCGGCCACCAGGTCCCACAGCCCTTCGGGGGACGTCACTCCGCCCGGGTACTTGCAGGCCATCGCGACGATCGCCACCGGGTCGTCCGTGGTGGCCGCGGTGAGCGCGGCGGGGGTGGCGGGCGGGGCGGGGGCTGTGGACCGGCCGCCCAGACGGGTGCACAGGTAGGCGGTGAGGGCGTCGGGGGTGGGGTGGTCGAAGGCCATCGTGGCGGGCAGGCGCAGGCCGCTGGCCGTCGAGAGGCGGTTGCGCAGCTGCACCGCCGTGAGCGAGTCGAAGCCCAGGTCCTTGAAGTTCGCCTCGGTGCGTACGTCGGTCGGCGAACGGTGGCCGAGCACCGCGGCCACGCACTCGCATACGACGTCACCGATGACGGCGCGGCGTCCGGCCTCGTCCAGGCCCGCGAGCCGGGTCTCCAGCGCGGCCTTGTCGACAGTGGCGTCGGCTGCCGCCCTGCGGCGGGTCCGGCCTGCCAGGTTGCGCAGCATCGGGGGTACGTCTCCGCTGGTGAGGCCGCGTACGTCGATGCCTGCCGCGACGACCGGCGAGGTGTGGGCGGCGGTGTTTCGTGCCGCGTCGAGGAGGGCGAGGCCCTGCTCGTCCAGCAACGGCTTCACGCCGCCCGCGCGCAACCGCGCCAGATCGGCATCGTCCAGGTGCCGGGTCATGGCGCTGCCGCGCGCCCACAGGCCCCAGGCGATCGAGAGACCGGGCAGGCCGGCGGCGCGACGGCGGGCCACGAGGGCGTCGACGAACGCGTTGGCTGCCGCATATCCGGCCTGGCCCGCGTTGCCGAGAACACCGGCGGCGGAGGAGAACATCATGAAGAGGCTGAGCGGCAGCTCCGCGGTGGCGGCGTCCAGGTTGGCGGCGACGGAGGCCTTGGCGGCCCACACCTTGGCCAGCTGGTCGGCGGTCTGCGCGGTGACCACGGCGTCGTCCAGGACACCTGCGGCGTGGACCACCCCGGTCAGCGGATGCGCCGGGTCGACCGAGGCGACGAGGTCGGCTGCGGTCCGCGCGTCCGTGAGGTCGGCGGCGACGATCCGCACCCCGGCGCCGAGGCCGGTCAGCCGGTCGGCCAGCTCGCGGGCGCCCGGCGCGTCGGGGCCCTGCCGACTGACGAGCAGCAGATGCCGCACCGACCAAGTGCGGACCAGGTGCTCGGCGACGAGCCCGCCCATCATGCCGGTGCCGCCCGCGATGAGAACGGTGCCGTCGGGGTTCCCGGGGTTGCCGGGGTTGCCGGGGTTGCCGGGGTTGCCGGGGTTGCCGGGGTTGCCGGGAGGCGTCCGCGGGAGGGTGGTGGCGCGGGTCAGACGGGGGGCCTTCGGCTGTCCCGCGCGTACGGCGAGTTGCGGCTCCCCGGTGGCGAGTGCCCTCGTGACGGCCGCTCGGTCCGTGCCTGGCTCGGTGTCCAACAGGACGAAGCGGCCGGGGTGTTCGGCCTGTGCGCTGCGTATGAGGCCCCATACGGCTGCGGCGGGCACGTCGAGTGGGTCGCTGCCGTCGCCGTCGGCCGGTACCACCACCGCATGCCGCGTGAGCAGTACGAGCCGGGCCTCGGCCAGACGCGGTTCGGCGAGCCAGCCTCGTACCAGGTTCAGGGTGTTCTCGGCGACCGCCCGGCCACGGGAGTCGACCGTTGCGTCGGCTGCCTCGTCGGTTGCGGCCGCTGTTGCGACTGCGGCCATGTCGACGAGGACGGTCCCGGGGGTCTGCGTCCCCTTGTCGAGCGCGGCCGACAGACTCCGCAGATCCGGGTGGCGGGGGGCTTCCTCACCGGCCCAGTCAGGTGCGTCCGGACCGATCACCAGCCACTCGTCGCCGCCGTCCTCCTCCTCTGTCGTCGTCGGGGACGCGGAGGCCCACTCCACGGTGAACAATCCTTGAGGGCCGGTAGTCGCCCCGCCCCTCCCGCCCGTCGAGCGCAACAGTTCCGGGTCGGCGGGGCGCAGGGCCAGGGAGTCCACGCTCAGGACGGGCGCTCCGGTGGCGTCGGCGATCGTCACGCGCAGGACCGATCCGCCCTCCGCCTGCTCCTCCCCGTACGCGGACGGGCGAGCCAGACGCACGCGCACGGTGGCGGCACCGGTGGCCCGCAGGGTCACACCGTTCCACGCGAATGGCAGACGGAGCTCTCCCGCGTCACTCGCGTCACTCACGTCATCCGTGTCCCCCGCGTCACCGGACAGGTTCTGGTCCAGCAGCAACGCCGGGTGCAGGGCGGTGTCCAGCAGTACGGGGTGAATACCGAAGCCGTCGTCAGCGCCTGCCTGTTCGGGCAGCTCCACCTCCGCCAGCAGATCGTGCCCGTGCCGCCACACGGCGCGCAGGCCTTGGAACGAGGGGCCGTACTCATAACCCGCCGACGCCGCCCGCTCGTAGAGATCACCGATCTCCACCGGTTCGGCGCCGCTCGGCGGCCACTGCCCGCCGAGCCCGTCCGGCTCGTCACCGGCCCCGGACTCAGGGCTCAGCGTTCCGGTCGCATGGCACGTCCAGCCCTCCTCCTGGCCCGGTTCGTCATCGGAGTCGACGCGAGAGAAGACACGCACGTCGCGCCTGCCGCCCGGCTCGTCGGCCGCGCCGACGACCACCTGCACCTGGATGCCGCCGGAGTCCGGCAACACCAGCGGCGCTTGCAGCGTCAGTTCCTCCAGGGCGTCGCAGCCCGCCTCGTCGGCCGCCTGCAACGCCCATTCGACCAGTGCGGCACCGGGAACGAGCGTGGTGCCCGCCACCACGTGGTCGGCGATCCAGCCACCACGACCACCGCCGTTGCCCGCGAGCCGCCCGGTGAGCACAAGCGCGCCGTCGGCCAGCCCGAGCACCGCTGGCAGCAACGCGTGCTCCAGCCTCCGCAGCCCCGCGGACCGCACGTCACCGACGCCGTCCACGGGCAGCCAGTAGCTTCGTCGTTGGAAGGCGTAGGTGGGGAGGTCGACGGTACGGGGGGTGGGGTCGGCCGGGAACCAGCGCGTCCAGTCGATGTCGGCGCCTGCGGTGAAGGCGTGGGCGGCGGCACGGGTGAGCTGGGTGGTGTCACCATGGTCGCGGCGGAGGGTGGGGACGA
Organism: Streptomyces sp. NPDC058284; assembly: GCF_042881135.1. Taxonomy (NCBI): domain Bacteria; kingdom Bacillati; phylum Actinomycetota; class Actinomycetes; order Kitasatosporales; family Streptomycetaceae; genus Streptomyces; species Streptomyces sp. NPDC058284. Next base: position 303,939 of record NZ_JBHVYE010000001.1, read on the forward strand.
CGGTGGCGGAGACGTCCGCCTGCTCGATGGTCTCCTCCATACCGAGGTTGAGGACGGGGTGGGGGCTGGCCTCGATGAACAACCGGTAGCCGTCGGCCAACAGCGCCTCGATGGTGTCGGCGAAGCGGACGGGCCGGCGGAGGTTGGTGACCCAGTAGGCGGTGTCGAGGGCAGTGGTGTCGGCAAGCCGTTCCGCGCTCACCGTCGAGTAGAACGCCACGTCCGTACGGGAGGGCCGAATGTCGGAGAGACGCTCGGTGAGCAGGTCGTGGAGCTGGTCGATCTGGGGACCGTGGGAGGCGTAACCGACGTCGATGACCCGGGCGCGCAGGCCACGCGCCTCGGCATCCGCCACGACAGCGGCCACATGCTCGGGCGGGCCCGAAATAACGGTGGACGAGGGACCGTTGACGGCGGCGACACACACGCCGGGCCGGTCGTCGCCGATCAGCTCAGCCGCTTGCTCCGCGCTCACCCCGAGGGAGGCCATGTCGCCGTGACCCTGCAACTGCCTCAGCGCATCACTGCGTACGGCGACGATTCGCGCCGCATCCTCCAACGACAGCGCACCGGCCACACATGCGGCGGCCATCTCGCCCTGCGAGTGACCGATCACAGCAGCGGGCTTGATGCCGCAGTCCGCCCACACCGCGGCCAGCGACACCATCACCGCCCACAACACCGGCTGCACCACCTCAACCCGGGACAGCTCACTGCCATCCCCCCGCAGCACCTCCGTCAACGACCAGTCCACGTACGCGGACAACGCCCGCTCACACTCCGCCATCCGCCCCGCGAACACCGGCGACTCATCCAGCAGCCGAGCCCCCATCCCCACCCACTGCGACCCCTGCCCCGGAAACACCAACACCGGCCCCGGACCCACATCACCCACAACCCCCGACACCACATCCTGCGACGCCTCACCCGCCGCCAGCACCCCAAGACCCGCCGTCAACGCCTCCCGACCCCGGCCCACCACCACAGCCCGGTGCTCAAGACTGGAGCGGCTGGTGGTCAGCGACCAGCCGATCTCGGTCGCCGACGCATCTACGTCACCGGCAGCGAACGTGCTCAGCCGTCGCGCCTGCGCCCGCAGCGCGGCCTCGCCACGCCCGGACACCACCCACGGCACCACCGCTACCCCTGCCCCTGCCCCTGCCCCTGCCCCTGCCCCTGCCCCTGCCCCCGGCGATCCTTCCGGAACGTCTTCCGGAGCTTCCTCCAAGATCACGTGCGCGTTCGTGCCGGAGATGCCGAAGGAGGAGATACCCGCGCGGCGCGGACGTTCGCCGCGCGACCACGGGACCGGGTCGGTCAGGAGGCGTACGCCTCCGCCTTCCCACTGGACGTGCGGGGTCGGCTCGTCGACGTTCAGGGTGGCGGGCAGCAGGTCGTTCTGCAGGGCCATCACCATTTTGATGACGCCCGCGACGCCTGCGGCGGCCTGCGTGTGGCCGATGTTCGACTTGACCGAGCCGAGCCACAGCGGCCGGTCGTCCTCGCGCTCCTTCCCGTACGTCGCGATGAGCGCCTCGGCCTCGATGGGGTCACCGAGCTTGGTACCGGTGCCATGCGCCTCGACCACGTCGATCTCCGACGTGGAGAGGTGGGCGCCGGCGAGGGCCTGCCGGATGACGCGGCGCTGCGAGGGGCCGTTCGGTGCGGTGAAGCCGTTGCTGGCGCCGTCCTGGTTGATGGCGGAACCGCGCAGCACGGCGAGGACCTTGTGGCCCTTGCGGCGCGCCTCGGAGAGGCGTTCCAGGACGACGAGTCCGGCGCCCTCGCCCCAGCCCGTGCCGTCGGCCGCGGCGGCGAACGGCTTGCAGCGGCCGTCGGGGGCCAGGCCGCGTTGGCGCGAGAAGCCGGTGAAGACCTCGGGCGTGGACATGACGGTGACGCCACCCGCGAGGGCGAGCTCGCACTCACCCTGCCGCAGGGCCGTGGCCGCCAGATGCATCGCCACCAGCGACGAGGAGCACGCGGTCTCGACGGTCACCGCCGGACCCTCCAGACCCAGCGTGAAGGAGACCCGGCCCGACAGGACGCTGGGCGCTGTGCCCGCGTACCCCTCGGTGGCCCTGCCGCCTGCGTCGCCCTGGGTCTGATTGCCGGTGGTCGCGGCGCCGACGTAGACGCCGGTGGGGCTTCCCTTGAGCGAGGCGGGGTCGATGCCGGAGCGTTCGAGGGCCTCCCAGGACGTTTCCAGGAGTAGCCGCAGTTGGGGGCTGCTGGCCAGTGCCTCGCGCGGGCTGAAGCCGAAGAAGTCGGAGTCGAACTGGTCGGGGGTGCCGATGAAGCCGCCCTCGCGGACGTAGCAGGTCCCGGGGTTGTCGGGGTCCGGGTGGTAGATGCCCTCCAGGTCCCAGCCACGGTCGGTGGGGAACGGTTCAATGGCGTCGTCGCCGGCGGCGACCAGCTCCCACAGGCCCTCGGGCGTCTCGATGCCGCCGGGGAAGCGGCAGGCCATGCCGACGACGGCCACGGGCTCCTGGCGGCGGTCCTCCACCTCGCGCAGACGCTGCCGGGTGTCATGCAGCTCGGCGGCGACCCGCTTGAGGTAGTCGACCAGTTGCTCTTCACTCGCCATGAGAGTTCACCCAGCCTTCAGCGTGGTTGTCGCGCCGTGCACGGTCGTTTCACACACCCAGTTCTTTGTCGATGAAGTCGAGGACCTGGTCGGTCGTGGCGACCTGGAGCTGCTCCTTCGTGCTCCCGGAGGCCGGCGCCGCTCCGGCCGCCTTCCACTTCGCCAGGAGCGATTCCAGCCGGGTCGTGACCGCGTCGGTATCGACGTGCTCGACGTGCTCGACGAGGGCGGTGGACAGGGCGCTCTCGAGTTTCGCCAGCTCCCGCAGGACCGGATCGGTGGCTTGGTCGGTGGCTTCCCTGCCGACGGGGGTGGCGCCGTCGGGGGCGAGTTGCGCGCCGAGGTGTTCGGCCAGGATGTCCGCGTCCGGGTGGTCGAAGACGAGGCCGGCGGGCAGGCGGAGGCCGGTGGCCGCGGACAGCCTGTTGCGCAGTTCGACTGCGGTGAGCGAGTCGAATCCGAGTTCCTTGAAGGTGCTGCCCGTCGCGAGGGCATCGGTGTGGTGACCGAGGACGATCGCCGCCTGTTCCCTGATGAGCCTCACCAACGTGTGGTGCCGGTCGGACGGCGGCAGGGCGGCCAGTCGGCCCGCCAGATCGGCGGACTGCCCGGCTGCCGTGGCGGTCGGCCTGGTCGTCGCGCTCGTGGGGCGGCCGGCGGCCAGGCTGCGCAGCAGTACGGGCCTCGTGTTCACGGGGTGCGTGGCGAGCGTGCGCAGGTCGAGGTTGAATCCGACGAGGTGGGGGCGGCCGTGAGCGCGTGCGGCGTCCAGCAGGGCCAGGCCGTGCGCGCTGCTCATTCCCTTGACGCCGATGCGGGTCATGCGGGCGATGTCGGTGGTGCTCAGGCCGCCTGTCATGCCGCGCGTCGTGCCGGTTGCCGTTGCACCGGCTGTCGTGTCGGTGGCGGTGGTGCCTGTCGCGTCGGTCGTCTCGCCGGGGGTCTCCCACAGGCCCCAGCCGACCGACAGTCCCGCCAGCCCTTGCACCCTGCGGCGCTGCATCAACGCATCGCAATACGCGTTCGCCGCCGCATAGTTGGCCTGCCCAGGACTGCCCAGAGTGGCAGCAGCCGAGGAGAACACCACGAACAGACCCAGCCGCATCCCCCGCGTCGCCTCATCCAAATGCCGCGCCGCAGCCGCCTTCGCCGCCCACACCCGCGCCAGTCCCTCCGACGTCTGCGCCGTGACCACCGCGTCCTCCAGCACACCCGCCGCATGCACCACACCGGTCAACGGATGCGACGGATCGGTCTTGCCCACCAGCTCCGCCACCGACCCCGCATCACCCACATCAGCAGCAACAACACTCACCTCAGCGCCTAGTTCGCCAAGCCGCTGCACCAGTTCCCCGCTGCCCGGAGCATCCGCACCCCGCCGACTGGCCAACAGCAGGTGCCGCACACCCCACTCCCGTACCAGATGCTCGGCCACCACCCGGCCCAGCGCACCCGTACCACCGGTGATCAACACCGTGCCCTCGGGATCAAGGGCAGGCGGAACCTCCAGCACCAACTTCCCGGTGTGCTTGGCCTGACTCATGAACCGGAACGCCTCCCGCGCCTCGTCCAGCGGCCAGGAACGTACCGGCAACGGCTTAAGCCGTTCTGAGGTGAACAACCCGCCGAGCTGATCGAGCATGTGAGCGATACGGTCCGGCCCGGCGTCGTTCACCAAGTCGTACGCGGTGTACGTGACGCCCGGGTGCTGCGCGGCAACCTCTTCCGCGGTACGCAGATCGGTCTTGCCCATCTCCAGGAACCGACCACCATCACCGAGCAACCGCAGGGAAGCATCGATGAACACACCGGCGAGACTGTTCAGTACGACATCCACACCCTCCCCACCCGTGGCTTCCCGGATCGCATCCTCAAAGGCAAGATCACGCGAAGACGCCCGATGGGCCGCATCAACCCCCATCTCCTCCAGCACCCCATGCTTGGCCGGACTCGCCGTCGCGAAGACCTCCGCACCCAGATGACGGGCAACCTGCACCGCGGCCATCCCCACACCACCCGTACCGGCATGGATCAACACCCGCTCACCAGCCCGCACACCAGCCAGCTCCACCAACCCGTACCAAGCCGTCAGGAACGCCGCCGGAATTCCAGCCGCCTCACGCATGGCCCAGCCCTGCGGGACCGGCGCCACCATCTGGGCCTCGGCGATCACCACGGAGCCGAAGGCACCCTCGAAGACGCCCATCACGTGGTCGCCGACCGACACACGCGTGACGTCGGGGCCCACCTCCGTCACGACACCGGCACCTTCGCCGCCCATGGCGCCGTACGCGGGGACCATCCCCAGGGCGACGAGAACGTCACGGAAATTGAGGCCGGCCGCATGCACGGACACCCGTACCTGTCCTGGCCTCAAAGGCTCGAGGACCTCCGGGCAGGCGACCACCGCCAGGTCGTCCAACGAGCCGCCGTTCTCCAACCGCAGGCGCCAAGCCGCTTCGCCGGGCGGCGCGACGAGTTCGGTCGAACGTCGGGCCTGGGCCAGACGGGGGACGTACAGCTGCCCGGCGCGCAGAGCGAGTTGAGGCTCGTCAAACTCCTCCACTGCCTGGCGCAGCGCATCCTGCGGCAGGTCACCACCATCCTCAGCGGCGCCCCTCTCCACATCGAGGAGGACGAATCGTCCCGGGTTCTCCGACTGCGCGCTGCGGACCAGACCCCACACCGCTGCCGCAGACGCGTCCACCTCCCCGACCCCGTCGACAGCCACGGCACCCCGCGTCACCAACAGCAGACGGGACTCCGACAGATCCGGAGCCGCCAGGAACTCCTGCACGAGTGCCAACACCCGATCCACCACCGGCAGACCAGCGCCACCACCAACAGACGCGTCGACCGGGGCGAGTACTGCCCACGGCACTTCGCTGCCCACCGGCACCACATCGGCCAGACCGACATCGTCCGTCAGCCCGCCCCATCGACCACCGCCCTCAGCAACACCAGCCGCCCTCTCGCCCTGCGAGTCCGACAGTGGTGCCCAGTCCACGGTGAACAGGCCGCGTACGGACTGCTGTTGCGCGGCAGCGAGCCGGCCGGGCTTGACGGGGCGCGTCCGCAGGGAGTCGATGCTCAGGACGAGACCTCCGGTCTCGTCGGCAACCGTCACGCTCAGGCCTTGGTCAAGACTCTCGCCGAGCGGGCGGAGGCGTACGCGGACAGTCGTGGCCCCCACCGCCCGCAGCGACACCCCGGCCCATCCGAACGGCACGTAGACCTGGCCGTCGTCCCCGGCTCCATCCTGGAAGCGGGCGGCGAGGAGTGGGTGGAGGGCGGCGTCGAGGAGGGCGGGGTGGATGCCGTAGCCGTCGTGGGCACCGGCGGCCTCGGGCAGCGACACCTCGGCCAGCAGATCCTGACCGTCCCGCCACACCGCACGCAGCCCCTGGAACGCCGGGCCGTACCCGTACCCGTACCCGGCCTCCGCAGCCTGCGCGTAGAAGTCTTCGACGGCCACGGGCTCGGCGTCGGCAGGCGGCCACACGCCAGTCAAACCAGGCTCAAGGGCGGCTGGTTCGGGGGTGAGGGTGCCGGTGGCGTGGCACACCCAGCCACCCTCGCCGTCACCGCCACCGTCCACCACCGCCGTCGCCGCCGTCACGGCCGCGCCCAGGCCCGTATCGCCCTCAAGCCGGGTGAAGACCTGCACACCACGACGCCCGTCACCGTCGGCCTCATCCACCACGACCTGCACCCGCAAACCACGCCCCTCAGGCACCACCACAGGCGCCTGCAACATCAACTCCTCAACCCCCGAACAACCCACCTCATCCCCAGCCCGCAACACCCACTCCACCAACGCAGCACCCGGCACCAACACCACCCCGGCCACCACATGATCAACCAGCCACCCCACACCAGAACGCGACAACCGCCCCGTCAGCAGACACCCACCCCGGTCAGCAAACTCCACCGCCGCACCCAACAACGGATGCCCCGCAGCCACCAACCCCAGCCCCACCACATCCCCACCACGACCACCGACACCACCACGCCCCGCAAGCCAGAACCGCTCCCGCTGAAACGCATACGTCGGCAAACCCACCACCCTCGGCGCCACCCCACCCGCAAACAACACCGACCAATCCACACCCACCCCCGCCACATGCAGACGGGCGAGCGCATTCACGAAGGCCTGTTCCTCGGGCTTCTCGCCGCCGAGCGAGGACACCAAAACCGGCTCGCGGTCACGGTCACGCGTATCGGCAACGTCGTCCAGGGTGTGCTGGGCAGCGGTCGTCAGCACTGGAGCAGGCCCCAGCTCGACGAACACGCCCGCACGCTCCGCCACCTGGGCAATGGCGGGCTGGAAGAGGACAGGCTGACGCACATGCCGTGCCCAGTACTCCGGAGTCGTGATCTCCTCACCGGCCCGCTCACCGGACACATTGCTGATCAGCGGAATCGAAGGCCGCCGGAACTCCACACCCCGCAACGCCTCGGCGAACTCCGCCAGCATCGGCTCCATCAGCACGGAATGGAATCCGTGACTGACCGAGAGAGCCTTCGTCTTACGGCCCCGCTCCCGCCACCGGCCCGCGACACCCTCCACCTCGTCCGACGGACCCGAAATCACCGTCGAATCGGGCGTGTTGACCGCCGCCACACTCACACGGGTGCCATCCAGCTCGGCAGCCAACTCCTCCCGCGTCGCCTGCACCGCACACATCGCCCCACCCTCAGGCAACGCCCCCATCAACCGCGCCCGCACCCCCACCACACGACACGCATCCGGTAGCGAGAAGACCCCCGCCACATACGCAGCCGCCACCTCCCCAACCGAATGCCCAATCACCACATCCGGCTTCACACCGACGGACTCCCACAACCTGGCCAGCCCCACCTGCAACGCAAACAACCCCGCCTGCGCCCACATCGTGTGATCCAACCGCTCCACCGGACCACAGAACACAACCTCACGCAGTGAAGCCCCCAACTCATCGTCCAACAAGGCACACACCTCGTCGAACGCCTCCGCGAACACCGGGAACCGCTCATACAACCCGGCACCCATCCCCACCAACTGACTCCCCTGACCACTGAACAGCCAGACCAAGTCATCACCCGTACGTCCCTGCGTAGCGGTCGGCCCGACCAGCGCCGGATGTGGGTCTCCGGCTGCCAACGCCTCCAAAGCGGCGCGCAGTTCATGTCGCTCCGTGCCCGCCACAACAGCACGGTGCTCATGCAGCGCGCGCGTCTTCAGCAGCGACCAACCCACGTCGGCCAACGTCGCACTCGCCGTCTCGTCGGCGAACTCGCTCAGGCGGCGTGCCTGTTCTCGCAGGGCCTGTGGGCTGCGCGCCGACACCACCCACGGCACCAGACCACCGCTCTCCGACACCACCGCGGCCTCAAGCTCAACCACCGGCTCCGGAACCTGCTCCAAGATCAAATGCGCATTTGTACCCGACGCACCGAACGACGACACCCCCGCACGCCGCGGACGCCCACCCACCTCCGGCCACACCACCGACTCCGACGCCAGCCGCACCCCACCCGCATCCCAATCCACATGCGGCGACGGCTCATCCACATGCAAACTCGCCGGCACCACCCCATGACGCATCGCCATCACCATCTTGATGACACCCGCCACACCAGCAGCCGCCTGCGTATGACCAATATTCGACTTCACCGAACCCAGCCACACCGGACGACCCTCCGGCCGGTCCTGACCGTACGTCGCCAACAACGCCTGCGCCTCGATCGGATCACCCAACGTCGTCCCCGTACCGTGACCCTCCACCACATCCACATCAGCAGCCACCAGCCCACCACTGGCCAACGCCCGCCGAATCACCCGCTCCTGCGACGGACCATTCGGCGCCGTCAAACCATTACTCGCACCGTCCTGATTCACCGCCGAACCCCGCACCACCGCCAGGACTTGGTGGCCGTTGCGGCGCGCGTCCGAGAGCCGTTCGAGGAGGAGTACTCCGACTCCCTCGGAGAAGCCGACTCCGTCGGCGGCGGCCGCGTACGGCTTGCAGCGGCCGTCGGGGGACAGACCGCGCTGGCGCGAGAAGCCCGCGAACATGTCCGGGTCGGCCACGACGGAGACACCGCCCGCGAGGGCCAGGTCGCATTCGCCCTGGCGCAGCGCCTGCGCCGCCAGGTGGATGGAGACGAGGGACGAGGAGCACGCCGTGTCGACCGTCACCGCCGGGCCTTCCAAGCCGAAGGTGTAGGCGACCCGGCCGGACACCATGCTGCCGGTGCTCGCCAGGTAGGCGTAGCCCTCCAGTTGGGGGTCGGCCTCGGGGAAGGACTTGGCGTAGTCGTGGTTCATCAGACCGACGTATGTGCCGGTCAGGCTGCCCTTGAGCGTCGTCGGATCGATACCCGCACGCTCGAACACCTCCCACGACGCCTCCAGCAGCAAACGCTGCTGCGGATCCATCGCCAACGCCTCACGCCGATTGATCCCGAAGAACGCGGCGTCAAAATCCCCCGCGTCCGGCAGGAAACCGCCCTGGTCGGCGTAGCTGGTGCCGGGGTGGTCCGGGTCGGGGTGGAAGAACCGTTCCAGGTCCCAGCCGCGGTCGGTGGGGAAGGCGCCCATCGCGTCCGTGCGGGCGTCGAGCAGGCGCCACAGGTCCTCGGCGGAGGTGACGCCGCCGGGGAATCGGCAGGTCATGGCGACGATCGCGATCGGGTCGTCCGTGTCCGCCGTCGCCCGGCGTGCGCGTGGGACGACGGGGGCGGACGCCGATGCGGGTGCGGAGGCCGAGGCGCCTGCCAGGCGGTGCGCCAGGTGGGCGGCGAGGGCCTGGGGGGTGGGGTGGTCGAAGACTAGTGTGGCGGGGAGCCGTTCGCCGCAGGCGGCCGACAGCCGGTTGCGCAGTTCGACTGCCGTCAGCGAGTCGAAGCCCAGGTCCTTGAAGGCGACGTCGACCTTCACCTGGGCCGCCGACCCGTGGCCGAGCACGGCCGCGACGTACTCGCGTACGACATCGGTGAGGAGTTGCAGGCGGCCCTCCGCGTCGAGGCCCGCCAGGCGCCCCGCGAGGGCCCCGTCGGCGAGGCCCTCCGAGGCCACGCGCCGCCGGGTGCCGATGGCGGTGTCGGTGAGGGTGCGCAGGAGCGGGGAGAGGCCGTCGGTCACGGCGCGCGGGTCGAGGTCGGCCGCGACCACGTACGCGCGGTCGTGGGCCAGGGCGGCGTCGAACAACGCCAGGCCGCCTTCGTCGGTGAGCGCGGCAAAACCGGTGCGCTTCATGCGTGCCAGGTCCGTCCGGCTCAGCTCGCCCGTCATGCCGCTGGTCGCCTGCCACAGGCCCCAGGCGATGGAGAGGCCCGCGAGGCCCTGGGCCCTGCGGTGCTGGACGAGGGCGTCGCAGTACGCGTTGGCGGCGGCGTAGTTGGCCTGTCCGGGACTGCCGAGCGAGGCCGCCGCCGAGGAGAACACCACGAACAGGGCGAGGGGCGTCTCGCGTGTCGCCTCGTGCAGATGGCGCGCGGCGGTCGCCTTCGCTGCCCACACCCGCGCGAGGCTCTCGGGGGTCTGGGCAGTGACCACGGCGTCGTCCAGGACACCGGCGGCGTGGACCACCCCGGTCAGCGGGTGTGCCGGGTCGACGGACGCGACCAGCTGGGCGACCGACTCCACGTCGCTGACGTCGGCCGTCGCGATGGTCGCGGTGGCGCCCAACTCGGCCAGCTGCGCCACGAGTTCCGCGCTCCCGGGTGCCACGTCGCCCCGTCGGCTCGCGAGGAGCAGGTGGCGAGCCCCGCACTTGCGTACGAGGTGTTCGGCGACCAGTCGGCCCAGTACTCCGGTGCCGCCGGTGATGAGGATCGTCCCCCGCGGGTCGATGTCCGCCGGCCCGCCGGACGTGCCGGAGCCGTTGGACGCGCCAGGCTCGGCGGCTGGTGTCATTCGGGGTTCGGCTCGGATGAGCCGCGGGACTCGTACCTCACCCTCGTGCACGGCGAGTTGGGGCTCGTCCAGGCGCGCCGCCGCCATGGCCGCGGCGAGCGTGTCGTCCGGGCCCAGGTCGACCAGCGTGAAGCGGTCGGGGTGCTCGGACTGGGCACTGCGGACCAGGCCCCACGTCGCCGCGGCCGCCACGTCCACATCCACGTCCACATCCGCCCCACCATCGCCGTCCGTGCCGTCGCCCCCGCCGTCACCCTCGAAGGCCACCGCGCCCCGTGTCACCAGCACGAGGCGGGAGTCGGTGAGAGGTGCGGCGAGCCACGTCTGGACCAGGTCGAGGACTCGGGTGGCGAGGGCCAGGCCGTCGTCGCCGGAGTCGGGCGTGACGGGGGCGGCCACCAGCGACGGCACCGGAGCGCCGGCTTCGACGGACGCCAGCAGGGCGGGCAGGCTCGCGACGTCCTCGCCGAGGGTCACCCAGTCGGTGTTCTCGGGCGCGGTGTCAGGGGCGTTCTCGGGGGCGTTGCCAGTGACGCCACCGGCTGGGACGTTGCCAGTGACGCCACCGGCTGCTGCCGCGACCGGCGTCCACTCCAGGTCGAACAGTCCGTGCCGGTCACGAGCCCCCGCCGCGGCGAGGCGGCCGGTGTCCGTGGGGCGGGAACGCAGATCCCGCACCGTGAGCACCGGTGCGCCCACGGCGTCGGCCACGGTGATCCGCAGGCCTTGGTCGATCCGGTCGCCGAGCAGGGTGAGCCGCACCCGGACCGTGGTGGCCCGTACAGCGTGCAGGGCCACGTCGTTCCAGGCGAACGGCAGCCAGACGTGTCCGGCTTCGGCGGCGGGGAGCAGCAGGGCCGCGGGCTGCAGAACCGCGTCGAAGAGAGCCGGGTGGATGCCGAAGCCGTCCGGTTCGCCGGCCTCCTTGGGCAGCGCCACCTCGGCCAGGACGTCGTTGCCGTGCCGCCACAGGGCGCGCACGCCCCGGAACGCGGGCCCGTAGCCGTATCCGGTCCGGTCGGCCCGCGCGTAGAGGTCGTCGGGGTCGGCCGGTTCGGCGCCGGCGGGGGGCCAGGGGCCGTCCAGGGCCTCGGCCGCGGCCTCCGCCGGCTCGGGGCCGAGCACGCCGGTGGCGTGGCAGGTCCAAGGGTGCGACGACGCGAAGGCGTCGTCGTCATCGGGGCGGGAGAACACGTGGACGTCGCGGCGGCCGTGGGCGTCGGCCGCGTCCACGACGACCTGGATCCGCAGGCCCCCGGAGTCGGGCAGGACGAGCGGCGTCTGCAGCGTCAGTTCCTCCAGGGCGGGGCAGCCCGCCTCGTCGGCGGCGCGCAGCACCCACTCCACCTGTGCGGCGCCGGGGACCAGTGGCTGACCCGCCACGGCGTGGTCGTCCAGCCAGGACGCCGACTGCCGGGAGAGACGGCCGCTCAGCAGGTGTACGTCACCGCCGGCGAGGCCGACGGAGGCGCCGAGGAGCGGGTGTCCCGACGCGGCGAGGCCGAGCCCGGTGGGGTCGCCCGCCTTTCCGGCGGCGGGGGCGATCCAGAAGTCCTGACGCTGGAAGGCGTAGGTGGGCAGGTCGACGGTACGAGGAGCGGGGTCGGCCGGGAACCAGCGGCGCCAGTCGACGTCGGCGCCCGCCGTGAACGCCTGGGCGGCGGCGCGGGCGAGCTGGGTGGCGTCGCCGTGATCGCGCCGGAGCGTGGGGACAACGGTGGCGGAGACGTCCGCCCGTTCGATGAGCGCCTCCGTCGCCAGGTTGAGGACGGGGTGCGGGCTGACCTCGATGAACAGGCGGTACCCATCCGCAAGCAGCGCGTCGACCGTGTCGGCGAAACGTACCGTTCGACGCACGTTCCGCACCCAGTACGCGGAGTCCAGCGCGGTGGTGTCGGGGAGGTGTCCGCCGGTGACGGTCGAGTAGAAGGCGATGTCGGTGGGGGTGGGGTCGATGCCGGCGAGGCCCTCGGTGAGCTGGTCCATGATCGCGTCCAGCTGCGGTCCGTGCCCTGCGACGTCGGAGGCGACGGCGCGGGCGCGCAGGCCACGTTCCTTGGCGTCGGCGACGACGGCCTCGATACCCTCGGGCGGGCCCGAAATAACCGTGGACGAGGGGCCGTTGACGGCGGCGACGACGACGCCCGGGTGGCCGTCGATCAGTTCGGCGGCCTGCTCCTGGCTCATGCCGAGGGACGCCATGCCGCCGTGTCCGGACAGCTGTCGCAGCAGGATGCTGCGGACCGCGACGATACGCGCGGCCTCCTCCAGGGAGATCGCGCCGACGACGCATGCGGCGGCTATCTCGCCCTGTGAGTGGCCGACGACCGCGGCGGGCTCGATGCCCTGGTCGGCCCAGACGGCGGCGAGCGCGACCATGACGGCCCACAGCACCGGCTGGATGACGTCGATCCGGGACAGTTCCGTGCCGTCCGCGCGCAGCACGTCGGTCAGGGACCAGTCGACGTACGCGGAGAGTGCCTGCTCGCACTCGGCGATACGGGACGCGAACACGGGTGACTGGTCGAGCAGTTGGACTCCCATGCCCACCCACTGGCCGCCCTGTCCCGGGAACACGAGGACAGGTCCCGGGCCCTTCGCGCCCGCCGTGCCCGACACCACGTCCGGTGACACCTCGCCCGCCGCCAGCGACCGTAGGCCGGCGAGGAGTTCCGTGCGGTCCGCGCCGATGACGACGGCCCGGTTCTCGAACACCGATCGTGTGGTGGTGAGGGACCAGCCCACTTCGACGGGCGATGCCGATCGCAGGTCCGTCTCCACGTGCTCGGCCAGCCGGGCGGCCTGTGCCCGCAGCGCGTCCTCGCCGCGCGCAGAGACCACCCAGGGCACCACCGTGTCGGCCACCGGTCCAGCGGTCGTGGGCGTGGGCCGCTCGGTGGCCCCCTGGGGCGTCGTCCCCTGAGCCTCACCGGGCTCCGTAGGTTCCTTGAGCTCCGTGGGCGCCTCGGGCGCCTCCTCCAGGATGACGTGGGCGTTCGTCCCCGACATGCCGAAGGCGGACACGCCCGCGCGGCGCGGGCGTTCGCCGCGCGGCCACGGCACCGGTTCGCTCAGGAGCCTGACGGAGCCCGCGGACCAGTCGACGTGCGGGGTGGGCTCGTCGACGTACAACGTGGCGGGCAGCAGTTCGCGCCGCAGCGCCATCACCATCTTGATGACGCCCGCGACGCCCGCGGCGCCCTGCGGGTGACCGATGTTCGACTTGACCGAGCCGAGCCAGAGCGGCCGGTCCTCGTCCCGGTCGCGGCCGTAGGTGGCGAGCAGGGCGCCGGCCTCGATGGGGTCGCCGAGCCTGGTGCCGGTGCCGTGCGCCTCGACCGCGTCGACCTCGGCGGCGCCCAGGCCCGCGTTGGCGAGGGCGGCCCGGATGACGCGTTCCTGCGAGGGGCCGTTGGGCGCGGTGAGTCCGTTGCTCGCGCCGTCCTGGTTGACGGCCGAGCCACGTATCACGGCCAGGACCTCGTGGCCGTTGCGGCGCGCGTCGGAGAGCCGCTCCAGCAGGAGCAGACCTGCGCCCTCGGAGAAGCCCGTACCGTCGGCCGAGGCCGCGAACGCCTTGGAACGGCCGTCGGGCGACAGCGCGCCCTGCCGCGAGAACTCGGTGAACGCGCCGGGCGTCGACATCACGGTCACGCCACCGGCCAGCGCCAACTCGCACTCGCCCATGCGCAGCGCCTGGGCCGCCAGGTGCATCGCGACCAGCGACGAGGAGCACGCCGTGTCGACACTCACCGACGGGCCCTCCAGGCCGAGGGTGAAGGAGATGCGGCCGGAGAGGACGCTGAGCGCGTTGCCGGTCAGCAGATGGCCCTCCACCGTCCGGTCGGGCTGCGCGCCGCCGAAGCCGAGCACTCCGGCCCCTACGTAGACGCCGGTGGCGGTGAGCTTCAGGTCCGCCGGGTCGATGCCGGCCCGTTCGAGGAGCTGCCAGGCGGTCTCCATCAGCACCCGCTGCTGCGGGTCCATGGCCAGCGCCTCGCGCGGGCTGATCCCGAAGAAGGAGGCGTCGAAGGCGGGGGCGTCGTGCAGGAACCCGCCGCGCCGCACGTAGCTGGTGCCGGGGTGGTCGGGGTCCGGGTGGTAGAGACCCTCCAGGTCCCAGCCCCGGTTGGCGGGGAAGTCGCCGATGGCGTCGCCGCCCTCGGCCACCAGGTCCCACAGGGCCTCGGGCGTACGGGTGTCGCCGGGGAAGCGGCACGCCATGGAGACGATGGCGATCGGCTCCTGGGAACGCTCCTCCACCTCGCGCAGGCGCTGACGGGCCTGGCCCAGGTCCACGGTGACCCGCTTCAGGTACTGACGAAGCTTTTCTTCGTTACTCGCCATCGAACGTCACTTCTCCATCAGTGAAGGGCACCGGGGGTGGGGGAAGGTTGGGGGGGGGCAGAGGGTCGCTGCTCTCGGTCGGTAGGGCGGTAGGGCGGTAGGGCGGTAGGGCGGTAGGGCGGTAGTTCAAGCGGCAGGTCGGCAGGTCATAGTTCGCGGTCGATGAACTCGAACATCTCGTCGTCGGAGACGTCGTCGAGCGCCTCCAGGCCCGCCACGCCCGCCGCTCCGGCCGCGGCACCGGCCCCCGCGCCGTTCACCTTCGCCAGCAAGGTGTTGAGGCGCCTGGTGACCCGGCCGCGCGCGTCGTCGTCGAGGGCCTGACCGAGGGCGTCCAGGGTGGACTCGATCCTGCCGAGTTCGTTGAGTACGGGGTCCGCGGCGTCCTTGAGGGGCGGCGGGGCGCCGTCGGGCGACAGGCGCTCAAGGAGGTGTTCGACGAGTGTGGCGGACTCCGGGTAGTCGAAGACGAGCGCCGCGGGCAGCTTGAGGCCGGTCGCCGCGGCCAGCCGGTTGCGCAGTTCCACGGCGGTCAGGGAGTCGAAGCCGAGCTCTTTGAACGAGGTGTCCGGGCGGACGGCGTCGTGGTCGGTGTGCCCGAGGACGCCTGCGACGTGTGTCCGGACGAGGTCGAGCAGCAGTCGGCGCCGTTCGGCGGGCGGCAGTCCGGCGAGCCGGGTGGCGAGACCGTCCGCCGAGGCGGCCGGAGCGCCCGCCGCCACGGTCCGCCGGGCGCTCCGGCCGCCCGGAACCGTGGCGGCGATGGCGCGCAGGAGGACGGGCCGGGCATCGGTGGGCTGCGCGGCGACGGCTCGCGCGTCGAGGTCCACCACGACGACGTTCGGCCGGCCGTGGGCGCGGGCGGCGTCGAGCAGCGCCAGTGCGCGCTCGGTGGTCAACGGGGTGAACCCGGTGCGTTTCATGCGTGCCAGGTCGGTCTCGCCCAGATGCCCGGTCATGCCGCTCGCGGTCCGCCACAGGCCCCAGCCGATGGAGAGGCCGGTCAGTCCCTCGGCCCGGCGGCGCCGGACGAGGGCCTCGGCGTAGGCGTTGGCGGCCGCGTAGTTGGCCTGGCCGGGGCTGCCGAGGGTCGCGGCTGCCGAGGAGAACACCACGAACAGGCCGAGCCGCATCCCGCGTGTCGCCTCGTGCAGATGGCGCGTCGCGGCCGCCTTCGCGGCCCACACCCGGGCGAGCCGGTCGGGGGTCTGCGCGGTGACGACCGCGTCGTCCAGGACGCCGGCGGCATGGATCACTCCGGTCAGCGGGTGCGCCGGGTCCGTCTTGCCGACGAGCTCCGCCACGACATCCGCGTCACTGACATCGGCCGCGACTACGCTCACCTCGGCGCCCAACTCCCTTAGCTGCACCGCCCGTTCAGTGCTTCCGGGCGCCTCGGGTCCACGCCTTCCGGCCAGCAGCAGATGCCGTACGCCCCACCGCGTGACCAGGTGCTCGGCCACGGCGGCAGCGAGGACACCGGTACCTCCGGTGATGAGCACCGTGCCGTCCGGGTCGAGAGCGGGCGGGATCTCCAGCACCAGCTTGCCGGTGTGCTTGGCCTGACTCATGAACCGGAAGGCGTCCCGCGCCCGCCCCAGCGGCCAGGACGTGACCGGCGGCGGGGCCAGAGCGCCGGAGGCGAACAGCTCTCCCAGCTCCGCCAGCATCACCCCGATCCGTTCGGGTCCGGCGTGCGGCACGAGGTCGAAGGCCCGGTACCAGGCGCCCGCGTGGTCGGCCGCGACCCGGTCGGGGTCCCGTTTGTCGGTCTTGCCCATGTCGACCATGCGTCCGCCCTCGGCGAGCAGGCGCAGCGAGGCGTCGGTGAACTCCCCCGCCAGGCTGTTGAGTACGACGTCCACGCCCCGCCCGCCCGTCGCCTCCCGCAGGACCTGCTCGAAGCCGAGATCGCGGGACGACGCGCGGTGGGCCGTGTCGATGCCCATGCCGTCGAGCACACCGTGCTTGCCGGGGCTCGCGGTGGCGTACACCTCGGCGCCCAGATGGCGGGCGATTTGGACGGCGGCCATGCCCACGCCGCCGGTACCGGCGTGGATGAGCAGCGACTCACCCGCTTGGAGGCGCCCGAGGTCGACCAGCCCGTACCAGGCCGTCAGGAACGCCACGGGCACCGCTGCCGCCTCCCGCAGACTCCAGCCCTCCGGCACCGGGACGACCATCCGGGCATCCGCGACCGCCAGCGGGGCGAACGCGCCCTCGAAGAGGCCCATCACACGGTCACCGACCGACAGATGGGTCACGCCGGGCCCGACCTCCGTCACATGGCCCGCGCCCTCGCTCCCGGCGAAGGTGCCCTTGTCGGGGTACATGCCCAACGCGATCAGCACGTCGCGGAAGTTCATGCCCGCCGCCCGTACGGCGATCCGCACCTGACCAGCCTCCAACGGTGCGAGCGCCTCCGGGGCGTCGATGACCGACAGGTTCTCCAGGGTGGCGGTGCCCGAGGTGCCGAGACGCCAGATGGAGGCGCCGACCGGGGGGACCAGCTCTTCGGGCGCGCCTGCGGGCATCATCCTGGGGACGAGCACGGAGCCGCCGCGTAGGGCGAGTTGGGTCTCGTCGAGGTCTTCGACGGCTTGGCGCAGCAGGGTTTGCGGCAGCTGGCTGCCGTCCGGGCCATCCAGGCCGTCCAGGCGGTCCAAGCCGCCCGCCGCGGCACCGGGCTCGACGTCGAGCAGGGCGAACCTGCCCGGGTTCTCCGACTGCGCGGTGCGCACCAGGCCCCACACGGCCGCGGCGGAGGTGTCCACGTCCGCATCGCCATGGGTGGCCACCGCGCCCCGTGTCACCACGAGGAGCCGCGAGTCCGCCAGCTCCGGCACGGCCAGGAACTCCTGCACCAGCGCGAGGACCCGCTCGACGACCGGCATGCCGCCGTCACCGGCGGAGGCCTCGACGGGAGCGAGCACCGCCCAGGGCACGGCGCCGCCCACCGGCACCACGTCGGCCGGACCGACTTCGCCCGTCAGCCCGACCCAGCCGGCGCCGTCCGGCGCGGCGGCCCGCGGCGCGGGGAGCGGCGTCCACTCCACGGTGTAGAGCCCGTCGACACCGGTGTTGACGGCGGACGCCAGTTGCCGGGGGTCGGCCGCGCGCAGTGTCAGCGCGTCGGCCCTCAGAACGGGCGCGCCGGTACCGTCGGCGATCTCGACCCGCAGCTCCCGCTCGGCCGCATCGCCCTGCGGGCTGAGCCGGACACGGACGTGGGTCGCACCGTCCGCACACAGGGACACCCCGCGCCACGCGAACGGCAGCCACATCTGTCCGTCGCCGGGCCGGTCGAGGAGCATGAGCGGGTGCAGGGCGGCGTCGAGCAGGGCGGGGTGAATCCCGAACCCGTCGCGTGTGCCCGCCTGTTCGGGCAGCTCAACCTCGGCGAGCAGATCGGAGCCGAGCCGCCACAGCGCCCGCAGCCCTTGGAACGCCGGGCCGTACTCGTACCCGGCCTCCGAGGCCCGCGCGTAGAAGTCCGCGACGTCCACCGCTTCGGCACCGGACGGCGGCCACTCGCCTGCCACCTGCGGCTCCGCAGGCACAGGTTCAGGGCTCACCGCGCCAACGGCATGGCACAGCCAAGCGGCGCCGCCACCCGCTCGGTCCAGTCGCGAGTACACGTGTACGTCACGTCGGCCGCCCTCGTCCGCCGCCCCCACGGTCACCTGGATCTGTAGCCCGCCGGAGTCGGGGAGTATCAGGGGCGCCTGGAGCAGCAGCTCGTCCAGGGTGGCGCAGCCCGCCTCGTCCGCCGCTCGCAGCGCCCACTCGACCAGCGCCGCGCCGGGCACGAGGACCGTTCCAGCCACCACGTGTTCGGCCAGCCATGAGGGCGCCTTGGGCGTGAGCCGCCCGGTGAGCACGTACGAGTCGGACTCGGCGAGCTCCACGCAGGCGCCCAGCAACGGATGACCGACGGAGGACATCCCGAGGCCTGCGGCGTCACCCGTGCCTGCGGTGGGTTCCTCCAGCCAGTAGTGCTGGTGCTGGAATGCGTAGGTGGGGAGGTCGACGGTACGGGGGGTGGGGTCGGCCGGGAACCAGCCCGTCCAGTCGATGTCGGCGCCTGCGGTGAAGGCGTGGGCGGCGGCGCGGGTGAGCTGGGTGGTGTCGCCGTGGTCGCGGCGGAGGGTGGGGACGACGGTGGCGGAGACGTCCGCCTGCTCGATGGTCTCCTCCATGCCGAGGTTGAGGACGGGGTGGGGGCTGGCCTCGATGAAGAGCCGGTAACCGTCGGCCAACAGCGTCTCGATGGTGTCGGCGAAGCGGACGGGCCGGCGGAGGTTGGTGACCCAGTAGGCGGTGTCCAGGGCAGTGGTATCGGCAAGCCGTTCCGCGCTCACCGTCGAGTAGAACGCCACGTCCGTACGGGAGGGCCGGATGTCGGCGAGACGCTCGGTGAGCAGGTCGTGGAGCTGGTCGATCTGGGGACCGTGGGAGGCATACCCGACGTCGATGACGCGAGCCCTGAACCCACATGCCTCGGCATCCGCCACAACAGCGGCCACATGCTCGGGCGGGCCCGAAATGACGGTGGACGAGGGACCGTTGACCGCTGCGATGCACACGCCGGGCCGGTCGTCCCCGATCAGCTCAGCCGCTTCCTCCGCACTCACCCCCAACGAGGCCATATCCCCGTGCCCCTGCAACTGCCTCAGCGCATCACTGCGTACGGCCACGATCCGCGCCGCATCCTCCAACGACAGCGCACCGGCCACACACGCAGCCGCCATCTCCCCCTGCGAATGCCCCACCACAGCAGCCGGTACGACCCCACAGTCCGCCCACACGGCCGCCAGCGACACCATCACCGCCCACAACACCGGCTGCACCACCTCAACCCGGGACAGCTCACTGCCGTCCCCGTGCAGCACCTCCGTCAGCGACCAGTCCACATACGCCGACAGCGCCCGCTCACACTCCGCGATTCGAGCCGCGAACACCGGCGACTCATCCAGCAGCCGAGCCCCCATCCCCACCCACTGCGACCCCTGCCCCGGAAACACCAACACCGGCCCGGCACCGGAAGCCCCCCGCACAGCTCCCTCGACCACATGCGCCGACGGCTCACCCGCAGCCAGCGAACGCAACCCCGCCACAAGCTCCGCACGCTCCCGGCCCACCACCACAGCCCGGTTCTCGAACACCGACCGCGTCTTGACCAGCGACCAGCCGACTTCCGCCGACGCTGCCGCCGAGGTGCTCAGTGAATCCGCAGTCGCCAGGAACTCGCTCAGCCGACGCGCCTGTTCCCGCAATGCGGCCTCGCCACGTCCGGACACCACCCACGGCACCACAGCCCCGGGCGCCTCCTGCGACACCTCAGGCACCGTCTCCTCCGGCGCATCCTCCGGCGCTTCCTCCAGGATCAGATGCGCGTTCGTCCCCGAGATGCCGAAGGACGACACCCCGGCGCGGCGCGCACGTTCGCCGCGCGACCACGGGACCGGTTCGGTCAGCAGGCGTACTCCGCCTCCTTGCCACTCCACGTGGGGGCTCGGCTCGTCGGCGTGCAGGGTGGTGGGCAATTGCTCGTGGCGCAGCGCCATCACCATCTTGATGACACCGGCGACGCCTGCCGCAGCCTGCGTATGGCCGATGTTCGACTTGATCGAACCGAGCCACAACGGCCGTTCCGCATCGCGCTCTTGGCCGTACGTCGCAAGGAGCGCCTGCGCCTCGATCGGGTCGCCCAGCGTCGTGCCGGTGCCGTGCGCCTCCACCGCGTCGATGTCTTCGGGGGTGTGGCCCGCGCCGGACAGGGCGGCGCGGATGACGCGTTCCTGGGAGGGGCCGTTCGGGGCCGTCATGCCGTTGCTGGCGCCGTCCTGGTTGACCGCCGAGCCGCGCAGCAGGGCCAAAACCTTGTGGCCGTTGCGGCGGGCGTCGGAGAGGCGTTCCAGGACGACGAGTCCGGCGCCCTCGCCCCAGCCCGTGCCGTCGGCCGCGGCGGCGAACGGCTTGCAGCGGCCGTCGGGGGCCAGGCCGCGCTGGCGCGAGAACTCGACGAAGGTGTTCGGGGTCGCCATGACGGTCGCGCCGCCGGCGAGCGCCAGGTCGCATTCTCCCTGCCGCAGCGACTGGGCCGCCAGGTGCATCGCGACCAGTGAGGAGGAGCAGGCGGTGTCCACCGTGATGGCGGGGCCTTCCAGGCCGAAGGTGTAGGCGACCCGGCCGGAGGCGACGCTCGGTGTGCTGCCGGTCATGATGCGGCCCTCGAAGCCGTCCGGTTTGCGGGCGAGGAAGCGGGAGCCGTAGTCGTCGTACATGATCCCGGTGATGACGCCGCAGGAGGTGCCCCGCAGGGCGGCCGGGTCGATGCCCGCGTGTTCGAAGGCCTGCCAGGCGGTTTCGAGCAGCAGTCGCTGCTGCGGGTCGGTGGCCGCTGCCTCGCGCGGGCTGATGCCGAAGAACCCTGCGTCGAACCGGGCGGCGTCGTAGAGGAAGCCGCCTTCGCGGGTGTAGCTGTGGCCGACCCGGTCGGGGTCGGGGTCGAACAGGGTGTCCGTGTCCCAGCCGCGGTCCTCGGGGAACGGGCCGACGGCGTCGGTGCCACTCGCCACGAGCTGCCACAGCTCTTCGGGGGAGGTCACGCCGCCCGGGTAGCGGCAGGCCATGCCGACGATGGCGATGGGGTCGTCGTCGGTGGCCGTGGTGCGTGCCGTCGGCGCGAGGGCGGCCGGGGCCGTGGGCCGGTCGCCGTCGGGGAGGAGGCTGCGCAGGTGGCGTACGAGGGCGCTGGGGCTGGGGTGGTCGAAGATGAGGGTGGCGGGGAGCCGGATGCCGGTTGCGGTGGAGAGGCGGTTGCGCAGTTCCAGGGCGGTGAGCGAGTCGAAGCCCAACTCCTGGAAGGCGCGGCCCAGTTCGATGGTGTGCGGGGAAGGGTGGGCCAGGACGGTCGCGATCTGCTCGCGGATGAGTTCGCTGAGTGCGCGGTCGCGGTCGGCGTCGGTCAGGCGGGCGAGCCGGGCGCTCCATGAGGTGGGCGCGCTCTCTTCGGCGGTGGCGGCGGTGGCTGCGGTGGGGCGCGGGGCTCGTACCAGGCCGCGCAGGGCGGGCTGCAGGGTGCGGGCGGCGGCCTGGCCGCGCAGCACGGCCCGGTCGAAGCGGGTGGCGAGGACCGTGGGGTGCGGGGAGCGGAGAGCCGCGTCGAAGAGGGCGAAGGCCTGGCCGTCGTCGAGACCGCGCACTCCGGTACGGAGGATGCGGGCGCGGTCGGCCTCGGCGAGCCGGGCGGCCATGCCTCCGGACGCCGACTCCCACAGGCCCCAGGCGACCGAGGTGGCGGCCAGGCCGTGGGCGCGCCGGTGCTCGGCGAGGGTGTTGAGGAAGGCGTTGGCGGCGGCGTAGTTGGCCTGGCCGGCGTTGCCGATGACGGAGGCGCCGGAGGAGAAGAGGACGAAGGCCGCGAGGTCCCTGTCGCGGGTGAGTTCGTGCAGGTGCCAGGCCGCGTCGGCCTTCGGTGCGAGGACGGTGTCGAGCCGGTCGGGCGTCATCGTCGCGATGAGGCTGTCGTCGATGACCCCCGCGGCGTGGATGACGGCGGTGAGCGGATGCGCGGCGGGAATGTCGGACAGGAGTCCGGTCAGCGCGTCGGGGTCGGTGATGTCGCAGGCCGCTACGCGCACGTCGACGCCGGCACCGAGGTCGGCGAGCTCGGCGCGCAGCTCCGCGACGCCTTCGGCGGCTTCGCCCCGGCGGCCGGCGAGGAGCAGGTGGCGGGCGCCGTGTGCGGTGGCCAGGTGCCGGGCGACGGCCCGGCCGAGCCCGCCGGTGCCGCCGGTGATGAGGACGGTGCCCTCGGGGGCGATGGGCGGGGCGGGGGTGTCGGGGCGGGGCGGGGTGACGGCGAGGCGCGGCACGAGTGCGGTGCCCGCGCGGAGGGCGAGTTCCGGCTCGGCGTGGCTGACCGCGGCGGCCAGGGCGGACGGCAGCGCGTGGCGTGACGCGGCGTCCTGGTCGATGTCCACCAGCAGGACGCGGTCCGGCTGCTCGGCCTGGGCGGCGCGGACCAGCCCCCAGAGGGGCGCGGTGGTCAGGTCGGCGGGGGCGTCGCCGGTGCGGGCGGTGACGGCACCGCTGGTGAGGATGACGAGCCGGGCGGCGGTGAGGCTGTCCGCGGCGAGCCAGTCGCGCAGCAGCTCCAGGGCGCGCTGGGCGTGGGCCCGTAGCTGGGCGGGGACGCCTGCCACGCCCCCCTCACGGGTGGGGGTGGCCGTCGTGCCGTCGGCCTCTGCGGGGAAGGGAGCGAAGACGAGATCCGGCTCGGGTTCGCCGTTCGCGACGGCGGCCGTCAGGGCGGACAGGTCCGGGTGGTGGGCGGCGGGGCCGATTCCCGCGTCGTCGGAGCCGAGTACGGCCCAAGTTCTGCCGGTGAACGCCTCGTCCGCCAGCGGGAGTTGCTGCCAGTCCAGGTGGTACAGGGGTGGGCTCGTGGTGGGGCGGGCGGCGCGCCAGCGGTCGGCGGGGATCAGGCGCAGCCGCAGGGTGTCGATGGTGGCGACCGGGGCGCCCTCGGGGTCCGTCAGCGTCAGCCGCAGCTGGTCGTCGCCGCGGGGGCTGAGGCGGGCCAGCAGGCGGGTGGCGCCGGTGGCGTGCTGGCGTATGTCGCTGAAGGAGAACGGCAGCCGGACCGGGGCCTCCGCCTCCCCCTCACCGTCGTGGTAGAGCTCGTCGACGGCGTGCAGGGCGGCGTCGAGCAGGGCGGGGTGCAGGCCGAACGCGTCGGCTTCGGCGCGCTGTTCGTCGGCGAGGCGGACGTCGGCGTACAGGTCGTCGCCGTGCCGCCAGGCGGCGTGGACGGCGCGGAAGGCGGGCCCGTAGTGGTAGCCCTGCGCGTCGAGGCGGTCGTACAGCGCGTCGACGTCCAGGGCGGTGGCTTCGGCGGGCGGCCAGGGCGCGGCATCGGGCGCGGACGGTTCGGTGGCCGGGCCCGCTGCGAGGACGCCGGTGGCGTGGCGGCGCCAGCTGTGGTGTCCCGCGCTGTCGCCGCCGTAGTCGGCACCGGTATCGACCCCGGCTCCGCTTCCACTTCCCGTGCCGGTGCCGGTGACGTCGTCGGCTGGGCGGGTGTGGACGGTGAGGGTACGGCGACCGGACGCGTCCGGGGCGGTGAGGGCGACCTGTATGTGAACGGCACCGGAAGCGGTACCGACACCGGAAGCGGTACCGATACCAGGACCGGCGCCCGCCTCGTCGAGCAGCAGCGGGCTTTCCAGGGTCAGATCGTCGACGGTGTCGCAGTCGGCGTACCGCCCCGCGAGCAGGGCGAGTTCGACGAAGGCGGTGGCGGGCAGCGGTACGCCGCCCGCGATGGTGTGGTCGGCGAGCCATGGGTGCGTACGCAGGGACAGGCGTCCCGCGAGCAGGAGGCCGCCGTCTGCCTGCCGGATGACGGCTGGCAGGAGCGGGTGGCCGGTTTCGTGGAGGTCGGCGGCGCGGGCGGGTGCGGCGGCGTCGGGAGTCGTACGCCAGTAGCGCCGACGCTGGAAGCGGTAGGTGGGGAGCGGCAGTTGCGCGGCCCCGGCCGGGACGAGGGAGGTGAAGTCGGCGGTGTGGCCGTCGGTGTGCAGCGCGGCGACGGCGCTCAGGAGCGTGCGTGTCTCGTCGTGTCCGGCGCGCAGGACGGCCGTCACGACCGGCGCGGCCTCCTCGGCGGTGCCGGTGCCGGTGCCGGTGCCGGTGTCGGTGTCGGCCTCGGTGTCGTCCGTCGGAACCGCCCGGTCCGGGAGGCAGTCCTGGACCATGGTGGCGAGGACGGGGTCGGGCCCCAACTCCACGTACCGCGCGACGTTCTGGCCGTCGAGCGTGACCAGCCCGTCGAAGAAGCGCACGGGGCGGCGGACGTGCCGCACCCAGTACTCGGGGTCGGTCAGGAGTTCCGCGTCGGCGAGTCGGCCGGTGAGGTTGGAGACGACGGGCAGCGTCGGCGGGTGGAGAGTCAGCGTGCGGACCACGCGCCGGAAGTCGTCGAGCATCGGCTCGATGAGCGGCGAGTGGAAGGCGTGGCTGACGTTGAGGCGCTTGGTCTTCACTCCGCCGGTCTTCCGTTCACCGTCCTTCGGCCCCCGCCCCCGCAGGGCCCGTTCGAGCTCCGTGACGGCGGTGGCCTCGCCCGAGACGACGACGGCGGTGGGGCCGTTGACCGCGGCGAGGGAGAGACGCTCCTCCTTCCCTTCGAGCAGCGGGAGCACGTCGTCCTCGGCCGCCTGGACGGCGAGCATGGCGCCGCCGGGGGGCAGGGCCTGCATGAGGCGACCGCGCGCCGCGACCAGTTTGCAGGCGTCCGGCAGGGAGAACACCCCGGCCACGTGCGCGGCGGCGATCTCGCCCACGGAGTGCCCGGTCAGCTGAGTGGGCTTGATGCCGAAGGAGGTGACCAGGCGGTACAGCGCGACTTCGAGGGCGAATAGGGCGGCCTGGGTCACCCCGGTCCCGTGCAGCGCCGCCGCCTGCGCGGTGTCGGCTGCGGCGAACAGGACGGGCTTCAGCGGCTGGTCGAGCAACGGGTCCAGGTGGGCGCAGATCTCGTCCAAGGCATCGGCGAAGACGTCGAAGTCCGCGTACAACTGAGCGCCCATGCCGGTGCGTTGGCTGCCCTGACCGGTGAACAGGAAGGCGGTGCCGCCGGGCCTCGCCGGGCCCGCGGCGCGGGTGAGGGCGGGGTGGGAGCGGCCCGCGGCGAGGGCTGCCAGCGCTGCGGCACACGCGTCGTGGTCGTCGCCGAGCACCACGGCGCGGTGCTCGAACAGGGTGCGGCGCAGCAGTGTCGCGCCGACGTCGGCCGCGGGGCTTTCGGGCCGGGCGGTGAGGTACCCGGCCAGCGCGTCGGCCTGGGCGCGCAGTGCGGCGGGGGTGCGGGCGGAGAGCAGCCAGGGCAGCGGTCGCCGTTCGGCGGTCTGCGGGTGTTCGACGGTCTGCGGGAGTTCGGCGTTCAGCAGCCGGGTGACGGGCCGTGGTGCGGCGCCTTCATCGGGGGCGCTCTCGGCGGCTGCCGGTTCGGCGCCGGTCGGAGGTGCCTCTTCGAGGATGAGGTGGGCGTTGGTGCCGGAGATGCCGAAGGAGGAGATGCCCGCCCTGCGGACCCGGCCGTCCCCCTGCGGCCAGTCGACCGGTTCGGTGAGCAGGCGTACCGCGCCCGACTCCCAGTCGGCGTGCGGGGTGGGCTCGTCGGCGTACAACGTCGCGGGCAGCGTCTGGTGGCGCAGTGCCTGGACCATCTTGATCAGGCCCGCGGCGCCCGCCGCGCCCTGGGTGTGGCCGATGTTGGACTTGACCGAGCCGAGCCACAGCGGCCGGCTCCCGTGCCGCTCCTGCCCGTACGTGGCGAGGAGCGCGTCGGCCTCGATGGGGTCGCCGAGCCGGGTGCCGGTGCCGTGCGCCTCGACCGCGTCGACCTCCGCGGGCGAGAGCCGCGCCCCGGCGAGGGCGGCGCGGATGACCCGCTGCTGGGCGGGGCCGTTGGGGGCGGTCAGGCCGTTGCTGGCGCCGTCCTGGTTGACGGCGGAGCCGCGGATGACGGCGAGCACCCGGTGGCCCGCGCGGCGGGCGTCGCAGAGGCGTTCCAGTACGAGGAGTCCGGCACCCTCGGAGAAGGCGGTGCCGTCGGCGGCGGCCGCGAAGGGCTTGCAGCGGCCGTCGGCGGCCAGGCCCCGCTGGCGGGAGAACTCGGTGAACACGTACGGGTTGGTCATGACCGTGACGCCGCCCGCGAGCGCCAGGTCGCACTCCCGGCGGCGCAGCGCGTGGGCGGCCAGGTGCACGGCGACCAGCGACGACGAGCAGGCGGTGTCGATGGTCACCGCCGGGCCTTCAAGGCCGAAGGTGTAGGCGAGTCGGCCCGAGAGGACGCTGGGGGCACTGCCGGTGACGAGGTGGCCCTCGGCCGCCGGGTCGATGTGCGGGGTGCCGAAGCCGGGCAGCGCGGCCCCCGCGTACACGCCGGTGCGGCTCCCCCGCAGGGCCCGCGGGTCGATGCCCGCACGCTCAAGCGCCTCCCAGGCGCACTCCAGGAGCAGCCGCTGCTGCGGGTCGAGTACGGCGGCCTCGCGCGGGCTGATGCCGAAGAACTCCGGGTCGAAGAGGTCGGCGTCGTGGAGGAACCCGCCCTCGCGGGCGTAGCTCGTCCCCGGGTGGTCGGGGTCGGGGTGGAAGAGCCGCTCCAGGTCCCAGCCCCGGTTGTCGGGGAAGGGGCCCAGCGCGTGGCCGCCCGCGGAGACCAGGCCCCACAGGTCCTCGGGGGTGCGGATGCCGCCGGGGTAGCGGCAGGCCGTCTCCACGACGGCCACCGGTTCCTGGTCGCGCTCCTCGGCCTCGCGCAGCCGCTGTCGGGTGGCGTGCAGGTCCGCGGAGACACGCTTGAGGTAGTCGACCAGCTTCTCTTCGCTCACCATGTGCGCTTTAGCTCCCCGCCCGTGATCGCGGGGTGCGCCGCCGCCATGCGGCTCACACCCCGAGTTCGTTGTCGATGAAGTCCAGTACCTGCTCGGCGGTGGCCGTCTCCAGCTGGTCCGCCGCATCGTCGCCGCCCGCGCCGGTCGCCGTGGCCGATGTGGCCGATGTGGCCGATGCAGCTGATGCGCCTGATGCACCTGATGCGGTTGCCGTCGCCGCCGTCGCTGTCGCCGTCGCCGCTGTGAAGTGCGCGAGCAGCGCCTCCAGGCGGGCCGCGACCGCCGCCTGGTCCAGGCCCTGCGCGAGGGCGGCGGACAGGGTGTGCTCGACCCGTGCCACCTCTTGCAGGACCTGGGCGGTGGTGTCACCGGCCTGGTCCCGCGCCCCGTCGCGGGTGAGGCGTTCAGCGAGGTGGGCGGCGAGCAGGCGGGCTTGCGGGTAGTCGAAGACCAGGGCCGCGGGCAGCTTCAGGCCGGTCGCGGCGGCGAGCCGGTTGCGGAGTTCGACGGCGGTCAGGGAGTCGAGACCGAGCTCCTTGAACGGCGTGTCCACCTGCACCGACTCGGGGTCGGCGTGACCGAGCACTCCTGCCGCGTGGGTGCGCACCAGGCCGATGAGGAGTTCCCGTCGCCCGTCCGGGGTGAGGGCGGCGAGCCTGCTCCCCCAGTCCTCCGCCCCGGCGGCCGCGGTCGCCGCCGCGGTGGGGCGGGCGGCAGCCGGTGTCCCCGTGGCCGCGAGGGCGCGGAGCACGGCGGGGACGGCGTCGGGAGTCGCGCCGGAGCCGGCCGGTACGCGGGTGTCCAGGTCCATGGCGAGGAGGTCGGGGCGCCCGTGGGCGCGCGCGGCGGCCAGCAGGGCGCAGCCGCGGGCGGCGCCGGTCGGCTTGATGCCGTACCGGTCGATGCGGGCCCGGTCGGCGGCGGACAGTGTCCCGGTCAGGCCACTGGTGGTCTCCCACAGCCCCCACGCCACGGACAGTCCAGGGCGCCCCTGCGCCCGGCGGCGTACGGCCAATGCGTCGCAGTAGGCGTTGGCAGCCGCGTAGTTGGCCTGCCCAGGGGTGCCCAAGGTGGAGGCGAAGGAGGAGAACATCACGAAGAGCCCGAGCCTCATATCCCTTGTCGCCTCGTGCAGTTGCTGTGCGGCGGCGGCCTTGGCCGCCCACACGCGGGCAAGGCTTTCGGGGCTCTGCGATCCGATCAGGGCGTTGTCGAGTACGCCCGCGGCGTGTACGACACCGGTCAGCGGATGCGCCGGATCGATTCCCGCGATCAGCGACGCGACCGTGCCGGGCTCGCTCAAGTCGGCCGCGACGAAGGTGGCCTCGGCGCCCAACTCGGCGAGCCGCTGCCCCAGTTCGTCCGCTCCGTCGGCGGCGGGTCCACGGCGGCCGGCGATCAGCAGGTGCTTGCTCTCGCCGGTACGCGCCAGGTGTTCGGCCACGGTGGCGCCGATGGTCCCGGTGCCGCCGGTGATGAGGACGGTGCCCTCGGGGTCGAGCCGCGCGGGTACGTCGAGGACCAGTTTTCCGGTGTGCTTGGCCTGGCTCATGAACCGGAACGCCTCCCTCGCCCGCCCCAGGGGCCACCCGGTGACCGGCAGCGGCTCCAGCGCACCGGAGGCGAAGAGTTCGCCGAGCCGGTCGAGCATCTGCCCGAGCCGCTCGGGCCCGGCGTCGGCGACCAGGTCGAAGGCCCTGTAGGCCACCCCGGGGTGTGCCGACCCGATGAATGCGGGCTCACGGAGATCGCTCTTGCCCATCTCCACGAACCGGCCGCCGTCGTCGAGCAACCGCAGGGAAGCATCGATGAACTCGCCGGTGAGGCTGTTGAGTACGACATCCACGCCACGCCCGCCCGTGGCCCGCCGGACGGCGTCCTCGAAGGCGAGATCCCGCGAGGAGGCCCGATGTTCGGTGTCGATGCCCATCGCTTCGAGCGCGGCGTGCTTGCCGGGACTGGCGGTGGCGAAGACTTCCGCGCCCAGGTGACGGGCGATCCGCACCGCCGCCATCCCCACACCGCCCGTACCGGCATGGATCAGCACACGCTCCCCCGGCCGCAGGCCCGCAAGCTCCACGAGGCCGTACCAGGCCGTCAGGAACGCGGCGGGGGCAGCGGCAGCCCGACGCATGTCCCAGCCGGCCGGGACAGGGGCAAGCATGCGCGCGTCGGCGACGGCCCACGGGCCGAAAGCGCCGTCCAGCATGCCCATCACACGGTCGCCGACCGACAGACGCGTCACGCCGGGCCCGACCTCCGTCACCACACCGGACGCCTCGGTGCCGGGCAGCGCGCCCTGGTCCGGGTACATGCCCAGCGCGATCAGTACGTCACGGAAGTTGATCCCCGCCGCGTGCACAGCGATCCGCACCTGCCCCTGCTCCAACGGGCGCAGCACCTCGTCACAGGCCTCCGCCACGACCGCGTCCAGCGTCCCGGACGCTCCGGCGACCAGGCGCCAGGCCCTCGCTCCGGGCGGCGGCGCCAGCTCGGCGGGGCTGTCGGCGCGGGCCCAGCGGGGTACGAGTACGCGAGGGCCGCGCAGGGCCAGTTGGGGTTCACGGGCGTTGATGGCGTGTTGGACCGCGGCCAGGAGGGAGGGGCGGGGGCCGTCGGGCGCACCCGGAGCGTCGAGTGGCCCTGCGGTGTCGAACGGTCCGGCAGTATCGAGCAGTATGAACCGGTCCGGGTGCTCCGACTGCGCGCTGCGCACCAGGCCCCATACGGCCGCACCCGCCGGGTCCACGGAGCCGATGGGATCCGCCTCCACCGAGTCCATGGGTTCCACCGAGCCACCCATGAGGTCCTCCGCATGCACGGAACCGGCCGCGTCCACCGCGCCCCGCGTCACGAACACCAGGTGCGCCTGATCCAGACTCGGCGTGGCCAGGAACTCCTGGACGACACTCAGCACCCGCCCCACCACGTCGAGCCCGTCCTCACCGGCGGTGTCCACAGGAGCGAGGACCAGGGATGGCGAGGGGGCGGAGTCGGGGAGAGCGCCGAGAGTACGCACGTCCCGGCAACGGTCCAGGCCACTCAACGCCCGGTCGGTACCGTCCAGTTCGCGGAGCACAACACACCCGGACATGTCCCGCGCACCGTCATCCTCAGCGGCCGGTACGGGAAGCGGCGTCCACCGCAGTTCGTAGAGCCCGTCCGTGCCGAGCCCCGCCGTGGCCCGCACCTGCTGGGCGCTGGTGGAGCGCAGCCGCAGCTCCGCCACGTCCAGCACGGGGCCACCGGCGGGATCGGTCACCGTCAGCGACACCGTCTCCTCGCCGCCGCCGCGCAGCCCGGCGAGCCGCACCCGCACAGTGGTGGCCTCGGTGGCCCACAGTGACACACCGCTCCACGTGAACGGCAGCCGTACGTCGGCTCCGGCATCCCCGCCCTGCCCGCGCTGCGCGAGCAGCGGATGCAGGGCGGCGTCCAGCAACGCAGGGTGGACACCGAAACCGGCTGCCGACCCGGCCTGCTCAGGCAACTCCACTTCCGCCACCAGGTCCTGGCCGTGCCGCCACAGCGTCCGCAGCCCACGGAAAGCCGGGCCGTACTCGTACCCGGCCGCGGCGACCCCCTCATAGAAGCCGCTCACGTCCACCGGCTCGGCGCCCGCCGGGGGCCACTGCCCGGCCTGCCCGGCCTGCCGGGAGGGCCGCTCCGCCGCCTCGCGCCCGAGCTCCCCGATGGCGTGGCACACCCACGCGGCCGAGGCGTCTCGCTCAAGGCGCGAGTACACGCTTACGTCACGTCGGCCGTGCTCGTCGGCCGCCCCCACGGCCACCTGCACCTGGAGGCCGCCGGTCTCGGGCAGTACCAGCGGCGCCCGCAGCGTCAGCTCCTCCAACGTGGCACAGCCCGCTTCATCAGCGGCCCACAGCACCCACTCCACCAACGCCGCGCCCGGCACCAGTGCCGTCCCGGCCACCACGTGCCCGCCGAGCCAGCCACCGCGCTCCGCGGAGACCCGGCCGTTGAGCACCACTCCCCCATCGGCGAGAGCGACCGAGGTGGGCAACTGCGCGTGGCCGGAACCGCTCCGGTCCCGTCCGGCGTTACGCGTCGCGGCGTCGGCCAGCCAGTAGCGCCGACGTTGGAATGCGTAGGTGGGGAGGTCGACGGTACGGGGGGTGGGGTCGGCCGGGAACCAGCGGCGCCAGTCGATGTCGGCGCCTGCGGTGAAGGCGTGGGCGGCGGCGCGGGTGAGCTGGGTGGTGTCGCCGTGGTCGCGGCGAAGGGTGGGGACGACGGTGGCGGAGACGTCCGCCTTCTCGATGGTCTCCTCCATACCGAGGTTGAGGACGGGGTGGGGGCTGGCTTCGATGAAGAGCCGGTAGCCGTCGGCCAACAGCGTCTCGATGGTGTCGGCGAAGCGGACGGGCCGGCGGAGGTTGGTGACCCAGTAGGCGGTGTCGAGGGCGGTGGTGTCGGCAAGCCGTTCCGCGCTCACCGTGGAGTAGAACGCCACGTCCGTACGGGAGGGCCGGATGTCGGCGAGACGCTCGGTGAGCAGGTCGTGGAGCTGGTCGATCTGGGGGCCGTGGGAGGCGTATCCGACGTCGATGACGCGGGCGCGCAGGCCACGTGCCTCGGCATCCGCCACGACAGCGGCCACGTGCTCGGGCGGGCCCGAAATGACGGTGGACGAGGGCCCGTTGACGGCGGCGACGCACACGCCGGGCCGGCCGTCCCCGATCAGCGCAGCCGCTTCCTCCGCGCTCACCCCCAGCGAGGCCATGTCCCCGTGCCCCTGCAACTGCCTCAGCGCATCACTGCGTACGGCCACGATCCGCGCCGCATCCTCCAACGACAGCACACCGGCCACACACGCAGCCGCCATCTCCCCTTGAGAGTGACCGATCACAGCAGCGGGCCTGATGCCGCAGTCCGCCCACACCGCGGCCAGCGACACCATCACCGCCCACAACACCGGCTGCACCACCTCAACGCGGGACAGCTCACTGCCGTCCCCCCGCAACACCTCCGTCAACGACCAGTCCACATACGCCGACAACGCCCGCTCACACTCAGCGATTCGAGCCGCGAACACCGGCGACTCATCCAGCAGTCGAGCCCCCATCCCCACCCACTGCGACCCCTGCCCCGGAAACACCAACACCGGCCCCGGACCCACATCACCCGCAACCCCCGACACCACATCCTGCGACGCCTCGCCCACCGCCAGCGCCCCAAGACCCGCCGTCAACGCCTCACGGTCCCGGCCCACCACCACAGCCCGGTGCTCGAACACCGACCGCGTCGTGGCCAGCGACCACCCGACCTCCACAGGCAGCGCTTCCGGGTCGCCCGTGACGAACTCGCCCAGGCGCCGTGCCTGTTCACGCAGCGCATCCGAGCCGCCCCGCCCGGAGACCACCCACGGCACCACCGCGCCCGGCGCGTGCTCAGGGGCCTCAGGAGCCCGCTGCCGCGGTTCTTCGGGTGTCTCCTCGGGTGCCTGCTCAAGGATCAGGTGGGCGTTCGTGCCCGAGATGCCGAACGCGGACACCCCGGCGCGCCGGGGGCGGCCGGTGTCGGGCCACGTGGTGGGTTCGGTGACGACCTCGACGGCTCCCGCGTCCCAGTCGACGTGCGGGCTCAGTTCCTCCACGTGGAGGGTGGCGGGCACCAGGCCGTTGCGGATGGCCATGACGGTCTTGATGACACCGGCGACACCGGCGGTGGCGTGCGTGTGGCCGATGTTGGACTTGAGGGAGCCGAGCAGGAGGGGACGGTCACGGTGTCGGCCGTAGGTTGCGAGCAGGGCGCCGGCCTCGATGGGGTCGCCCAGCTTGGTGCCGGTGCCGTGCGCCTCGACGGCATCCACTTCGGCGGGGGCGAGGCGGGCATGATCGAGGGCGGCGCGGATCACCTGTTCCTGCGCGGCGTCGTTGGGGGCCGTCAGGCCGTTGCTCGCGCCGTCCTGGTTGACGGCCGAACCCCGGACGACGGCCAGAACGTTGTGGCCGTTGCGGCGGGCGTCGGAGAGGCGTTCCAGGAGGATGAGGCCGATGCCCTCGGAGAATCCCGTGCCGTCGGCCGCCGCGGCGAACGGCTTGCAGCGGCCGTCGGGCGCCAGACCGCGCTGACGGCAGAACTCGGTGAACATCAGAGGGCTCGACAGCACGAGCACACCGCCCGCGAGGGCCAGGTCGCACTCGCGCTGGCGCAGCGCCTGGCTCGCCAGGTGGATCGCGACGAGGGAGGCGGAGCAGGCCGTGTCGACGGTGACCGCGGGGCCTTCCAGGCCGTAGTTGTAGGCCACTCGCCCCGAGATCACACTGGTGAGGCTGCCGGTGGTGGCATGCCCTTCGAACCCCTCCGGAATGCGCGGGAGTTGGGACATGTAGTCCTCGCTGGACACTCCGGCGTAGACGCCGGTGCGGCTGCCCTTGAGGGAGACGGGGTCGATGCCGGAACGCTCGAAGAGTTCCCAGGACGTCTCCAGCATCAGCCTCTGCTGCGGGTCCATGGCCAGCGCCTCGCGCGGGCTGATGCCGAAGAAGTCGGCGTCGAAGGAGCACGCGTCGTCCACGAAACCGCCGTGGCGCACATAGCTGGTGCCATAGTGGGCCGGGTCCGGGTGGTACAGGGCCTCCAGGTCCCAGCCCCGGTCGGTGGGGAAGTCCTCGATGGCGTCCTTGCCTGCGGCCACCAGGTCCCAGAGGTCCTCCGGCGAGGCCACCCCGCCCGGGAACCGGCAGGCCATGCCGACCACGGCCACCGGCTCCTGTCGGCGGTCCTCCTCCTGTGCGAGGCGGCGGCGGGTGTCGTGCAGCTCGGTGGTCACCCTGCGCAGATACTCGACCAGTTGCTCTTCAGTCGCCATGTGGGGTCACCCGGCCTTCGGAGTGGGGGTCGCGCGCGAGGTGTCGGGCCCGACACCAAGCTCGTTGTCGATGAAGTCGAAGATCTGATCGGCGGAGGCGGCCTTGAGCCGGTCGGCGGCGCTGTCGTCCTCGCCCTCGGCGGCGTTCGCGCTCTTCCACCGGGTGAGGAGCGCCTCAAGCCGTGTGGTGACCTCGCCCGTCTCTCCGTCCGACAGCTGGGCGGCGAGCGCGGTCAGGGTGTTCTCCATGCGGGTCAGGTCGCTCAGTGCGTCACCGGCGACAGCGCCCGCACCGGCGCTGGCGCCGGTCGGCCCGGCGGGCGTCCGGGCGGTCGACTCGGCTCCGGTCGACTCGGCTGCGGACGTCTCGGCTACGGGCGTCCCGCTCCCACCGGTGAGCCGCTCGCGCAGATGCCCGGCGATGGCCGTCGGCGTCGGATAGCGGAACACGAGCGCGGTGGGCAGGCGCAGGCCGGTGTCCTCCACGAGCCGGTTGCGCAGTTCGACTGCGGTGAGCGAGTCCAGGCCGAGCTGCTTGAAGGTGGCGTCGCCGCGCAGCGCCTCCGGGTCGGTGCGGCCGAGGACCGCTGCGGCGTGGCCCCGTACGGCGTCGACGAGCCGGCGGAGCTGTTCCGCGGTGGACAGGCCTGCCAGGCGGGCGGACCAGTCCGTGGGCGGCGTGCGGTCGGCGGCGGCGGTACGGCGGGTCGAAGCCTGGGCCGCGGCCAGGGCGCGCAAGAGCGCGGGCAGGGCGTCGGCCTGCTCCGCCGTCGCCAGGGCGCGGGCGACGATCCGTACGCCGAGGAGGGGACGGCCGCCGTGTCCGCGGGCGGCGTCGAGCAGGGCGGGCAGTTGTTCGAGGGCCGTGCCCTTGACGCCGACCCTCGGCGCGGTGGGCGGTCCGTAGGCCAGCGCCAGGCCCGATGTGGTCTGGGTGTGGCGTCGCAGGGCGGTGGCCTCGCGGAAGGCGTCGGCGCCCGCGGTGGCGGCCGTCCTGGGGATGCCCAAGGCCTCGCCCGCCGGGGACAGGACTGCGAAGAGAGCCAGTGGCTGGTGGGCGGTCGCGTCGTGCAGGGCGGCCGTGACGCCGGCGCTCGCCGCCCATGTCTCGGCGACGGCGGCCTCGCTGCCGTCGGCGGTGCCGGTTTCGGTGCCGACATCGGCGCCGGTGACGTGGATGACTCCCGTGAGGGGGTGCTCCTCGTCGACGGCTGCGACGGCCTCGGCCATGGCGGCCGGGTCCGTCGGGTCGGCGGCGACGAGTCGTACGGTGGCGCCCGCCTGGCGCAACCCCGCTGCCGTTGGCCCCAGTTCACCCTCATCGGAAAGATCGGAGAGGAGGAGCAGATGCGTGCACTGTCCGGTGCGTACGAGGTGTTCGGCGAGGGCAGCCACCGTCGCGCCCGCCGATCCGACGAGCAGCACGGTGCCGTCCGGGTCGAGGGGTCGTACTCCGTCCCCGGCATCCGCGTTCCCGAGCAGGGTGAGGCGGCGGGCGAGAACTTGCCGCGCGCGTACGGCTAGTTGGGGCTCGTTCACGGCGAGAGCGGCGGTCACGGCATGTGCCAGGGCGGGTTCGCCTGCCCCGGTCCCGGCGCTCGTGCCCGTTCCCGTGCCCGCGTCGGTGCCCATGTCGATGAGGAACACCCGTCCCGGGTGCCTGACCTGGGCGTCCTCGATCACCCCTCGTACCGCGGCGGCTGCCGGAGCGGGAACGCACCCATCACCCGTGGCGACCGCGCCCCGCGTGATCAGCACCAGCGGGGTATCGGCCAGACGCACGTCGGCGAGCCAGCGTGCCACTAGTGTGCCGGTTCGTCGCACCGCGGCCAGACCGGCGTCCGCCTCGCCGCCCGCGGTACCGGAAGTGTCAGCGGATACGGCGGATACGGCGGGAGCGGTGGCGAGGACGACTGACGGCACCGGCGTCCCGGCGTCGAGGGCCGCGCCCAGAGCCTCCAGGTCCCGGTACCCGTCCTCTCCGAGCCACGCCCAGGCCGAGCCATCGGCCACCGTCGTGGGTGCGGATGTGTGCGCGGACAGCGCGGTCCACGGGGTCCACTGCACGGCGTACAGATCAGGCAGATGGCCTCCCGCGGCCCGCAGCTCCCGGGAGCTCGCCGCCACGAGGTCCAGCCCTTCGCACGTCAGTACCTCGGCACCGGTCGGATCACTCACCCGGATCCGCCAGGTCCGCCCGTCCTGCGCCGCCCGCCCGTCCTGTCCGTCGTCCAGCGGGGTGAGCCGGACGCGTACGGAGGTGGCGCCGGTGGCCCACAGGGACACTCCGGTCAGGGCGAAGGGCAACCACACCCGACCGTCCTTGGCCGACGGCTCGTCGAGGAGCGCGGCATCGAGGAGCGCGGGGTGCAGTGCGGCGTCGAGGAGCGCGGGGTGGATGCCGAATCCGCCCGCGTCCTGGGCATCTCGGGGCAGTGCCACCTCGGCGAACAGCTCCGCGCCCCGCCGCCACAGGGCATGCAGCCCCCTGAACACCGGGCCGTAGCCGACACCTGCCTCGGCGGCGCGCTCGTAGAACTCGCTCAGACCGAGGGGCTCGGCACCGGACGGCGGCCACACCGCGTCCGAGGCACCCATGGCGTCCGGCGCACCCACAACATCCGGCGATTCCGGATCCGCCGCCCTGCGCAACGCGGCGACGGCCAGCCGCCCACTGGCGTGACAGGTCCAGGCCGCACCCCTCCCGTCGGGCCCCGCCTCGTCCTCCGGGCGGGCGTACACGTGCAACTCCCGGTACCCGCCCCGTACATCGGCCGGACCCACCACGATCTGCACCTGTACGCCCCCGGTCTCGGGCAGCGTCAGCGGAGCCTGGAACGTGAGGTCGTCGACGCCCGCGCAACCCGCCTCGTCGGCGGCGCGCAGCGCCCATTCCGCGAGGACGGACGCGGGGACGACGGCGGTGCCGAAGAGCGTGTGCTGGGCGAGCCACGGATGGCTTTGGCGACCGATACGGCCGGTGAGCAGGCGTACGCCACCGTCGGCGAGGTCCGCGGTCGCGCCCAGGAGCGGGTGGCCGACCGCGGCGAGACCCAGCCCGGCCGCGTCCTGCGTACCCGTGGGGGCGTTCAGCCAGTAGCGGCGCCGCTGGAAGGCGTACGTGGGCAATTGCGGTCGCAGGGGAGCCGCGTCCTCGACGGCCGAGGGGTCACCCGGCGCGGACGCACCACCGACGGGGAACCAGTTCTCCCACCGGACCGCGCATCCGGCGCCGAACGCCTGCGCCAGCGAGAGGGCCAGGCGCGTCAGGCCGCCGTCCTCGCGCCGCAGCGTCGGTACGGTGACCGCGGTGACCTCGGCCTCCTCGAAAGTCTCCTGCAGACCCAGGGTGAGGACAGGGTGGCTGCTGGACTCGATGAAGACCCGGTGCCCGTCGTCGAGGAGTGCGCCGACGGCGTCGGCGAACCGGACCGGTTGCCGCAGGTTGGTGACCCAGTAGTCGGCGTCGAGGCTCGTGGTGTCGACGCGGGTCCCGGTCACGGCCGAGTAGAACGCCACCGGGGCCGGGGCCTGGGCGGGGCGGACGTCAGCCAGGACGCGGGTCAGTTCGTCCGTGATGGCGTCGACCTGCGGGCTGTGCGAGGCGTAGTCCACGTCGATGACGCGGCCCCGCAGTTCGCGTGCCTCGGCGTCGGCGACGACGGCGGCCACCTGCTCCGGGGGGCCCGAAATGACCGTGGACGAGGGTCCGTTGACGGCGGCGATGCCTACGTCCGCGTACCCCTCGATGAGTTCGGTGACCCGGCCCCGGCCCACCCCGAGGGAGGCCATGGCACCCTTGCCCGAAAGCTGCCGCAGCGCCCGGCTGCGCAGCGCCACGATCTTGGCGCCGTCCGCCAGGGTGAGCGCTCCGGCGACGACGGCCGCCGCGATCTCGCCCTGCGAGTGCCCGACCACGGCGGCGGGTTTGACGCCGTGGTCCGCCCACACAGCGGCCAGCGACACCATCACCGCCCACAGCACCGGCTGGACGACCTCTACCCGGGACAGCTCGCTCCCGTCCCCGCGCAGCACGCCGGTCAGGGACCAGTCGACGTACGCGGACAGCGCCTGCTCACACTCGGCGATCCGCTCCGCGAACACCGGTGACTCGTTGAGGAGTTGGGCGCCCATGCCCGCCCACTGCGACCCCTGGCCGGGAAACACCAACACCGGCCCAGGGCCCACATCACGCGCAAGCCCGGTCACCACGCTTCCCGGCGTCTCCCCCGCCGCCAATGCCCCGAGACCGGCCGTCAACGCCTCCCGGTCCCGGCCCACCACCACGGCCCGGTGCTCGAAGACCGCCCGCGTCGTGATCAGCGACCGGCCGACCTCCGCCGCCCCCACTCCCTCCAGGCCGGACACGAACTCGGCCAGCGTGAGGGCCTGTTCACGCAGTGCCGCCTCGGTGCGGCCGGAGACCACCCACGGCAGCACGGTGTCGCCGTCCACCGTCTCGCCGCCGGGCTCCTGTGACGCCCGCTCGGCCTCCGCGCCCTTCCCGGTCCGCGCCTCTTCCAGGACGAGGTGCGCGTTCGTACCTGAGATGCCGAAGGAGGAGATCCCCGCGCGGCGCGGACGGTCGCCGCGCGGCCAGGCGACCGGCTCGGTGAGCAGCCGCACCGTGCCCGTCGACCAGTCCACGTGCGCGCTCGGTTCGTCGACGTGCAGGGTGGCGGGCAGCTGCTCATGGCGCAGCGCCATCACCATCTTGATGACGCCCGCGACGCCGGCCGCGGCCTGCGTGTGACCGATGTTGGACTTCACCGAGCCGAGCCACAACGGCCGTTGCGCGGAGCGGCCTTGGCCGTACGTCGCGAGGAGCGCCTGCGCCTCGATCGGGTCGCCCAGCGTGGTGCCGGTGCCGTGCGCCTCCACCACGTCGACGTCGTCCGTCGCGAGCCGTGCGTCCGCGAGCGCGGCACGGATGACGCGCTGCTGGGAGGGGCCGTTGGGGGCGGTCAGGCCGTTGCTCGCGCCGTCCTGGTTGACCGCTGAGCCACGGATCACCGCGAGGACGTCGTGGCCCTTGCGCCGCGCCGCCGAGAGGCGTTCGAGGAGGACGAGGCCCACGCCCTCGGCCCAGCCGGTACCGTCGGCGCTCTCGGCGAACGGCTTGCAGCGGCCGTCGGGTGACAGGCCCCGCTGGCGCGAGAACTCCGTGAA
Organism: Streptomyces sp. NPDC058284; assembly: GCF_042881135.1. NCBI lineage: Bacteria > Bacillati > Actinomycetota > Actinomycetes > Kitasatosporales > Streptomycetaceae > Streptomyces > Streptomyces sp. NPDC058284. The sequence goes on from NZ_JBHVYE010000001.1 coordinate 343,190, forward strand.
CATCCCCGGCGTGGCGAGGACGGTGGCGCCCCCGGCCAGCGCCAGATCGCACTCGCCGCGCCGCAGCGCCTGGGCCGCGAGATGGAGCGTGACCAGCGACGACGAGCACGCGGTGTCGACCGTCAGGGCGGGCCCTTCGAGGCCGAAGCTGAACGAGAGGCGGCCCGAGGCCACGCTGGGGGTGCTGCCGGTCAGGAGGTAGCCGTCGGTGGACAGGGACGGTTCGTGCAGCCGGGGGCCGTAGTCCTGGCCCGTCATTCCGACGAAGACGCCGGTGGGGCTTCCCTTGAGCGCCTGCGGGGTCAGGCCCGCGCGTTCGAACGCCTCCCAGGCGCATTCGAGGAGCAGCCGTTGCTGCGGGTCGACGGCGAGCGCCTCGCGCGGGCTGATGTCGAAGAACTCGGCGTCGAAGTCGGCGGCGTCGTACAGGAATCCGCCCCGTCGCGTGCAGCTGGTGCCCGACCGTGTGGCGTCGGGGTGGAAGAGCCGGTCCAGGTCCCAGCCGCGGTCGGTGGGGAACTCGCCGGTCGCGTCGGTACCTTCGGCGACCAGCCGCCACAGGGCTTCCGGGGTGACGGCGCCGCCCGGGTAGCGGCAGCTCATGGCGACGATGGCGATCGGGTCGCCGTCCGTGCCGGGCTCGTCCGTGCGGGTGGGCGGTGCGGTGCCGGGGTCGGCTGCCCCGATGAGCCGGGCGCGCAGGTGGGCGGCCACGGCCGAGGGGGTCGGGTGGTCGAAGGTGAGGGTCGCGGGCAGCGGCAGGCCGGTCGCCGTGCCGAGCCGTTCGCTCAGCTCCGCGGCGGCCATCGAGTCGAAGCCCAGCTGTTTGAAGGTACGGGCGGTACCGATCGCGCCCGAGGCGGACCCGAGTACCGCTGCCACGTGCCTGGCGACCAGGCCGATGAGGGTGCGTTCCTGGTCGGCGGCGGAGAGTGCGGTCAGCCGGCCGGCGAGTCCGGGCCGCTCGTCGGCCCCCGCGTCCGCCATCGCCCGTTCACCGGGAGCGATCCGTCGGCTGTCCGTCGCGTCCGCCCGCGCCTCCCCCCGTACCAGGCCCTCCACCGCCGCGCCCACGGCGCTCGGCCCCGTGCCGGTGTCCGGCCAGTGCCGTTCCCGCTGGAAGGCGTAGGTGGGCAGGCTCGGGCGGCGCCCGGCGCGTACCGCGTCACTGTCGTACGCGGCGGTGAAGTCGATGTCGCAGCCGCGCACGTACGCCTGGGCCAGGGCCGTCATGAACGTGACCGTCTCGTCGCGGCCCCGGCGGCACGCGGCCACCGTCGCGGGGCGCGGGCCGCCCGGCCCCGTGGACGGGGGGAAGCAGGCGCGGGCCATCGCGGACAGCGGTGCGTCGGGGCCGAGTTCGACGAAGGTGGTGACACCGCGTTCGCACAGCGCGCGCACACCGGACTGGAAGCGCACGGGCTCGCGCGCGTGCCGCGCCCAGTACTCGGGATCGGCGTGCTCGGTGCCGGTCACGGGCTCGCCGGTGACGTTGGAGACGACCGGGATGGCCGGTGCGTGGAAGGTCAGGCCCGCGGCGACGGCGCGCAGCTCGTCGAGGACGCAGTCCATGTGCGGCGAGTGAAAGGCGTGGCTGACGTGCAGGCGGTGTGCCTTGCGTCCCCGTCCGCGCCAGGCGGCGGTCAGCTCGTCGACGGTGTCGCGGTCGCCGGAGATCACCACGGCGTCGGGGCCGTTGACGGCGGCGACGGTGGCTCGCCGCTCGTGGCCGGTGAGGAGTTCGGCCGCTTCGTCCGGGCTCGCCTGCCACGCGGCCATCGCGCCGGGCGCGCGTACGGCCTGCATGAGGCGGCCGCGGGCGGCCACCAGAGCGCTCGCGTCCGGCAGCGAGAGGACACCGGCCACGTGCGCGGCGGTGATCTCGCCGACCGAGTGGCCGAGGACGTAGTCGGGTCGCAGCCCGAAGGAGAGGGCCAGGCGGTACAGGCTCGTCTCGATCGCGAACAGCGCGGGCTGGGTGTAGACGGTCCGATCGAGGAGCGCCCGGTGTTCGCTTCCCTCGCCGAAGACGATGTCGCGCAGCGGGCGGTCCAGATGGACGTCCAGCGCCGCGAAGGCCTCGTCCAGGGCAGCGGCGAACACGGGGTACGCGGCGTACAACTGCCTTCCCATGCCCGGTTGTTGGGCACCCTGTCCGCTGAAGAGGAAGGCCGTCCTGCCGTCGTCGTGCGCCTCGCCGCGCACCACGGCGGCGGTGTCCGCGCCCTCGGCCAGTGCGGTCAGGGAGTCGAGCAGGTCGGTGGTGCCGCTCCCGAGCAGGACCGCGCGGTGGGTGAGGGACGCGCGGGTGGTGGCGAGCGCGTGGCCGATGTGCGCGGCGTCGGGGGCGGCGGGGCTGTCGGCCAGGTGTGCGTACAGTCTTCCGGCCTGGGCGCGCAGCGCGGGGGCGCTGTGCGCGGTGACCGGCCAGGGGATGGGTGGCGTGCCGGTCCCTGTCGAGGCCCTGCCCTGCTGCGAGGCCGCCGCGTCGGGCCGCACGGCATGCTCCGAGGCAGACGTCTCGACCGGCTCCGCGGCCAGCACGACGTGGCTGTTCGTGCCGCCCATGCCGAACGAGGACACCCCGGCGATCAGGGGGAGTCCGGGGCGCGGCCAGTCGCCCGTTCGCCGCTGGACGGTCAGGCCGAGGTCGCTCAGAGGTATGGCCGGGTTCGGGGTGGTGAAGTTCAGGCTCGGCGCGAGCTGCCCGTGGTGGATGCTCAGCGCCGTCTTGAGCAGGCCGACGATGCCGGCGGCGGCTTCGAGGTGGCCGACGTTCGTCTTGGCGGAGCCGACCGCCAGCGGTGCGGTGCGCGCCGGGTCCCGGCCGAGGGCGGCGCCGAGCGCGGCTGCCTCGATCGGGTCCCCGACAGGCGTGCCGGTGCCGTGCAGTTCGACGTACTGGACCTGGTCCGGCGTCACCCCGGCCCGTCGGCAGGCCAGCCGCACCACGTCCCGCTGCGCCTGTCCGCTGGGCAGGGTGAGGCCGTCGGTCGCGCCGTCGCTGTTGACGGCGCTCCCCCGGATCACGCAGTAGACCGTGTCGCCGTCGCGCCGGGCCGCCGCGAGCGGCTTGAGCACCACGAGTCCGCCGCCCTCACCGCGTACGAAACCGTCGGCGCGGGCGTCGAAGGTGTGGCAGCGGCCGGTGGCGGAGAGACCGCCGAAGCGGGCCGCCGCCAGCTCGGTGCTGTGCGGGGAGCAGATGAGGTTGACGCCGCCCGCGAAGGCGACCTCGCTCTCGCCGCCGCGGAGGCTCTCGCAGGCCAGGTGCACGGCGACGAGCGAGGAGGACTGCGCGGTGTCGACGGTCAGGCTCGGCCCCGCCAGGTGGTACGTGTACGAGATGCGGTTGGCCAGGATGCTGCGGTGGACGCCGGTCATGGTGTGCCGGGAGACGGTGTCTTCGGTGCGGCCTTTCAGGGTGTGCGCGTGGTCCAGGACGTGCGTGTAGTCGTCCCAGAGGGCGCCGACGAAGACTCCGGTGCGGCTGTGCGCCAGGGTGGACGGCGGGATGCCCGCGTCCTCAAGGGCCTCCCAGCTCAGTTCGAGGAGCAGCCGCTGCTGGGGGTCCATCGTCACGGCTTCGCGCGGGCCGATGTGGAAGAACGCCGCGTCGAATCCGTCGATCCGGTCCAGGTAGCCGCCGGGCCCGTGCAGGCCGGAGTCGGCTCGCCGGGGTTCGGGCGGTGCGGCGCGCACCGCGCTGCGCCCCTCGCGCAACAGCTCCCAGAACGCGTCCGGGCCATCGGCTCCGGGCAGCCGGCAGGCCATCCCGACGACCGCGACCGGCTCGGACACGGGGCGACGACTCGCGTCGGCCGGGTAGGACGACGACGCCGAAGCCGCCGAAGGCGCCGAGGGCGTGGCCATCACGTCAGCTGCGGTCGCGCTGGGAACAACTGGCTGCCACAAGACATCAACGGCGCTCCCGGTCCGAAATCGGAGATCGCTTCGAGTACCGGGCTCATCGTGGGCGGGCTCTCTAAAGGCGAACCAAACCCCGGCTAGCCACCCGCCGCTTTAGAGGCGCGCTATGGCGTGCGGCCAGCATCGGGGTCGAGCGGCACCGGCGACGTCGTGTCGGAGTGTCCGCGGCGGAGCGGGACGAGAGGGAGTGCGATGGACAGGGGCACGGCGCGGGTACCGCAGAAGACCGGGTCCGGGGTGTGGCTGCGCCGCTACCACGACGCCGCGGCGGCACCGGTGAGGCTGGTGTGTTTTCCGTTCGCGGGCGGTTCCGCGAGCTACTACTTCGGGCTCTCCGGGCTGCTCGCACCCGGCATCGAGGTGCTGTCCGTGCAGTATCCGGGGCGCCAGGACCGGCATGCGGAGCCGTGCCTGGAGTCGGTGGCCGAGCTGGCCGACGGCGTGGTGGCCCATCTGCCCGCGGACGGGAAGCCGTTCGCCCTGTTCGGTCACAGCCTGGGCGCCATCGTGGCGTTCGAGGTGGCGCGGCGTCTGCGGGGTCCGGCGGGTCCCGGTCTGCCGGTGCACCTGTTCGCCTCCGGGGGGATCGCGCGGCCCTACCGGCCCGCCGGTGGGGCCAGGCGGTTCGGGGACGCGGACCTCCTGGCCCACCTGCGGGCGATGGGCGGCACCGACGAGCGGTTCTTCGCCAGTCCTGAGCTGCAGGAACTGATCCTTCCCGCGCTGCGGGCCGACTACCGGGCCGTGGGCACCTACGAGGCGCCAGGACCCGGGCGTCTCGCCTGCCCGATCACGGCGCTGATCGGTGACGCCGATGGGCGGACCACCCCGGAGGAGGCCGCGGCCTGGCGGGAGCGCACCGCGGCGGGGTTCGATCTGCGGGTGCTGCCCGGCGGCCACTTCTACCTCGACGGCTGCCAGGAGCGGGTGGCCGACGTCATCGCGGCCGCGCTGGCGGCGGGGCCGGGGGCATGACACAGGCCGTGTAGGGGCGGACGGGCCCCTGGCGTGCTCCGCCGAGGGAAGTCGGAGCACGCCAGGTTGGACCGTACGCGGCAGCCGGGGGGACCGTGGCCGCGCGCGGTCGCCTCTCCCCCTGTGGGCCCCGCGCCCCTGCGGGGGATGTGAGGGGCGCGGGGGTCGTACGCGGCTGCCAAGGGCTGCCGCGTACGACGTCGGTCGAGGGGCGGGGAGGTGTTCCGCCCCTCCACGTCAGGGCCGCAGGTTCTCCAGGCAGCGGAGCGCCTCGTCCAGCGTGGTCGCGAAGTCCATCTCCGGGTCGTTGGCCCAGTCCATGGAGATCTGCAGCATCACCCCGAAGACGGCCCCGGTGTAGGCGCGCACCGCGGGGTCGCGCGGATCGCGTCCGGCCCGTTTGGCCACCTGCTCGCCCATGAGCTCCATGGTCTGGCTGATGTTTCCCAGACTGGCGCCCCAGAGCTCCGGCTCGGAGAGGATCAGGACGAACCGCTCGCGCTGGAGCGCCAGTTCCTGTTCGGGGATGTCCTTCAGTATCGATCGGATGGCTTGCCGTTCGGCCTGGATCGGTGACAGGTCGGGCGACTGGGCCTGGAACATCATCGCGAAGGGCAGGTCGTAGTCGTGAGAGAAGACCAGGTCCTGCTTGGTCGCGAAGTAGCGGAAGACGGTGCTGGGGGCGACCTCGGCGGCTTCGGCGATCTGCTCGATGGTCGTGGCGGAGTAGCCCTGTCCCCTGAACAAGCGCACCGCCTCCCGCTGAATCGCGGCCTTCGTTCTGGCCTTCTTGCGTTCTCTCAGTCCAGGCACGGTTTTGCCCTGGTCAGACTGCGTCTGCGGCTTCATGCTCAGATTCTGCGGGCTGGGCGGTGCTCTGACCAACATGGCGTGGCAGCCACACCACTGCGAGCAGCACGCCGAGCAGGCCGAGGGCTCCGGACACCACGAGGACGACGTCGAGGGCGTGGACGTACGCGGCGCGCACCGAGTCGGCGAGCCCGTTGGACTTGATCGCCTTGGCGACCGCCAGACCGCCGAAGACGGAGTCCTTGACCGCGCCGTGGGCTTGTTCGGGCACGCCGTCGAGGTCGAGCCTGCCGCGGTAGCCGGAGTTGAGGACGGAGCCGAGGATGGCCGCGCCGAAGCTGCCGCCGAGGGTGCGGATCGACTGGTTGACGCCGGATCCGACGCCTGCGGAGTCCTCCGAGAGGGCGCCGAGGGCCGCGTCCATGGCGGTGGGCAGGGCGATGCCGAGGCCGAGACCGTACGCCGCCGTCCATGCGGCGGCCAGGCCGGTGCCGCTGTCGGTCGCGGTGGTGGCGCCGTAGAACAGCGCGGCGGCCAGCAGGGCGAAGCCGATGCCGACCGAGGTTTTCGGGCCGAGCCCCTTGGCGACCTTGTTGGCGACGGTCACGCCCACGAGCAGGCCGCCGACCATCGGCAGCAGCCGGAAGCCGCTGCCCATCGCGTCGGTGCCGAGGACCGCCTGGTAGTACTGCGGCATGGTGAACAGCACACCGAACATGGTGAAGTTGATCACCGTGCCGAGCATGGTGCCCGAGGTGAACCGGGCCGAGCGGAACAGCGAGAGGTCGACCAGCGGGTCGGCCGTCCTCTTCTCCCAGAAGACGAAGACCACGATGGCGAGCGCGCCGCCGAGGGTCGGCACGAGCGTGGTGACGTCGGTCCAGCCCTTCTCGCCGCCCTGGATGACGCCGTACGTCATCGCGGCGAGACCCACGCTGGAGAAGACCAGGCCACCGATGTCGAACGGCTTGGCCTCCTTGGCCTTGGACTCCGGCAGCCAGGCGGACACCGCGAGGAAGGCGAGGATCACCACCGGCACGTTGATCAGGAAGACCGAGCCCCACCAGAAGTGGTTGAGGAGGTAGCCGCCCAGGATGGGGCCGAGCGGATAGGCCAGCATGGCCGCGCCCGCCACCGCTCCGATCGCCTTGGGCCGCTCCTCGTCGGAGAACATCACCGGCAGCAGCGACAACGTGGTCGGCATGATCAGCGCGGCGCCGAGGCCGAGGACCGCACGCGCGCCGATGAACGTGCCCGAGGACGTGGCGTAGGCGCAGGCGAGCGAGCTGATGCCGAAGATCACGAGCGCCGTGAGCAGGACCTTCTTGCGCCCGAAGCGGTCACCGAGCATGCCCGCGGGGATCATTCCGGCCGCGAACACCAGCGTGTACGACGTGACGAACCACTGCAGTTCGACGTTGTTCGCACCCAGATCGTCGGCCATGGCCGGCAGCGCCAGGCTGAGGATCGTCACATCGAAGCCCACAACCATCGACGCGAGCACGAGAGCCCCGACGGCCCACCACCGCCGCGCACCCAGATCTGACACGAGAGTCGACCTCCTAAAGAGAGCTCAATCTTTAGTCGGAGCCTACTCTCATTTTTTTCGGCGCGGTACCACCCGTTCCGTAAGGGAGCCGTCAAGACGCGCGGGCCCCAGTAGGGGTGGTCCCGGATTGCCCTTAGGGGCTGTTGAGGGGCAGGGCTGGGGTTGTGACCGCCCGCGGCGCGCCGTGACGCTGAGGCCGTGACGAAGAACGCGACGACCAAGAAGCCCCCGACGGTGAACAAGACCGTCGCCCCCGAGCCCAGCGACATCGGCCACTACTACGACCACAAGGTCTTCGATCTGATGACCCAGCTCGGAGACGGCAACCTGCACTACGGCTACTGGTTCGACGGCGGCGCCCAGGAAGCCACGTTCGACCAGGCCATGGTCCAGATGACGGACGAGATGATCCGGCGTCTCGACCCCGGCCCCGGCGACCGCGTCCTCGACATCGGCTGCGGCAACGGCACCCCGGCCATGCAGCTGGCCCGCGCCCGCGACGTCGAGGTGGTCGGCATCTCGGTGAGCGCCCGCCAGGTCGAGCGCGGCAACCGCCGGGCGCGCGAGGCCGGCCTAGCCGACCGCGTCAGGTTCGAGCAGGTCGACGCCATGAACCTGCCGTTCGACGACGGGTCCTTCGACCACTGCTGGGCCCTGGAGTCCATGCTGCACATGCCCGACAAGCAGCAGGTCCTCACCGAGGCGCTGCGCGTCGTGAAGCCCGGCGCGCGGATGCCCATCGCCGACATGGTCTATCTCAACCCCGACCCCGGCAAGCCGCGCACCGCCACCGTCAGCGACACCACCATCTACGCCGCGCTCACCGACATCGGGGACTACCCCGACATCTTCCGCGCGGCCGGCTGGACGGTCCTCGAACTGACCGACATCACCCGCGAGACCAACAAGACCTACGACGGATACGTCGAGTGGATCCGCGCCCACCGGGACGAGTACGTCGACATCATCGGCGTCGAGGGCTACGAACTCTTCCTGCACAACCAGGCCGCCCTCGGCAAGATGCCCGAGCTCGGGTACATCTTCGCGACCGCGCAGCGCCCCTGAGAGGGCCCGCCCGTGAAGAACCTCCGCGTCCCCGTCTCGAAGACCGTCACCCTCAACGTCCGGCACCTGCCCGCAGCGGGTAAGGGAGCCGTGGGCCGCCCGTACCTGCTGCTGCACGGCATGCTCTCGAACGCCCGGATGTGGGACGAGGTCGCCGGACGCGTGGCCGCTGCAGGACACCCGGTCTACGCCGTCGACCACCGCGGCCACGGCGACTCGGACGCGCCGCCGGACGGCTACGAGAACGCGGCGGTCGTCGCGGACCTGATAGCGGCGGTCACCGCCCTCGGCCTGTCCGGCGCCCTGGTGGCCGGCCACTCCTGGGGCGCGCACCTGGCGCTGCGCCTCGCGGCCGGGCGGCCCGACCTGGTGTCCGGTCTGGTCCTGATCGACGGCGGCTGGTACGAGTTCGACGGGCCGGTGATGCGGGCCTTCTGGGAACGCACCGCCGACGTGGTCCGACGGGCGCAGCAGGGCACCACCAGCGCGGCCGACATGCGCGCCTACCTGAAGGCCACCCACCCCAACTGGTCGCCGGCCTCCGTCGAGGCGCGCCTCGCGGACTACCGGATCGGGCCGGACGGAATGCTCGTCCCCCGCCTCACCGCCGAGCAGGTCATGTCGATCGTGGAGAGCCTGCAGCGGGAGGCCCCCGCCGACTGGTACCCGAGGATCGCCGTCCCGGTCCGACTGCTGCCCATCATCCCGGCCATCCCTCAACTCTCCGACCAGGTACGGGCGTGGGTGGCCGCCGCCGAAGCGGCCCTGGACCGGGTGACCGTGCGCTGGTACCCCGGCTCCGACCACGACCTGCACGCCGGGGCGCCCGACGAGATCGCGGCCGACCTCCTGCGCCTGGCACGCGAGCTGGACGCGCCCGCGGGAGCGCCGCGGCCCGGCGGCAAGACGGGGGTTAGACCCGCTTAAGCAGCCGCGGCAACCCTGGCACCGACAGGGTGCGGTGCACGCCCGCCCGCCCCGTACTCGGTCTCCTTGAGGCTCCTTGAGGCTCCCACCTGAGGCTTCACGCGCGAGAACAGGAAGGCTGACCATTCCCGTGGCGAATGAAGAGAAGCTCGTCGAATACCTCAAGTGGACGACCGCCGAACTGCACCAGGCGCGGCAGCAGCTGCGCGAGCTGAGGGCCGCGCGCCACGAACCGATCGCCGTCGTCTCCATGGCCTGCCGTCTGCCCGGCAAGACCCGCACCCCCGACGACTTGTGGGACCTCGTCTCCGAGGGGCGCGACGCCGTCACCGGTTTCCCCGACGACCGCGCCTGGGAGCTCCCCGAGGAACCCCCGTACGCGGAACTCGGCGGCTTCCTCGACGACGCGGCCGGATTCGACGCCGGCTTCTTCGGCATCGGCGCGACGGAGGCCGTGGCCACCGAACCGCTGCAGCGCCTGATGCTGCACCTCGCCTGGGAGACCGTCGAGCGCGCCCGCATCGCCCCGCACACCCTGCGCTCCTCCCTCACCGGCTGCTACGTCGGCGCCACCGGGCACGACTACGCGACGCGCCTGGAGACCGCGCCCGACGAGCTGCTCCCCTACCTCGGCGGCGGCACGTCGGGCAGCCTCGTCTCCGGGCGGATCGCCTACGCCCTCGGCCTTGAAGGCCCCGCGATCAGCGTGGACACGGCCTGCTCGTCGTCGCTGGTCGCCATCCACCTGGCCTGTCAGGCGCTGCGCCGCGGGGAGTGCTCCCTCGCGCTCGCCGGTGGCGGCACGGTGATGTCGACGCCGCACACGTTCCACGCGTTCGCCCACCAGAAGTCCCTGGCGCCGGACGGCCGTTGCAAGCCGTTCGCCGCGGCGGCGGACGGCATGGGCCTGGGCGAAGGGGTCGGCCTCGTCCTCCTGGAGCGGCTCGGCGACGCGCAGCGGAACGGCCACCCCGTGCTGGCCGTCATCCGCGGCTCCGCCGTCAACCAGGACGGTGCAGGCTACGGCCTCGCCGCCCCCAACGGCCCCTCCCAGCAGCAGGTGATCCGCGCCGCCCTCGCCGACGCCCGGCTCGCCCCCGACCAGGTCGACGCCGTCGAGGCGCACGGCACGGGCACGCCCATCGGCGACGCCATCGAGGTGCAGGCCCTCCTGGCCACCTATGGTGCGGGCAGGAGCGCCGACCGGCCGCTGTGGCTCGGCTCCGTCAAATCCAACACGGGCCACACGCAGGGCGCCGCCGGCAGCGCCGCGGTCATCAAGATGGTGCAGGCCCTGCGGCACGGCACGCTGCCCCCGACCCTCCACGTGGACCGTCCCACGCCCCTCGCGGCCTGGAAGAAGGGCGGGGTCCAGCTGCTCACCGAGGCGGTCGACTGGCCCCGCCGCACGGAGCCACGGCGGGTCGGCATCTCCGCGTTCGCCACGTCCGGCACGAACGCCCACCTCATCCTGGAAGAGCCTCCGGCCCCCGCGGAACCGGCTCAGGACGCGCCCACCGACCCCGCTGCCCCCGCGCGTCCGCCGGTGGTCTGGCCCCTCTCCGCACGCACCCCCCAAGCGCTCCGGGCGCAGGCCGACGCCCTCGTCACCCACCTGTCCGCCGTCGACCCCACGCCCTCGCCCGCCGAGGTCGCGTACGCGCTGGCCGGCACCCGCAGCCCCATGGAGCACCGCGCGGTCCTCACCGGCGCGGACCCCGCCGAACTCCTCGCCGCCACGCGCGCGCTGGCGGCGGGCGACGACCACCCGGCCCTGGTCCGCACCTCCCCCGACGACAGTCCCACAGCCCCCGAGAAGGCCGTCTGGCACTTCGACGGCGGCCCGTCGCCCGACGCCGAAGCGGGCGCCGACCTGTACGCGGCCTTCCCCGCGTTCGCGACCGCCTTCGACGAGGCCCGCGGCCTCCTCGGCACGCATCTGGCCAGCCCCCTGCCCGCCGGGCCCCTGCGCTTCGCGGTCCAGGCCGCGCTCGCCCGTCTGCTCCTCGACGCCGGGCTCCACCCGCACACGCTCACCGGGGACGGCGTCGGCCACATCGCTGCCGCCTACGGCGCCGGCGTCCTCGGCCTGGACGACGCGTGCCGCCTGGCCGCCGCCCACGCCACGGCCACCGCCGACGGCACCCGGCCTCCCACGCCGGATGCCTACGAACCCGTACTGCAACAGCTGACGTTCCAGCCCCCCACACTCACCCTCACGAGCACCGCCCCGAACGGCGCCCCTGTCACCACGCCCGCCTACTGGCACCACCACCTCACCACACCCCCCACCGCCACACCCCCCGACCCCGACGCCCCCACACTTCTCCGCCTCGGCGACCACTCCCCCCACACCCTGCTCAGCGCGCTCGCCGAGCTGTACGTCAAGGGCGGCGCCGTCGACTGGACCCCACTCGTCCGGCGCACGCCCCACCCCCGGCCCGTCGACCTCCCGACGTACCCCTTCCAGGCCACGCGTTACTGGCTGCACGACCACACCGCGCACCCTTCGGTGTGACACGCCACCAACCCACTCACACAGGAGCATTCATGACCAGCACCGGCAACACCCCCGGCCAGGACGCCACCGAGCTGGAGAAGCAGCTCGCCGCGGCCACCTCCGAGGAGCGCGAGCGGCTCCTCACCGACACCATCCGCACCCAGGCCGCCACGCTCCTCAACACCACCCTCGACGACGACAGCAACTTCCTCGAGAACGGCCTCAACTCCCTCACCGCTCTCGAACTCACCAAGACGCTGATGACGCTGACCGGCATGGAGATCGCGATGGTGGCCATCGTCGAGAACCCCACGCCCGCACAGCTCGCCGGCCACCTGAGCCAGGAACTCGCGCACACCACCGCCTAAGAGCCTGTCTTTGAACCCCCGTCGTCCGCGCGAAGCGCGGGCGCAGCGGTGTTCCGTGCGCCGAGCGTGCGTGCCGGGCGCCGGGGCGCAGGCGGGGGTTCAAAGACAGGCCTTAAGCTCGGCCCATGCGGTTGTTGCTGACCTCCGACACCCACGTGCCCGCGCGCGCCAAGCGCCTCCCCGACGCCCTGCTCGCGGGGATCGACCGGGCGGACGTGGTGATCCATGCCGGGGACTGGCTCGACGAGGCCACCCTGGACCTGTTCGAGTCCAGGTCGCGGCGGCTGATCGGCGTGTACGGCAACAACGACGGCCCGGCGCTGCGCCGCCGCCTCGCCGAGGTCGAGCGGGCCGACCTCGCGGGTCTGCGGTTCGGTGTCGTCCATGAGACCGGCGCGGCGGCCGGACGCGAGCGCCGGTGCGCCGAGCGCTTCCCGGATCTCGACGTGCTCGTGTTCGGGCACAGCCACATTCCGTGGGACACCGAGGCCCCCGGCGGCCTCAGGCTCCTCAACCCGGGCTCGCCCACGGACCGCAGGCGCCAGCCGTACTGCACCTTCCTCAGCCTGACCGTCTCGGACGCCGCGCTGCGCGACGTGACCCTGCACCGGCTGCCGCCGAGGCGCTGAGCACGCCGCCGGGCGCCGACCCGTGCGTACGGGTCGGCGCCCTCGATGCGTTGGGCGGGTCAGAACTGCAGGGACCAGGCGTTGATGGTGCCGGTGTCGTTGGTCCAGTTGTCGGTCACGCGCAGCTTCCAGGTGCCGTCGGCGTTCTCACCGGAGGCGTCGACGCGGTAGGTGGTCCTGACGTCGTCGGCGCTGTCGTCGCTGTCGTAGTCCTTCAGGAGGTGGGCGGTGCCGTCGGGGGCGACGAGCTCGATCCTGAGATCACCGCGGTAGGTGTGGCGGATGTCCACGGACACGGCGAGGTCGGCCGGGGCCCTGCCGGCGACGCCGGTGACCGGCAGGGGGGATTCCACGGTGGCGTTGTCGCGGATCGGGTAGTCGTCGGTGTTCTCGAACTTCTTGCCGGTGGGCGGCGTGCCGTCGCCCACGCCGGTGTGCAGGAGCTTGTTCGGGGAGCCGGTGCGGGCGTCGGTGACCTTGCCGGACGTGGCGTCCGCGACCAGCTTGTCGCGGACCTGGGCCGGGGACCACGTCGGGTCGGCGGCGAGCAGCAGGGCGGCCGCGCCCGCGGCGTGCGGGGAGGCCATGGAGGTGCCGCTCATCGTCTGCGAGGCGCTGTCACCGGAGTTGGACGTGGAGACGATGCTGTCGCCGGGCCCGAAGATGTCCAGGCAGGAGCCGTAGTTGGAGCCCTGGCCGTTGGTCCAGCCGGTGGCGCGGGCGTCCCGGCTGTCGGTCGCGCCGACCGTGATGGCCGAGGGGGTGGAGGACGGGGAGTACGAGCACGAGTCGGCGTTGTTGTTGCCGGCCGCGACGACCCAGGTCACGCCGGAGGATATGGAGGCCGCGACGGCGTCGTTCACGGACTGGTTCTTGCCGCCGCCGATGCTCATGTTGGCCACGGCGGGCTTCACGGCGTGCTTGGTCACCCAGTCGATGCCCGCGAGGACCGGGGCCCAGGTGTCCCCCGACGTGCCCTGGCAGTTCAGCACGCGTACGCCGATCAGCTTGACGCCCTTGGCGACACCGTACGAGCCGCCGCCGACGGTCCCGGCGACATGGGTGCCGTGGCCCTGGCAGTCCGAGGCGTTGGAGTCGTCGTCGATGAAGTCGTAGCCGCTGACCGCGCGGCCGCCGAAGTCGCGGTGGCTCATGCGGATGCCGGTGTCGACGATGTACGCGTTCACGTTGGAGGCGGTGGTGTCGTACGTGTACTTCTCGTCGACCGGCAGGTCGCGCTGGTCGACGCGGTCCAGGCCCCAGGAGGGCGGATTGGACTGCGTGTCCACGGCGTACGCCACGCCGTCGGCCTCCACGCGGGCCACCGAAGGTTCGGTGACCAGCTCCTTGGCCTCCTTCTCCGTCATCCGCACGGCGAAGCCGCGCAGGGCCGCGGTGTAGGTGTGGCGCAGGCTGCCCTCGTACTCCTTGGCCAGCGCCTTCGCGGAGGCGGGGACGTCGGCGCGGGCGACCGAGTTCTTGAAGGTGACGATGTACGAGCCTTCGACCGCTCCGGGGCGGTCCGCGCCGACGATGCGGCCTTCGCCGCCGCCCGGTGGCACGGGTGCGGCGGCGGCCCCGGTGGTCGCGGCAACCCCCGCGAGCAGGGCGGTACTTGCGCCGACGGCGAGCACGCGCCGGACGACGCGAGCGTCGATCTTCATGGTTTCTCCCTGGAGAGCCGTTCGGGGCCACGTCCGGGCAGGCCGAATGTCACGGACATGACATGAGGTGAGGTGTGCGCCGCGCGGAGTGCGTCTCCGAGTGACGGCATCGGACGGGCCAGAGCATCGGCCAGGCCGGAGCGCTCCAGCAATCCGTAGCGCTACCCAAAGAGTGCGGAGGCGGCGCGGCTCTCCGTGCCGGCCCGCGGTCCCGGAGCCGCTCCGACGCCGGTCGGAGGCATTCCGTAGGTGGCGGACCCCTATTGCGACGTCGCCCGGTGGACGAGTAGACCACCGTTCAACGAACGCCGGGCGAGGACGGGCCTTCCAGGGACCGGCAACGGCAGGCGAGAGGCGGAGCCGTGGACAGACGATCCTTCGATACGGGCCGGGACGCGGGGTCGACCGGCGGGAGCGGTTCCATCGGGCGGGAGAAGGAGACGCGACGACTGCGGGAAGCGCTGTGCGAGGGTCCGGCCGTCGCGGTGGTACGGGGAGAGTCCGGAACGGGCGTGTCCCGCCTGGTGGACGACGTGCTCGGCGGGGCTCAGTTCGCGGAGTGGACGCAGCTGCGCGGGGTGTGCGCCGACATCCCGGACCCCGTGGCCGCTCCCCTCGCTCCCGTCGCCGACGCGCTGGCCGCGCTGCCCTTGCGCAGCGGCGACCCCGCACGGCCCCTGCCGGCGGTCGCCGGGGCCGTCGGGCTCCTCGTACCCGAGCTGGCCGGCCGGTTGCCGCGACCGCCCGCGGCAACCACCGGCCCGGCGGCGCCGCGCGGCCTGCTGCCGCGAGCCGTCGCGGCGCTGCTCGCCGCGCTCGGGGACGTCGTCCTCATCATGGAGGACGTCCACCACGCCGACCCCGCCACCCTCGCGCTGCTCCACCACCTGACGGCCGCGATGCCGCCCCGGCTGCGGCTGATCGTCACGGAGGACGCCGCGCCCGGACTGCCCGTCTTCGGCGTCCCTCTGCCGGTACGGGCCCGGCTGGAGGAGATCCGGGTCCGGCCGTGGACGTGCGAGGGGACGGAGGAGTTCGTACGCAAGTGGCTGCACACCCACCGGCCACAGCACGTGGACGAACCGCATGAGCTGCCCGAACTGGTCCTGCTGGTCCACGAGTTGACCGGCGGGCTGGCGGAGGTCGCCGAGGCGTTGCTGCGGGCCGCCGCCGGCGAGTGGGGGAAGGAGAGGACCGACGGGTGGGCCGCGGGTGACGGCGGCCGGTCGGCGCCGAACGCCCTGCTCACCGCCGTGCGGGGCGTCGGCGTACCGCCACAGGTCCGGCGCGATTTCGCGTTGCGGTACGCGGGGCTGGGCGAGGACGCCCTGCGCGTCGTGGAGGCAGCGGCGGTACTCGACCGTGCGGTGCCCGTCACCGTGCTCGCCGAGGTGGCCGGAGTCACCCCCGAGGACGCCGAAGCGGCCGTGGACGCGTGCGTGCGCCGGTCCGTGCTGCGGGGTGACGGGGCGCACCCGGTGTTCCGGCACCCGCTGGACCGCCGCGCCGCACTGGCCCGCATGCCGGGGACGCGCCTGGCCCGACTGAGCCTGCGCGCCGCCCGCGCCCTGCACCGGGGAGGCGAAGGACCGCTGCCGCTGGCGGACCTCGCCCGGCTCTACGGGGCGGCCGGTCGCGTACGCGAGGCCGTACGCTGCCTCGTCGCCGCGGCCGACCGGGCGGCCACGGCCGGCGACTACGCCACCGCCACCCGTCTCTACACACGGGCCGTCGCCGAGGACCCGCGCGCCGACGGCCGAATCCGCACCGCCGCGAAACTCGCCCGCACCGCACAACTCGCCCGCGCCGGCGAGCACGTGGTCGCCGCGGTACGGCGGGTCCTCGACGAGGACGCCCCGCCGCCCCGGCTGCGCGGCGAGATCCGGCTGCACCTGAGCGTCGTACTCCGCAATCAGAGCGGAGGAGCCCTCGACAGCCTCACCGAAGTCGCCCGCGCCATACCCGACCTGGAACTCTCGGACCCACAGACCGCCGCCCGCGCCATGGCGGTCGCCGCCATCCCCTCCATCAAGGGGTGGCCCGTCGACCGCCACCTGCACTGGCTGGAGCGCGCCGAGACGCTCGCCGGGCAGGTCACGGACCCGGTCGCCCGGGCCGCCGTCGCCGCCAACCGCGCCACCGCGCTCATGCTGCTCGGCGACCCCCGGGCCTGGACCGCCGCCGAGGCCCTGCGCGGCCCGGCCGCGACCGCCATGGAGGCCGCACACCACGCCCGCGGCTGGACCAACCTGGCGCACGCCGCCACCGCCCTCGGCTACGACGTACGGGCCCGCGAGTACCTCGCACGGGCGGCCCACGGCCTCGCCGAGACCAGCAGCCCGTACCTGGAAGGGCTCACGCGCACCGCCCGCCTGGTGCTCGCCTGGCACGAGGGCCGCTGGGAAGGACTGCACGACGCGGCCGACCGCACCACCCGGCTCTACGAGGAGATACCCGACCTGACCGCCGAAGCCATGCTGGTCCGCGGGCTGACCGCGCTGCATGTGCTCGGCGACGTCCCCCGGGCCCGCCGCGACCTCGCGGAGGCCGCCAGGATCACCCGCTACGACACCGGCGTCATCCTCACCGCCTCGGCCGCCGCCACCGCCCGCGTCCATCTGGAGGCCGGCCGCCCCGGCCAGGCGTGCGAGGCGATGGAGGAGACCCTGAACCGCCTTGAGCGCACGGGTGGTTGGGTGTGGGCGGGAGAGGTGTCGCCCACCGCGGTGGAGGCCCTGCACGGCAGTGGGCAGACCGCGCGGGCCCGGCGGCTCGTCGCCGACTTCGCCGCGGGGACGGAGCGGCGGGACGCGCCCGCCGCGCGCGCCGCCCTGACCATGTGCCGGGCGCTGCTCGCCGGGGCCGACGACCGGCCGAACGACGCGGTCGGGCTGCTCGGCGACGCGGAGGCGCAGTGGCGTGCGCTCGGCCGCCCCTTCGACGCCGCGCGGGCGGCGGAGGCCCGCGGACGGTGCCTGCTCGACCTGCACGGCGAAGCGGCGGCCGACGTGATCCAGGAGGTGAGCCAGACCTATCGGGAACTGGGCGCACGCTGGGACGTGGCCCGCTGCCAACGGCTGCTGCGCCGCCACGACATCGTCACCACCCACCGCCGCGGCCGCCTCGGCTACGGCGACCAGCTCTCCCCGCGCGAGCGGGAGGTGGCCCACCTGGTCGTCCAGGGCCGCGCGAACCGCGAGATCGCCGAGAGCCTGGTCCTGTCGACGAGGACCGTCGAGCACCATGTGGCGCGCATCATGCGGAAGTTGAACGTCACCTCCAGGACCGCCATCGCGCCGGCCGGCCGAGCGGACCACGAGCCGGAGGCCGACCGGGCGTACTGACGGCGTTTCGGCCATGTCCCCTGCGGGCGGAGCCCGTTGGGGGCAAAGGGCCCATGCATCCCGCACCTTCCGCCGACCGCGGGAAACCGCGTTCCGCAAGTCGGCCGAAAGACACGTGTTCGAAAACGTGACGGGATCGTTGAACCCGACAGAGCCGCCACGACCGTCGGCCGTCGGCAAGCCGTCAGGAAGGAGCGACGTTGACACCCACCGGCCCACGCCGCGCCGCCCCGCAGAACCGGAAGAGCACGCAGAGCACGCAGAGCACGCAGCACACAGAGAGCACGACGAGCACGCAGAGCACGAACAACGCGAAGAGATCACCGGCGAAGGACTCCATCTCGAACGCGGAGCGCGAGTTGTACGGGGGCCGGTTGCGCTACGACCAGTCCTTCGTGCGCCACGCGAGCCCGCTGACCAGGCTCTCGTTCAGGCACATGGCCGCCGCGCTGCCCCGCATGGTCGCCCTGGTGCTCCGCACCGGCTGGGAGACGGACCGGCGGGCGATGGCGGCGGTGGTCGCCGCCCAGCTCGGCCTCGGGGTGAGCGCGGCATGGGGCCTTGTCGCGGTCAACAGCGTGCTCACGGACCTGTTCGCGCAGGGCCCGACGGCGGACAAGCTGCGCGAAGCGCTGCCCGCCCTGGCCGCGTTGGCGGCGACCGCGGTACTCGCGGCACTGCTGACGGCGTGGTCGACGGCGATGTCGGGGCGGCTTGAGCCACAGGTGGAGCGTGCCGTCTCCGCGCGGTACTACACGGCCGTCACCCGCGTCGAGCTGGAGGCGACCGAGCGCCCCGAGGTCCAGCGGGTGCTTGAGGCGGGCCGGTTCGGCACGGACTCGGCCCGCAGCATGCTGCGCCTTTCGGTCGGCGTCGGCAACGTCCTGATCGCGATGGTGGCGGCCGCGGTCGTCCTGGCGTCGCTGCACTGGCTGCTGCTGCCGATGCTGCTCGTCATCGCCCTGCCCAAGGGGTGGGGCGCGGTCCGCTGCGCACGCCGCGAGTACGTCTCCAAGCCGCACTGGATCGACCACCGGCGGGCCATCGCCTCGCTCCTTGGCTTCCTGACCCGCCCGCACGCGCAGGGAGAGATCCGCGTGCACGCCGCCGGCGCCAAGCTGCTCTCCAGCTACGAGGAGATGTCCCGCCAGACCGAGGCGGAGCAGCGGCGCCTGGCTCGCGCGCAGGCCTCCACCGACCTGGTCGCGGGCGGGTTCGCGGGTGTCGCGTCGCTCGGCTGCTACGGGGTGCTGTGGTGGCTGCTGGCCGACGGCTCGCTGCCGCTCGCCGTGGGCGGCACCGCGGTCCTCGCGATCCGCGCCTCGACCGCCCGGCTGACCTCCCTGGTCCAGCAGGTCAACCGGCTCTACGAGGAGCTGCTGTTCCTCACCGACACCGAGGACGCCATCACCCTGGCCGCCGAGAATGCCATCCCCACCAGGGGCGCCGCCCTGCCGTCCCGCGTCCACCAGGTCCGCGTGCAGGACGTGTCGTACACCTACCCGGGGGCCGACTCCCCCGCGTTGTGCGACGTCAGCCTGCGGGTCCCCCGTGGCGAGGTGACCGCGCTGGTGGGTGCGAACGGCTCCGGCAAGACCACCCTGACCAAGGTCCTTTCCGGGCTGCTGCTGCCCGCGGGCGGGAACGTGTGGTGGGAGGATGCCGAGGGCAGCAACCGGGTCGAGCTCGGCGACGCCGACAGGGCCGAGGTCTTCTCCCTGGTGGGGCTGCTCGCACAGGACTTCCCCCGGTGGGAGATGACCGCCGCCGCGAACGTGGCGATCGGAGCGGGTGACCGGCTCCGCGACATGGACCGGGTGAGGTCAGCCGCTTCGTCCGCGGGCGTACGCGACATGATCGAGGGCCTGCACCACGGCTGGGACTCGATCGTCTACAAGGGGTACGAGCGGGGCGTGCAGCTCTCGGGCGGGCAGTGGCAGAAGCTCGGCACGGCCCGAAGCCTGTACCGGGGCGCTCCCTTCCTCCTGGTCGACGAACCGACCTCGGCCCTCGACCCGCACGCGGAGATCGCCGCGTTCGACAGCCTGTGGACCCTCGCTCGGGAAGGCCACGCGGTCGTCCTCGTGACCCACCGCCTCGCGGCCACGGCCAACGCCGACCGCATCTACGTCCTCGACCGGGGCCGGGTGGCGGAAGAAGGCACCCACCAGCAGCTCATGGCCCGGCCCGAAGGCATCTACCGAGGCATGTTCACCGCTCAGGCCGCCCAGTACGAGGCACATGCCCCGTCCTAGGCGCCCTGGTCGATCAGGTCGAGCATGCGGCGCGGTTCGTCGTCGCCGCCCAGGCGGGCCATCGCGTAACGATAGGCGAGAGTGTCCGCGTAGACGCCCAGCGTGCTGTCGAGGCGGAGTTCGCTCGTCCACTGGTCGAACAGCCGCCACAGGCCGTCGCGTCCCAGCTCCGACCAGCGGTCCTGAATCACCGACCAGAGCGGGCCGCGGCGCTTCGGCTCCCTGATGGTGTCGTGGACTGCCGCCGTCCACCGCGGGATCTGCTCGGCCGGGATGACGACGGCGATGTCGGCCAGTGCGTGCCACCGCAGGAGATCGGTGGGCCCGCCGACCTCGTAGGCCAGATCGAACGCGTCCTCGTGGGCGCCCAGTGCCGCGTAGCAGCCGGCCAGGGCCGCTCGGAGTGACATGCGTGTGGTGGTGGAGAGGTTGCGGTCCTCGGTGGCCGAAAGCGCGTCCAGTTCGGCGAGGTCCAGAAGCGGAGTCAGCGGCTGGAGGCGGTACGCCCAGTCATCGATGCGCTGGTGCTCTTCGTCGTGATGGATGCCGTAATGCGTGCGCTCGACACCGTCGAGGAACCCGCCGTCGAAAAGCAGTTCCTTGACCGGCGGACGGGCGCGTGGCGCCAGCAGCCTGGCGAAGAAGGGCGTCCAGGAGTCCGTGCCCCGGACCAGCCAAGGGCATCGCTCGGGAAAGCCGACGTCCCGAGCCGAGGCCGCGGCACTCAGGGTCTTCTGCCGCAGCGCGCGCAGGCTCGACGTGATCTCTCCGAGGACGGTGTCGTAGCCACCTCCCGGCGGGAGATGCGTTCCGGCCGCCAGCAGGGTAAGACGCTTCCAGGGATCCGCCGCCGACTCCTTCGCCTCTTCGAGGAGTTGCGGCACGCCCGCCTCCGTCAGAACGCAGGCGCGGTCAAAGGCACGGTCGAGCAGTACCTCTGCTCTGTTGGCGCCTCCGTCGGCGGCCGGGTCCCGGGGCGGGCCCGGCCGGATCGGGTAGCGCCGCACTCCGCTGTCGTACACCGGTATGACGCCCGGCAGATCGATCTCCCGCTGCTCCCACCAGACTTCTCCGTACGCGGCTCGGCCGTTCGGCTGATGGACGGTGTCGGGCAGGTGGCGTTCCATGAGCTGACGCAGCTCACCGGGCAGGGCCTTGGGGTCGGACTGCTCGTATACGAGGTCCAGTGCACGAGCCGCCTCCTGTCGGCCGAAGGAGGCCAGCCGGGGCAGGAGGTATCGGCGTGGTGGACAACTCTCGCGGTCCGCGGGGTCGGGCGAGGTGATGGCCAGCGCGCGCTCGGTCTGGTCCCGCGTCAGCGCGGGGGCGAGACCCTCGATCCAGCCGTTGTCCGCGTCGAGGGTCCCTGCCTCGATCAGGTCCAGGATGCGGTCGGTGTAACCGGCGGCCGCGAACGCGGGGGCGTGGACGCGGGCGATGTCGAAGTGGTTGACCCTGGGAGGCCAGCGTGGCCGGGGGTCGCTGAAGCGGTACGGCAGGGTGTCGAAGACTTCGTCCGCCCGCGTCCGCCGGTCCTCTCCCTCCAGGGAGGGAAGCAGCTGGATGAGCGCCGGCGTGCGGTCGTCGTCCGTCATGCGGCGGGTGATCTGCTCGGCCACCCAGGACGCGTAGCGCGCGGGGACGCCGCTCATCAGTCCGTCGTAGTCGTATGCGAAGGCGACCGGCACCTGGTTGCGTCGCGCGAAGGCGCCGCCCTGGTCGTCCCCGGTGGACAGTCGGCAGAGGACCCGCTCGTGCACCCTGTCTCCGAGCCAGCGGGCGACTGCCACGTATGCCTTGCCGTTCACTCCCACAGGGGGCACCCACCACGGGTAGGGGACGAAGGGCAAGGTGCTGTCGTTCCGGTGGTCGAGGCTCGCGGCCAGCACCTGTCCCGGCCCGTAGGGGCCACCGGGTTCGTCGGCGTACCTGTCGAGACCGGGCTGACTGCGGGCGGCTCTGACCCACTCCGGGAGGGCCTCGTACGGTGTGGGCGGCCAGAGTTGCTCGGCCTGTTGCCTGGTGACGCACCGGGTCAGATGGCAGGCGGCGCGGTCGGGGCACCCGGTGGGCGTGGTGTTCCGCAGGACGGCGGTGAGTACGGTGCGGGCCAGCGGTTCCGGCAGCAGCCGAATCAGTTCGGCCTGGGTCCAGAGGCGGACGAAGGCGCGGTCCGGGTGTTCGTCGGGTGTGGCCGGGCCGCCGGGCGCATGAGGATCCAGCGCAGGAGGCGGCGGCTCGGGAGGGTGTTCGGCCAGCCAGTCGGCCACCGCCAGGGCTTCCTCCGGGCGACCGAGTTCCAGGAGGCGGTGTGCGTAGGCGGCTGTGGCGCGGGCGAGGTCTTCCGTCTCGCCGCTGTGGGGCCGGCGCTCAAGGAGCCGGTACAGCCGCGGCAGGTCCTCGTCCCGCATGAAGGGGGCCAGGTGCGCGATGCCCATCAGACAGGTGTGGCTCCACAGTTCCGCGAAGCCTTCGAGATACGCCAGGGCCCGGCCGGGCCGCCAGAGGTCGTGGCGCACGAGCTGGGCGGCGAGTCCCGGGGTCATCTCGTCGGAGAGGGCGGTACGTTCACCGGCGAGGGCCGCGGCACACACGACCTGTTCGGGCAGGCGCGGCAGACTCCGGTCCGCGGAGAAGGCCCGCTGGTTGGCGCCGCGGACGGCCGCGGCGACCCGCGCCACGTCCCGGCGGTAGCCGTCGACGTCGTCCGCGGTCTCCTCCCGCACCTGCCGCCATCGGGGATGGACGAGCCGCAGGGCGTCGGAGAGGTACTCGGTCGCGTCGTCTCCGTACGACTCGGTGTCGGACTCGGAAGCGGACTCGGACGCCGGTAGCAGGTGCTGGGCGAGGTGGCGGGCTAGGTAGCCCGGTACCCGGGTGGGCGCGAGGTCACCCGAGCGGAGCGCGTCGAGAGTCTGCCGCCCCCAGCCGGTGTACGCGTCCCGGTACTCGTCCAGCTCGTCGTTGTCCCGCAGCTGCCGTGTCCGCAGACCGGCCAGGAGGGGGTGGGCGAGAGCGACGGACGCTTCCCCGGAGCCGGGCAGGGTGAAACGGTCGAGAAGGGTCAGCGCCGCCGCCAGCCGGTCCCCGCTCACCTTCCTGTCGAGCACCTTGCCGGCCAGCAGCCGCAGTTCCCCCAGCGTCACAGGGCCGTGAGCGAGCGCCAGGACACTGAACAGGCACCCCGCGTCGTCGACGAGACCGGGCTCCTTCTGGCCCCAGAGCAGGTTCTGCTCCCGCCACCAGCGGTCCAGGAAACCCTCCAGGCCCGGTCGGGTGGTGCGCAGCCGCGAGATCCACTGTTCCAGGTCCTGGTCCGGCCGCCGGCGCAGGTCCTGGAGGTACAGGGCCGTGGTCACCGGGTCTCCCCCGGTCAGCCGCAGGAGGTGCGGCGCCGCGCGGTCGAGGGCCTCGGTGCTCGTCCCTTCACGGTCGGACACGGCCTGCCGGAGAAGTTCGGCGACCGCGTCGTCGCCCAACGCGGTCAGCAGGGCCGAAGCGCCGTCGGGGCGGACATCGATGGCGTCGAACCAGTGCTCGGCCGTGGGGAGTTGGCGGGTGCGGCGGGCGGATAGCAGGATGCGGACGTCGCGGCCCGGCCGGCGTGGCAGGAGCAGCGGGTACGGCCGGCCGGACAGCCAGCCGTCGACCTCGTCCAGGGCGTCGATCACGACCAGCAGGGTCGTTCCGTGGGGAGCGGCGCGGGCGAGGAGAGCGGCCAGGGCGTCCCGCGGACTCGTGCCGAGGTCCTGCCGGTGTTCGTGCACGCGGGCGATCCGGTGCGCCAGGGCTTCGCAGACCGAGCCTGCCCCAGCGGTGTCGCTGCGCAGGCTGACCGGGAAGAACACGGTGTGCACCGTCGGGTCCGCCCGCTTGACCACGTCCTCGGCCCAGCGGGTGAGCAGGGTGCTCTTGCCGGTGCCCGCGTTGCCGGTGACCAGGTAGTAGGCAGGAGCGTCGGAGTCGGCGAGCCAGGAGTTAAGGGCCGTGAGTTCGTCCCGACGGCCCGCGAACGGGAGCCTGCCGCCGGGGCCGTTGAGGTGGGTGTCGAGGAAGTTGGCGACGAGAGGGTACCCAGGAGCGCCCGGATCACCGGCGAGCTCCTCCAGCGGCTGAACGGTGCGTGCCAGCCGGGGCCAGCGGCGGACGATGTCCTCGGCGAGAGAGGCGTAGACGGTACCGCCCACCGCGCGCGAGGAGTCCGCCTCGTCCTCCTGCATCCAGCGCACGACGCCGACGGCCACCTGACCGCTCACGGTATCCGCGAGGACCGGCCCGCCGCTGAAGCCACGGGGCCGCAGCCCGAACCCCACCTCCCCGGAGAAGAGCTGCATGACCCGCCGGCCGTCGAGGATCGCGGTACTCTCCACAGCGATCTTGGCCGGCATGGTCTGCGGATCGGACGTCGACGGACTGTACAAGGCCCAGCCGAGCGCTTCCACGGGTGTCCCTTTGGGTGCGTCCGCCGCCGTCCCGAGGGAAAGGGGATGCCATCTGCCGGGCAGCGGACTCCCCTTGTCCAGGGTGAGGAGTGCCACGTCGAGGACGGGGTCGTGGTCGCTGTACCTCGCGAGCAGGGTGACGTCCGGTCCCAGCCGTACGGAGAACTCCTCCTGGAGGAGCTCTCCCTTGGCGTCGATGAGGCAGTGCCAGCAGGTGACCAGGGTGCCCGCGTCGACGGCGAAGGCCGTGCCGAGGGAGCCGCCCGCGCCGACGACCTCCCCGACCGCCGGCCGGCTCATGGCTCTCCGGGGCCGCGGGACCAGGTGAGCGACACCTGGAAGGTGGCACCGCTGGAGACCTTCGAGATCAGCACGCCGGTCTCCGCCTCCAGACTGACGGAGAACTGCAGGCTGACCTCGCCGAGCTCCCAGTCGGAGGCGGAGCCGCCGGCGAGGTGCTGCTCAAGGGATGCGCGAATGCGTTCGGCCACGGACCCGATGGACGCGCCCAGTTCCCCGGCCCGCGCCTGGAACCGCTCGACCATCTGACGTGACGTCAGGTTCCCGGCTTGCTGTGGGTCGGGGCGCACCTCGACCTGGATCTTCTCGAAGCCCTGGCCCGTGCTGCTGTCGTCCGGCGGTTCAGCGGCCCTGATCTCGGTCACGACTCCCCCACCCCACCCCGGGCTCGCGTTTCCGGGGGTGTCTCACATGGTCCGGCGCCGCGGGCCCGGTGACAACGGTCGGAGCGCGACCGCTCCCGCACAGGAGGCGACGACGCGGCTCAGTGGGCCTGCCCCTTCCCACCGGCGTCCCCGCCTTCGTCCGCCTCCTCGTCGCTGACGCTCCCCGCAGGCCTCGCGGGGGCCGCCGCCGCACGCGTGTTGACGTACGTGGTCAGCTGCCGCACCTGCCGCTCCAAGTTCTTGATGCGGTCCAGGATGTCCTCGGGAAGATTCGGCATCAGGGGCCCTCCATGCCTTCCAGGTAGAGTTCCGCCGTTTCGGCGCGGCCCCGCTCGGGGGCGGTGACCTTGACTCCGATGACGCGGTACGTCGCGTCGAGGCCCTCGCTGAACCACACATCGTGGATGCGCAGCCGCACGGTCGTCCCGAGGAGCGAGGGCGTGGTGTCCGCGTCGAGGCGGACCCGGACGGCGGGGATCACGACCGGGCCGCCGAGCGCGCCGAGTTCGGTGCGGGCCAGGGCGTCGAGTGTCGCCTTGGCGGTGACGTTGCTGTGGTCGGACGTGGTGTCAAGGCGCGGGAAGCCTGCGCTGATCAGCGCGTGCGCCACCTGTTCGTCCGAGATGACGGGGCGGTCCGCGCCCTCGGGGGTGCCGCCGCGGGCGCGCGCGGTGGTGCCGCCGCGGGTGGCGTCGCGGGGGAAGGAGTACGTGAGGATGTCGCCCGGCAGGTCCAGGACGGTGGTGCCCTCGCCGACCTGGATGCGCGGGACGCCGAACAGCAGCCGCTTGGCGCGCTGCCCGGTCACCGGGTCGCGGTACACGCTCACCAGGTACTCGAAACCCGGTTCCATCGACGCCAGTTGGGCGATCGCCTCCTCCACCGTCGTCTCGTCGCCGTCGCGGTACGTCACCGTGCGCGGTGTGCCCCGTGGCGCGGGCGCGAAGCCGACGCCGATGTCACCGCCGGGCATGCTCTGGATGTGCTCCCACAGGCCGCGCACGATGGTGAGGTCGTCGGTATCGGTGTACGTGAGGTTCCGCCGGAGGTGGCGGTGGCCGGCGTACGAGTCGAAGGTGGCGGCCTGGAGCGCGACGGTGACCATGCCCTGCTCGTCCATGGCCGGGGTGAGCGTCCAGACGATGCCGCCCCAGCACACCTGGTCGCCACGTTCGAGGTAGACGGCGGTACGGCCCTCCACGAGCTCCCTGACCCGCCGTGCCATCCGCCGGTTGGGCACCGGCAGGGTGGCGCTGAGCGAGCCCGGCTTGCCGATGTAGTCGTCGAACTCCAGGCCCTGCATGGGGAGGGCGTCGATGGGGGTGCCCGTGCACAGGTCGGTGAAGTACGCGACGTAGGGGCTGTCCATGCGTCAGGCGACCGGATCGATGCGGATGAAACGGCTGTCGAACCAGGCCTTGGGGGACCCGGCCTTGTGGGCGGCGGTCGCGGTGTACACCACCCCCGGGGTGAGGCGCCCCAGGGGAAAGTTGGTGAACACGGAGGCCGAGCCCGCCCCGGTGTAGACGGCGGCCGCGTCGTCGGAGGCGGTGACGAGGAGTGCGCCGCCCGCCCGCGGCCGGACGTTCACCGAGAAGTAGCCGCCGCCTCCCTCACCCGCGATGCGCGCCCCGACCGATATGTGCACCCAGGTCGAGGAGGGTGCGGTGAACTCGGCGGTGAGCGGGCCCGCGTCGGTGAGGGTCTCGGTGTACGCCGTGGAACTGGTGTACCCCAGGGCCGGGCTGCGTTTGAGCATGGCGTCGGGGATGTACTGCTGCCACTGGCCGCCGTCCCAGCGCTCCAGCCGCCCGCCCGCGTCCCGGTACTGCCCCGCGTACGTGCCCTGGGCGCCGTGTCCGCCCCCGGCGGGCAGGATGCCGCCGAGTGCCGCGGTGTAGCGGCGCCGGTCGGCGACCGCCGTCGCCCAGGTGATGCCCCGCGTGGCGGAGGCGCCCGCACCGACCGACACCTCGTACAGCAGCTCGGCGCTCTTCGGCAGCGCGGGCGGCACCGGCGCGCTCGCGGGGGTGCCCTGGACGATCTCCAGGACGGCCTCGTAGCGCCCCGAGGCGTCGTAGTCCGCGTCGTACACCCGCACCACGAGCGCGTCGATGCGCGGCAGTGTGGCATGGCCGTCGGCGAAGGTGAGCTGCGTGTCGGCGTCCACGGTGACCGGGTAGCCGCCCTGGGCCGCCGCGGAGCCGCCGGGCACCCAGAGGCGGCCCGGGGAGAGGCGGGCCTGCATGCTGGTGGCCGCGCTGCCGGTCAGCTGGAGGCCGCCCACGGCACAGCCGCCGCGGGCGGTCAGCGGGCCGGAGGACGCCATCCCGAGGCTCATGGCGAGCCGGGTGTCCTCCCGGGTCTGTCCGGTGGGCAGGTGCCATGCGGAACGTGTCGTCATGGAACTCTCCAAAGTCGCGCGGATTGCCGGTCGGTGGGGTGGGCGCCGTCCCGCGCTCGGGACACGGGCCGGGCCCCGCGGTACGGGCTCACCACTCGGCCGACCGCCAGGCGACGGTGGCCGACGCCCGCTCCGCGTCGCCGGACTGGGCCCGGAAGGACAGCCGGGACGCGCCGGGGGCCAGGGTGAACAGCTCCTCGGGGACGCTGCCGACGACCGCGGTGTGGCGGCGCGAGGCCGTCCCGTTGAACAGCACGGAGCCTTCGGCGGTGTCGACCTCCAGCACGTCGCCGAGCAACAGGGACAGGTCGTACTCCAGCCAGGTGCCGCTGTCGTGGTTGGCCAGGCGCGGACCGGCACACGGCCCGGTGAAGGTGATCAGCGGGTGGGCGGGGGCGCTCCCCGCGTTCTCCGCCGTCGCCTCGCCGACGGACCCCGGGGTGCCCCAGTTCAAGGGCCACGTCAACGGCCAGGTCAGGCCCGGCTCCCGGCGCGGGAGCCCGATCTCGACCCGGCGCGCGACGCTCTCGTACCGCCGTGGGTCCATGGCCTTCCACTGGAGCGTCACCTTGGCCAGGCGGCCGGCGAGGAACTGCCGGTCCGTGGGCACGACGCGCTGCGTGACGCGCGCCTTCACGGCCAGCGTCTCGCCGTACAGGCGCACCGCGAGCCACTCCTCCTCGTCCCGTATCCCGGTGGCGGAGCGCAGCGCGCGCAGGGCGTCCAGGGCCGCTTCGGGGCCGCCGTCCGGGTCCGGGGCGAGCCACAGCTGAGCGGTGATGGTGCGGGGCTGGGCCCACTGGGTGCCCGGCCAGCCGCCGTGCCCGGTCGGGCGGTTGGCGTCGGACGACTCCAGGCCCGGCAGTTCCTCCCAGCCGGTGAGGCCCTCGGCCGCGACCCAGTAGGCGGTGCCTGGACCGAGCAGGAGCCCCGCCCACTGCACCTGCCCGTCCCTGTCGATCAGCGTCCCGGGCCCGGCGGCGGCCTCCGCCGCGCCGGGCGCGCCGGATCCGTACCGCGTCCCTGTGTCGTTCATCCGCTCACCACCCCCTCACCCCTGGCCTTCATCGGGGCCTCAGCCCCTGGCCTTCATCAGGAACATCAGGTCCTCGGCGGTCTGGCGGGCGCTGCCGCCGCGTGCCTCGTAGTAGTTCTCGATCACCACACCGCCGCGCTGCTGCGGCCCCAGCGCACGGACCGGTCCCCCACCCGGCCGGGGCCCCCGCGCGAGCAGCGCCTCCAGCCTGTTCAAGGGCAGCACGGCCTCGGCCTGCCCGGCCTCACCGAGCAGGGCGAGCGTGCCGCCGGCACGGGGCAGCACGATGCCGCCCTGCGCCAGGGTGGGAATGGTCGGGAGGTTGACGCCGAAGGTCTTGCCGCCGACCCCGGGCACCCAGCCCGGGATGGACACCTTCACCCGGTTCAGCGCGCGGATGGCGTTGTTGACCAGGCCGATCACCGCGTTGATGGGCCCCTTCACGGCGCCGAGGACGCTGTTGAAGACGCCTTTGGTGAAGTTCGCCAGGCCGCTCCAGGCCCGGTGCAGGCCGTCGCGTACGGCACGGAACGCGGCCGGGATGCGCTCGCGGAGGAAGCCCAGCGCCGGTCTGATCACCGCGAGGATCGCGTGGATCACGGTCATGATGATGGTCTTGTAGATCGTGAAGTACGTCTTCACGACGGTCCAGATCACCCTCAGGACGACCTGGAAGGCCACCTTGATGCCGTTCCAGGTGGCCTGCACGACCTGCCGTGCCGCACGCATCGTCGTGCCGATCACCTGCCCGATGATCCGAAACGCCGTCTGCACGATGCGCTGCACGGTCTTGGACTGCATCGCCATGTCGATGAGCTTGGTGATCAGTGGGAGCAGCAGCGCCATGATCGCGCCGAAGACGTTCGCCTTCATGGCGGTGTTCAGGCCGCGCTGCGCGGTGCTGACGCCTTGGAGGCCCGACTTCATCCGTCCCATGAGCCCGCCGCCGCGGGTCGCCGACTTCCCGGCTCCGTCCATGGCCCGGTCGGCCTGCCGGGCGCTGCGGGCGGCGGCGTCCGCCTGCGTCCCGACCCCGCGGAAGGAACTCGCCGTGCGGTCGAGCCCGCTCTTGATCCGGCCGACGGCCCGGTCCGCCTGCTGCACGGTCGCCCGCAGCTTGCCGACCCCGGATTCGGCCTGCCCCGCGCTCGTCCGCAGACCACGGAATCCGGAGGCCGAGCGATTGAGGGCTTGTACGAGTGACATGGGCTGTCTCCTTACGGTGCTCCGGCCCCTGCGGGTGGTATCAGCTCAATGCGCGGGCGAGTCGGTCGACCCGACGCTCCAGTTCCTGGAGGGCACGCGCGGTTTGCTGGATGTTGCCCACGTCCGTTCGCGGTGCGGGCTGCGGCCCACGCCCGGCGGGGGCGCGCGACGCCGCACGCTGCCGCCGCAGTGCGGCCTCCGCTTTGCGTACGCCGTCTCGTGCGGTGCGCAGCGCCCGTTCGGCCGTCGACTTGACCTCGACGACCGTCTGCCGGTCCTGGCGGGCTCTCATGGTGCTCTGGGTGAGGGATCTACGGAGCAGAGTGGTGCGGTTCTTGAGTTCGGCGACCTGGCGGCCGACCTGTCGTTCCAGCGCGTTGATGGACTGTCTGAGGTCTTCGGGCCGCATACGCGCGGCAGCGAGCCGGCCCTGCTCCTGGCGCTCCTTGCGTTCCTCGCTCATCCGCTCCATGTCGAAGAGGGAACGCTCGGCGTTGAAGATCTTTAAGCCGGCGGAGGCGCCGGTGAGCTCGGTCTTGGCCCACGTGGCCGAGGCCTCCAGCCCTTTGACCGACCCGGTCAAGGCCGTGACCTCGGCTTTGAGCCCATTGACTTCGGTACTGACGCCGGTGAGGCCCGTCTTGCGCCAGTCGGCCAGGAACTTGCCCAACCATTCCTTGAGCCACTTCGGTACTTCTGTCTCGGACATGGTCCCTCTCCAGGCGCGGGGTCAGCCGAAGAAGCGGGCCAGCTCGGTTGCGCTGGGTCCCGCGGAAGGAGGTGAATCGTCGGGCTGGGCACCCGGCCGCGGCACCGGCTGCGGTGCCTCCGGTGCCGGCTCGTCCTCGTCCCGGTTGACCGAGGCGAACATCCAGTTGGCGATGGCCAGGTGATCGACCACGGCGGCGAGCAGGTGGTCGGTCAGTGACCACTGCGCCACCTCACCCTCGTGCGCGAGCCGGAACGCGCTGTCCCGCGGCAGGTGCCGGACGAGCACGGCGAGCCGCCGCGACGACAGCTCGCCGCGGTACCAGCCGAGCAGGTCGACGCCGTAGTGGCGCAACAGATCCGCCTCCAGCGCCTCGGCGTGCTCCTCCACGAGCGCGCCGAGGCTCAGCCTTCCCCCATGCTCAGCCCTGTCGCCTCGCCGTAGGCGTTCAGTACGGCGGCCACGTCCTGGACGCTGACCTCGTGCTCGGCGAACCGCTTGTACTGCTCGTCGCCGAGCAGCAGGGCGAGCAGCCCGTCCAGGTCGTTGTCGTCCAAGGAGGAGAGAGTCTGGGCGGAGCGGCGCGGGATCTCGGTGGGGAGTGAGAAGGTCTCTCCGTCCACCTCGAACTCCCAGTTCAAGCCCAGCGATTCGAGCCGCTGGGCGCGGGCGGCGTTGACATTGAAAGGCGCGGACATGGGGCTCCTGGGTCGATGAGTGGTGGGCCGGCCGGGTGACCGCCCCGGCTACCTCTACTTCGCGAACGCGGGGTCGTTCATCAGCCAGATCGCGAGCGGCGTGGTGTTGTCCACCGCGAGGGCGGTGAAGGTGATGCCGAGCTTGACCGACGCGGTACGGGTGAGCTGGACTTCCTCGGTCTCGGTGACCTGGCCGCGCGCGATGGTGAAGCGGTACTTGATGGCTTCGCCGTCCGCGAACTCCACGCCGAGCATCCGCTCGTCCTTCTTGGGCTCGGACAACACCTGGTAGGTGTAGAGCTTGGAACCCTCCGGGGTCTCCTTGACCGTGTCGCCGCCGAAGAAGAACGGCAGGGTGTCCTCGTTGAGCTGGAGGAGAGCGAACTTCACGGTGAGGTCGCGGTCGGAGTACACGAAACGGGCCGGGCTGACCGACTGCCAGGTGTCCACCGGGTCGATCTTGTCCTTCTTGTTGAAGCGGATGCCGTCGGTGCTGGTGTAGCCCAGGTCGCACCAGGGGGCGAGCCAGTCTCCGTTCAGATCGGCGGGCGGCTTCGTACCGAGCGGGGCGGTGAGGATGCGCCCCGTGCCGGCGACGCGGATCTCGTTCGGGTTCATTCCGGGCATGCGGACTCCTTCGAACTGCTCAGGTCGGGCCGACCTCGCACGCGCACGGGCAACGGGCTACGGGCCCCGTCAGGCCGGGCGGATCGAGAGCCGGGTGGTGGACAGGTAGCGGCTGGCCGCCTGCCGGTTGTAGTCGGGCAGCCAGCGCGGCCCGTCCGCCTCGACGGCATCGGTGACGCGGGCACCGCCGTACGTGGTGCCGCGCACGGTCAGCAGTGCCGTACGGGCCGCGGTGGCCACCGTGTGCGCGGCCGGCTTGTCGGGGCCGTAGACCTCCAGGTCGATCAGGGGCTGGTCGAGGTGCTGGTCGTCGACCCACGCGCCGCCCGCCCGGGACACCAGGACGGCCTTCTGGGTACCGTCGAAACCGGGGGGCGTGCGGTTGTCGACGATGACCCCGGCCAGCTCGGGGCGGCTCTTGAGATGGTCGACGACGAGGCGTTCCACGTCCGGGAACACGATGGGCGGATCGCTCACGCGCAACTCCTTGCGTGGTCCGGGACGCTCATTGTGGCCCGCGTGCGGAGTGGGGGCAATGCGCCTGCAAGGGGTCACGGGCACTGTGCACGTGAACGTGATACTCCGTCAACTGAGGCGTTATACGGGCTAGTTGAGGAGCCATACCCTCCGCAAGCGTGGGTCACCTAGCTGCGCGCGGGCAGACAGGTGCGAAGTCGAACGGCTACGTGCTGGGCGGCCCGGTTGAAGGCGTGGATCTCCGGTGCGGTGTTGGTGACGAGCCAGGTGGGCGCCCATTCCAGGGGCGGCGCATCGCTCAGCGGCAGATAGGTGACGCCGGGGCGCGCGTAGAACCGTGACACCTGGGCGCCCATGACGAAAGCTCCTTCGTCGGCGTCGATCAGCGCCAGGGCCTCCTGGAGCGTCTCGAACTGGGGGCCCGGTGCGATGGGGCGGCCCGCGGGCGTCAGGCAGGGTGTGCGGTCTGCGCGCCAGTAGTCGGGAAAGGCCTCGGCCACCTGCAGCATCTTGACCGCGGCCAGGTCTTCGAGCGAAACGCTGTCACGGCGGGCGAGCGGGTGGCCGGACGACACCCCCAGCACCCGGGGTTCGGAGAACAGGACCGGCCCGGTGACCATGTCGGGTTCGTGGTGCGGCAGGCTCACGACCAGCAGGTCGACATCGCCTGCGCGCAAGCGCCGGAGGCCGTCGACGATCTGCATCTCCCTCAGCCGGGCCCGCCAGCCGGGCCGGCCCTGGTCGAAGAGCCGAGCGGCCTGTGCCATGAGCTGTCCTGCGGCGGCGCCGAGGAACCCGACCCGGAGAACGCGGTCGATGCCGCGCGCGGCGTTGATCGCCTTCTCCACCCCGGCCTCGATCTGGTCGTAGGCCGGGCGCACGTCCGCGTGCAGCAGTCGGCCGGCCTCGGTGAGGCTGACATGGCGGCTGTTGCGCTCGAACAGCGGTGTGCCGATGTGCCGTTCCAGCTTCTTGATGGTCTGGCTGATCCGGGCGGTGCTCACGTGCAGGCGTTCGGCCGTGCGGCCGAAGTGCAACTCCTCGGCCAGCGTCAGGAAGGCCTCCAGCTCAAGCCGCTCCAGCACGCGCTCCTCCGAACGTTGAACCCACCTTAACGACCGTTGCACTATGCCAGCTTGTTGGCGCATCGGGCCCGTAGGAGCCTGAACGGGCCAGGCCGCACACGGCACTCGAGCCCGTTTGTCACGACGGATCCCGGAGTTCCGAAGTCCCTTGCCCCGCAACCCATGTCACGAGAGCAGGACCATGCGTTTGTTTCTTTCCTCCTGGAAAATGGGGGACGCCCCCGAACTCCTTGACGATCTCGCCAAAGGCGCCCGGAACGCAGCTGTCATCGGCAACGCGCTGGACGCCCTCCCCACCCCGCAGAGGCAGCAGGCCACCGGCCGGGAGATCGCGATGCTGCGCGAGCGCGGCTACCTGACGACCGAGGTGGATCTGCGGGACCACTTCGGCGACGCGGACACGCTCGCCGAGCGGCTGTCCCGCTTCGGCGTCGTCTGGGTCCACGGCGGCAATCCGTTCGTCCTGCGGCTGGCGATGGCCCTCAGCGGCGCCGACCGGATCCTGCCCGACCTGCTGCACCGCGACGCCCTCGTCTACGCCGGATGGAGCGCCGGCGCCTGCGTCCTGTCACCCAGCCTGCGCGGCCTCGAACTGGTGGACGACCCCGCCGACACCGTCACCGCCTACGACCGGCCGGTGCTCTGGGAAGGTCTCGGCCTCCTGGACTACACCTTCGTTCCCCACTACCGCTCGCCGATCCCCGAGAGCGAGCAGATCGAGCGCGTCGTCGAGCGTTACGACCGCGAAGGAGTGCTCTACCGCGCTTTCCGCGACGGCGAGGTCACCCTCGTCTCCTGACCACCGCCCCCTGCGATCCGATCGCCCCGAAGCAACTCCTGTTAGGGACATGATGAAGCTGCTACCGCCCGCGGGGCCCCCACGCACTCTCGCCCTGGCCCAGTTGAGCAACTCCGTCGGCGACGGCGCGTTCTACGTGACCTCCGCGCTCTACTTCACCCAGGTCGTCGGCCTCGCCCCCGCCAGGATCGGACTCGGCCTCGCGGTGGCCTGGGCCGTCGGCTCGATCGTCGGAGTGCCGCTCGGGCGCCTCGCGGACCGCAGGGGCTCGCGCGGTACGGCCGCGCTGCTCGCCCTCGCGACCAGTGCCTCCGTCGCCGCGTTCCTCGTCGTACGGGACTTCCTGCCGTTCCTCCTGGCCGCCTGTCTCTACGCCACTGCGCAGTCCGGCCTGGCCGCCGCCAGACAGGCACTCCTCGCCGGCCTGATCGCCAGGGAAGAACGCACCGGCACGCTCGCCCACCTCCAGTCCACTCTCAACGCGGGCCTCGCCATCGGCGCGGCCCTCGGCGGCCTCGCTCTCTCCGCCGGTACCCGCAGCGCCTACCTGGCCGTTTTCGCACTCGACGCGGTGAGTTTCCTGCTCTGCGCTCTCGTCCTGCTGCGCCTGCCGACGGTGGCCCCTCACCCCGCGCCGAAGGGTGCCAAGCTCGCGGTGCTGCGCGATCGCCCGTACGCCGCCCTCACCCTCCTCAACACGGTGCTGCTGCTGCGGATGCCCCTGCTCAGCCTCGGCCTGCCGCTGTGGATCACCGAGCGCACCACCGCCCCCGCCTGGCTGGTCTCCGCGCTCTTCGTCCTCAATACCGTCGCGGTCATGTTCTTCCAGGTCCGCACCGCCCGCTCCGTCACCAGCACACCCAGCGCGGCCAAGGCCCTCCGCCGCTCCGGCGCCCTTATGCTCCTCACCTGCGCGGTCTTCGCCCTCTCCGCGGGAACGCCGACCTGGGCGGCCGTCGCCGCCCTGCTCGCGGCATCAGTACTGCTGGTCGCCGGGGAAATGCTCCAGTCCGCGGGCTCCTGGCAGCTCGGCTTCGACCTGGCCCCGCCCGACCGGATCGGCGAGTACCAGGGCTTCTTCGGCACCGGCGTCACCGTCGCCCGCACCGTCGGCCCACTGGCGCTCACCACTCTGCTGATGGGCGTGGGGACCCTGGGCTGGCTCCTCCTCGGCGCTCTCTTCCTGGCCGCATCCTGGGCCATGGGCCCGACGGCCCGCCGCGCGGCCGGAACCCGTCCGCTCCCGGCCCCCGCAATGACCGAGGCGGCCTGAACCCGGAGTCGGAGGACGGAAAGGCGTAGCTGGACGACCGGTTCCAGCAGGTTGGACCAGGTGCAGAAGCGCCTGGAGGACGTCGTGCGGAAGGCCGCCGTGGATGACGGCACCGACTTCGTGGACGTCTACGACCACACCGGGAGCAACGCGGCGTCCGACGGCGCCAATCGGGGCATCGGCGACCTGCTGCGGCCGGACCGAGATGCTCACGAGTCCCGACGGCGCCCACGCCAGGCGGCCAATGGCGGTGCTCTCTTCGCCGCGGCCACATCTCTGGTCCGGCTGCGGGGCACTGCTGCGGGTACCGGCGCGTGGGCGTCGGCCAACCAGACACCGTGGGACGGCAGGCGATGTCAGATCGATACCCCCACCGGCCGGGTGTGGAGCCACCACGGCACCGATTTCTGCAGCGCGTTCGCCGATGTCGCCCGGGCCGCGCGCGCTCTACCGGACGACGTGCCGGCCCTCGGCGACACCGACATCCGCCCACTCGGACAGGGTGCTGCCGAAGTCCGTAGCCGTGATGGAGCTGCGGCTGGACCAGCCGCCGGACGTCGAAGCCGCTGGTCGCCTACAAATCCGCGTCGGCACAGCTGAATTGACCCCGCGGCGGGCCCCGGAGCCTTTCGGGGTAATGCAGACTCGTTTCCTCACTGTCCATACGGGTGAAACACCGGTGCCGTTGGCGCTGAGCGGGCAATAAGGCCACGGCATGTTCCGTTCCAGCCCGGCAGAAAGACCTCTCGATGCGTTTTCGCTCCGCCTTCGCAGCCGCTCTCGGCACCGCCCTGCTCCTGGCCGTGAACCCCGCTTCCGCCTCCGCCGCAACCGGCCAGTTCCGCTACGACTACGTCACCGGCGAGGGCTATGACATCACCGGCTTCCTCACCAACCCGCCCAACGAGCAGTGCCTCACCCTTCCCGGCGTCGGCCAGGACAACCCCCAGCCCGGCCACTCCCCCAAGAACCGCACCGACGCCTGGGCCACGGTCTTCAGCGAGCCCGGCTGCCAGGGCGCGTTCTTCAAGCTCCGCCCGCACACCGGCGGCGCTTCGGAGCGACTGAAGGTGCGCTCGGTCGTCTTCGACTGAGCGCGTTCTCATCCGCCGACGTCTCCTCAGGGCCGCCTCGCCGCCAGGGCGGGCGGCCCCGGGAGCGGGCCGGCACCATGAGCGGCCGCCGCACACGGTGCCGCCCTCAAGCTCGGCTCCCGGTCCTCCGAGCCGTCGCCGAACTCCTCTCCCACCAGCAGACCGCCATCCTGGGTCCGGCACTCACAGGTAGCCAGGTCAGTTCGGTCGTCTCTCCTCGGCCGACCGGGAACGTGGCCGACTGTCCGCGGCCCGTGCCATGGATTGCCATGGCGGGTCCAGCATGTCCCGGACCAGCGCGTCGATGACGGCGACCTGCTCCTCGTCCAGATACTCCCGGAATCCGCCGACGACACCGCGCCGTGTCTTGTACGACTCCGGGTCGCCGGGGACGGACTGCCGCAGCTTCTCCGAGCGCAGTGTGTCGTCGCGTTCCATGGCCCGCATCGCGTCGAATCGGGCGTACTCCGCCGCCACCCGCAACGTCGTGGGTTCCGTGGCCCCGGGCAGGCCGCAGAACTCCAGGATGCGGGCGAGTTCGCCGGTGGTGTCCGCGCTCAGGCGCTCGTAGGAAGAGATCATGAAGGCGGCCGGTGTGCGTTGCTGGGCCTGCCAGATGTTCCAGAACTCCAGGCAGGTGCGTACGCTTCCGACGTCCTCGGACAGGAATTCATCGAGGGTTCCGGTGTAGGGGTTTCCCTCCCGCCGCGTCCGCTGGAAATAGTGGGACACGACCACGTCCCGGATGTCCCGGACCAGCAGTACGACCTTTCGGTCCCGGTAGAACCCCTTGTCCGACGACAATTCGCCGGGTGCCCGCCACGCCACCTGGTCGTCGTGCCAGAAGACGATCCGGGGAACACCGGGGTCGGCCGCGGTGAAATGTGTCAGGTCCAGGTTACGGCACAGCTCCATCGGAAGGCGATGCGCTTCCGAAATGGCGCGGGCCAGCAGGACCCGCAGCCAGGTACGGCCGCATTTGGGGAACGAGACGACGTAGACCTCCCCGTCCGCATCAACTGTCGGAGAACTCCGGTGTGCAGGCGCCGCGTTGTCAGGAGTCACAGCCCGGCATTGTCTCCGGCTCCCCGGCCGGTGACAACAGGTCCGCGTACGGCCGGGAGGACATCGGTCCACGCCGCCCAGGACTGCCCCTCCTCCCGCAGGGCGCCCGCTGCGGACCTCCGTGGTGACGATCAGGACAGCTTCGTCCGGCGAAATGCGTGGAGACGGTTCATCACGGCACCCGACGCATTCCTCACCCGCGCACCCCTGTCACATCCACCTCAGGGAGCAATTCTTTCCGGACGAACTTCGATGATTTTCTGCATGGTGGCTCGAAAGCCTGGAATTTTCGGCAATGGCGCTTTTGCGGCGGCTTCCCGAAGCCCCTTCTTCGACGTGGCGTCCGTTGGGTAACCCCATGTCCGACCGGCGGTGAGAGCCGTCCATTCGTCACGGATGAACCCATCGAAGGAGTGATCCCATGGAGCAGCCGGAGATCGAGCAGGTCACCGAGGAACTGCCGGAGTTCGGCCTGATGATCGACATCCCCAGCGAGGACTGAGGCGCCCGACCCGTCCGCGTAGCAGCACAGGGTGCGTGGTGGTTCGTCCGCCACGCACCTCCGCGACCGAACAACGACGGAGGCCGGAACGTGCTTGTGACCCCTGACGCCGTGGCCGCCCGCCGCGCCGAGGACGCCCTCTGGCACGCCACCGACGCGGTGCTGCGCAGAACGGGAGCGGGCGGGTCCGCACCGTCCCGGCACCCTGCCCGCAAGGCCGCCGCCCATCGGGCCGGCGCGGAACCGCCGCCGCTGACCGCACCACCGGAGCGCACGGCCTCGGTCGGCGAGGATCTGGCAGCCGTTCCCCCGCCCCGTATGGCCGCCGGCCGCTGGGCGGTCGATCTCGCCGACCCGGCTCCCCACCTCGTCGCGGCGGTCGGCCGGGCACTCGCCTCGCTCCCGCAGGCGCGGGAGGCGAAGACGGGTGCGGAGGGGCCGGGCACCGCCGTCCGGGCCTGGGAGCCCGAGCAGGCCGCCGTGCTGGCCGAGACCGCCGAGCGGCTGGATGAGGTGTGGCCGGCGATGCTGGCCGAACTGCACGAAGGTGTACGGCAGATCGTCCTGCTGGCCGGGCGCGCCATCGACGGTTTCACCGACTTCACCACGCACGGCGCCGTGTTCGTCAACGCGACCCGGCTGACCGTGGGGCGCACCGGCCTGCCCGGCTGGGTCAGGCTGGCCGACGCCCTGGTCCACGAAGGCACCCACACCCGGTGTAACGCCGCTGCCTTCAGTACCCCGTTCCTCGTGTCCGCCACGGGGCCCGGCACCTCCGTCATGACCCCGCTGCGGCCGGATCCCCGGCCGCTGACCGGGCTCTTCCAGCAGACGGTGGTCCTGGTCCGTCAGACGGTCCTGTACCGGCTGATCCACCAGGAGGCGCCGCTGTCGGACCCGCAGCGGGAGGCCGTGGCCGAGCGCCGGGCCCGGCTGCTGGAGAAGGCGTTCCAGGGCGTCGACACGCTCGGCCGCCACCGCACCGCCCTCAGCCCCGCCGGTGAGGCCGTGCGCGCCGAGGCGGCAGGCCTGCTGGCGGCGGAGGCCGCGCGGGAAGAAGCGCGTACGGGGCGGCTGTCGGGAGGCCGTGCGTGAGCGTCTTTGCACCGACGGCCTGGGCCCCGGAGGTCTTCGCTCCGTGGCCGCACACCCCGGGCGCGCTGCTGGCCCGCGTCGCCGCCCGGTCAACGGCCTTCGACGCGACCGGCGCCGGGGGCGGCACCTCTGTCCTGATCGGCAGCGCCGCGGGCACGACCGCCGCCGATGTCGGGCGGCGCGCCCGCGGCGAACTGATGGAACGCATGGGCAACGTGCTCGCCGGACGGGCCGCTGAAGCCGAGGCCGAGGCGGAAGCCGGAGCGGGCCGCGCACGGCCGCCGACTGCGGGCGTCGGGCAGGTCCGAACCTGCGACTGGTTCGCGCTGCGCCGCGACGGCCTCCCCGCCGCCGATCCCGCGGATCCCGCCACCGGTCCTGTCCACGGGGCCGACCGCGGTATCCCGGCGCGCGAGGTGCGGCAGCTCTGGTGCCGGGGCCGGGCAGCAGGCTCCGGTGAGGACATCTGGGTACCCGCGGGCGCCGCGTTCCTCCAGCACCGCCCGGCGCCGGGCTGCGCGGCCACCCACCGGGCCGGGTCGACCGGCGTCGCCGCGCACCGGAGCCCGGACGCGGCGGCAGCGCACGCCGCCTGGGAGATCCTGGAGCGCGACCTGGTACGCCGCAGCTGGCACGACCCGCTCCGCCACCCGCCCGTGCCGTTCGACGCCCGTGACGCGCTGCCGCCCGGTGCGAGCGAACTGCGTGTCCTGCTCTGCCGCGAGGGCCTGGAGGCCACCGCGCTCGCCCTCCCCGCCCTCGCGGGAGCCGAGGCCGTCGCCGTCTGTGTGCACGGGCCGGATCGCACACGTCAGACGTTCGGAGCCCGCTGCGGCCCCGCCCACGACCTTCAGGAGACGGTGGCTCGGGCCTGCTGGGAGGCGCTGATGGTCCGCTGGAGCATGAGCGCACCGGTCGCTGTGCGCGCCTGGGATCGTCTGTCACGCACCGGGGACCCACGCACCGGGCTGGACCACGCCCTGTGGACGTTCCACGCCCAGGACGCGCTGACGCACTGGGCCGGACCGGCCACCACCCTCCGCGCCCCTCCTGCCCCGGCCTCGCGGCCCGCCCGGGACCCGGATCCGGTCGCGCTGCTGGCCGCGCACACCGGGCGCGAGGTGATCGCCGTCGACCGCTGCGCGGGTCCTCCGGCGGACGAGGGACTGACCGTCGTGCGGCTGATCGCCCCAGGAGCCTCGCCCCTGCCGGCCCGCCCCGTCCCCGGCGTACTTCCGCACCCGTTCGGCTGATCACCCCGGCGGCCCGTACGCGACAACTACGCCGTGTCCCCGGCCGGCCGCGTCCACCGCTCCGTGCCCCGTCCACTCCTGCACCGGGAGGACCTCATGTCCGCGCTCCCGCACGACACTTCGGCACAGCCCTCGTACGCCGCAATGTTCGCCGACCGGTACGACGACTGGTTCGCCGCGTCGACCACTGACTCCACCGTCGGCTTCCTGGCGGCCCTCGCCAAGGAGGGGCCGCCCGGCCCCCTGCTCGAACTGGGCAGCGGCACCGGGCGGGTGGTCCTGCCACTGGCCGCGCTGGGTCTGACCGTCGAAGGGCTCGACGCCTCCCCCGAGATGACCGCCCAGCTGCACGCCAAGCCCGGCGGCGGCGCGATCAGGGTGACGCTCGGCGACTTCGCCGCGCCCCCGGACCCCGCGGACACCGGGCGGTACGCGCTCGTCTACGCGGCCGGGGGCACCTTCGCCGAACTCGACACCCAGGAGGCCCAGCGCCGCTGCCTCGCCTCCACCGCCCGGCGGCTGAGGCCCGGCGGACGCCTCGTGCTCGACGCGCATCTGCCCGAGGCGCTCGCCACCCTCGGCAGCGGCACACAGCCGGTGGACACCCCTGGTGGGGGCTTCGTGCTCCGCACCCGCACGCTGCACCCCGCCCGCCAGCAGTACACCTCCGACTACGCGGTGCTCGACGACGGCAGGATGCGCCACGTACGCGTCTCCTTCCGCTACTTCTCCCCCGGAGAGCTCGACCTGCTGGCGGAGCTGGCGGGCCTGCGGCTGGTACGGCGTACCGGCGGCTGGTCGGGGCGGCCCCTGACCGATTCCTGTACCCACCACGTCTCCGTGTACGAACTGCCCGCATGACCGCCGCGAGCGCGTCGCGCGACCCCGGACGCTACATCGCGGACAACCACCGGCTCTGGCAGCAGTGGACCCCGCTCAAGGCCGCCTCCGACGACTACGACCTCGACGGTTTCCGTGCGGGCGGCAACCGGATGCGGCCGCTGGAGCGGGCCGAGATGGGCCCCGTCGAGGGCAGGTCCCTGCTCCATCTGCAGTGCCACGTCGGCCTCGACACCCTGTCCTGGGCCCGGCTCGGCGCCCGCGTCACCGGGGTGGACTTCTCCTCCCGCGCCGTGGAGATCGCCACCGGCCTGGCCGCCGACGTCGCTCCGGACGCCCGCTTCGTCGAAGCTGACGTCCTCACCCTGCCGGACGTCCTCACCGGCAGCTACGACATCGTCTACACCTCCAACGGGGTCCTGGGCTGGCTCCCCGATCTGCGTGCCTGGGCACGCGTCGTCGCGCACTTCCTCGCACCCCGCGGCTTCCTCTACCTCTTCGAGTTCCACCCGTCCGCCTGGATGCTCGACACCGCCGTCGAGGGCCCCGAACTGCGCCTTCGCTACTCCTACTTCGGCGAGCCCGCTCCCCTGGCCTTCGAGTACCGCAGCCCCACCTCCGTACCCGAGGCCCGCATCCCGGACGTCGAGTACGTCTGGGGGCACACCATGGGCGACCTGATCACCGCCCTCGCCGACGCCGGGCTGCGGGTGGACTTCCTGCACGAATGGCCTTTCGTGGGCTGGCGCCTGCTGCCGTTCATGGAACGCGACCCAGACGGCTGGTGGAGGCTGCCCGGCACGCTCCCGGCGATACCTCTGTCGTTCTCGCTGCGCGCCTCCAAGCCCGCAGGACCCAGCCGCCCGTGACACCGCCACCGCCACCCACCGCCCGGAGGACCGCCGCATGCGCATCGCCTACCTGCACTCCGGCAGCATCCCGTCGGTCTACGCCAAC
Source organism: Streptomyces sp. NPDC058284 (assembly GCF_042881135.1). Lineage (NCBI taxonomy): Bacteria > Bacillati > Actinomycetota > Actinomycetes > Kitasatosporales > Streptomycetaceae > Streptomyces > Streptomyces sp. NPDC058284. Next base: position 385,454 of record NZ_JBHVYE010000001.1, read on the forward strand.
GGCGTCCACGTCATGCGCATGTGCGACGCGCTGGCCGACGCCGGGCACGACGTGCGCCTCTACGCCCTGCGCGGCGAGATGACCTCCGACGACGTCCACGCCTACTACGGCACCCGCAACCGTTTCCCCGTGCGGACCTTCCCGATGCCCTGGCCGCCGCTGCTCGGCCCCTGGCTGCGCGCCTGGCAGGTGCGCCGCGCGATCCGCCGCGACGGTGTGCCCGACGCGGTGTACGGCCGCGACCTGCGCGCACTCGTGGCCGCCGGCGGCCTGGCGCCAAGCGTCTACGAAACGCACCTGCTGTGGGACAGCCGCCGGGAACGGACGGTCGAACGCCTGCTGCTGCGCGGCCGGTCCTTGCGCGGTGTCGTGTTCGTCTCGCAGGCGCTCGCCGACGACTACGCGCGCGCCTTCCCCGCGCTGCGCGCCGCCGGCGGACCGGTACAGGTCACCGCGTCCGACTGCGCCGACCCGCCCCCGCCCGGACCGGCAACTGATCTCCCCGGGCGGCCGGGCGCGCTCAGGATCGGTTACGTCGGCCATCTGTACCCGGGCCGGGGCACCGACATCATCCTGGCGCTCGCCGGCCGGATGCCGGAGGCCGACTTCCATGTCGTCGGCGGCACCGAGGCCGACCTGGAGCACTGGAGACAACGCACCGACCAGCCCCACCTGTACTTCCACGGCCACCGTCCGCCCGCCGGACTCCACCCGTACTACCGGGCGTTCGACATCGTGCTGGCCCCCTACCAGCAGCGCGTGGCCTGCGCGCAGGGCGTCGGGGACATCAGCCGCTGGGTCTCGCCCATGAAGCTGTTCGAGTACATGTCCCACGGGCTGCCCGTGGTCTCCTCCGACCTGCCCGTGCTGCGCGAGGTCATGGCCGACGGCGTCAACTGCCTCCTCGTGCCACCCGACGACATCGACGCGTGGGAACGGGCGATCCGCCGGCTCGCCGCCGACCCGGCCCTCCGGGCGGCTCTGGGGGCGCAGGCCCGCCGCCAGTTGCTGACCACGTACACCTGGCGGCACCGCGCCGACCGCGTGCTGGCCCCGTTCACCGGGCCGCGCCCGGCCGCCGTCCCGGCCGCCCGTCCGGGGAGGCGCTGATGCGCGCGCTGGTCACCGGCGCGGCCGGTTTCATCGGATCCCATCTGTGCGAGCACCTGCTGGCGGCCGGTGACGAGGTCGTGGGCGTCGACTCCCTCACCGATCACTACGACCCGGCGGTCAAGCGCCGCAATCTGCGAACCGCCCTGAACAACCTCCGCTTCACCTTCCGCCGAGCAGACCTGCTCGGCACCGACCCGGCCAGGCTTCTCGCCGGTGCGGACGTCGTGTACCACCTGGCGGGCCAGCCGGGTGTCCGGCCGTCCTGGGGAGAACACTTCGCCCTCTACAGCAGCCGCAACGTGCTCGCCACGCAGCGCCTGCTGGAGGCCGCGCGCGCCCACCCGCCCGCCAAGTTCGTGTACGCGTCCAGCTCCTCCGTCTACGGAGACGCGCTCGGCCGCCCCACCCCGGAGACCGCGCACCCGCGGCCGGTCTCCCCGTACGGAGTCACCAAGCTCGCCGGCGAGCATCTCTGCGAGCTGTACCGCACGGTGCACGGGCTGCCCACGGTCGCGCTGCGCCTGTTCACGGTCTACGGGCCGCGGCAGCGGCCCGACATGGCGCTGGCCCGCCTGCTCTCCGCGGCGAGCGGAGGGCCTGCGTTCCGGCTCTACGGCGACGGCGAGCAGACCCGCGACTTCACGTACGTCTCCGATGTCGTGGCCGCGATGCGCGCCGCGGCCCGCAGTCCGTTCACCGGCGTCGCCAACATCGGCGGCGGCAGCCCGGTCTCCATGAACATGGCCGTCGCCGCCTTCGAACGCCTCGTCGGACCGGTGCTGTTGTCCCGTCACCCGGCCGTCCCGGGCGATGCCCGGCACACCGGCGCCGACATCGGCCGGGCCCGCGCCGCCTTCGGCTTCCGGCCCCGCGTCGAGTTCATGGAAGGTCTGGCGGCCATGGCACGGGCTGCCGACCCGGCCTTCGCCCCGGCGCCGGGCCGGACCGCCGTCCCGGTGGGCGCACCACCCGCCCACCCGTCGGACAAGCGCGGTGGCGCGCGGACAGGAGACGACCGGTGATCCCGCCTTCCTCCCGCCCTCCGGGACCCACCGCCGTCCGGTCCGCCGCGCTGCACAGGGTGGAGCCCGCTCCTGCCGGGTTCCCCGTCGCACTGCGGCGGGTGCTCGCCGGGGACCTCGTCGTCCTCGCCGGTGGGCTCCGCCACCTCGGCCATCTGCCCGACATCGAACGGCTCGCCCGCGCGGCCACGGCCCACCGACTGCCGGACAGCACGGCCGTGCAGGCGCCCCTGCACGAGCTGCACCGGCACGCCGACACCCGCGCGATCGAGGCGATCCGTACCGACCTGGAAACCCGGCTGCGCCCGCTGGGGCGACGCGTCCTGCACGACGTGACGGCCGCCATCACCCCGCGCGACACCCGCCCCTACCTCAGCGAGCACCTCGGCGTCCGCATCATGCCGCCGCTCGGTACGGTCACCGATCGCTCCGAATTCGCCTCGCGCGAGGGCTTCCTGACGCCCCGCGACGCCCACGTCGATTCCTGGTTCAACACAGCCCTGAACTCCGTCAATCTCTGGATGGCCATCACCCCCGTACAGCGCGGCAACGGCCTGATCCTCTATCCGGACGCCTTCCGCCGCCCCCTCCGCCACGACGGCCACACCCTGCTTCCCGGGCAGCACACGGGCGATCCGGTCGATCTCGCCCTCGAGCCCGGCGACATCCTCCTGTTCGCCGGAGACCACCTGCATGCCTCGCAGCCCAACACCACCGACGCCACCCGGTTCGTCCTGACCAAACGCTTCTCGGCCGGGCCTCCCCGCTACCCCCTGCGGGCCACCGGGTGGGTCCCCTACCTCGACCAGCGGCTGCTCAGCACCCCCCTCGCCCCGCTGGCCCCGCTGCGCTCCCGGCTGACGCCCGCCGGCCTGCGGCATGCGCTGCGAGGCCGCCGATGAGCCCCGGGGAGTCCCCCAGCCGCAAAATCTTCGGCATCGGCCTCTCGCGCACCGGCACCCAGTCACTGACCGCCGCCCTGCACGTCTTGGGGTACGACGTCGTCCACTACCCGGCGGACGAGGACACGTACCGGACGCTGCTGCGCGGTGACGCGCGCTTCCCACTGCTCACCCGCCACGACGGGATCACCGACATCACGACCGTCCCCTACGTCGCCCAGCTCGACCGGGCGTGGCCAGGCGCGAAATTCGTCCTCACCGTCCGCGACGAGGACCTGTGGCTGCGCTCCTGCGCCCGCCACTGGAGCCGTCCACTACACCGCAAGACCGAGTACGGGGAGCGCTACCTCTCGCTGCAGCTCTTCCTGCGGGCTGCGGTGTACGGCTGCGACACGTTCGACGAGGACCGGTTCCGGCACGTCCACCGCCGTCATGTGGCCGAGGTCCGCGCTCTGTTCGCCAACCGTCCGGACTCCCTGCTGATCCTCGATCCGTCCTCCCCGGCCCCCTACGCCCGTCTGGCCGCCTTCCTGGGCCGCCCGGTCCCGGAGACCCCGTATCCGCACGAGGGCCGCTGGACCGCCTGATGTGGGGTTGCCATGCCGGCGGAATCCTGTTGCTCCCGAACACGAAGTAGGGGCCATCCGAAGATGACCCCTACCTGCGACGTTTCCGTCGGGACGACAGGATTTGAACCTGCGACCCCTTGACCCCCAGGAGTGAGGGCCACAGGAACTACCTGCATATATCCGACGAAACTAGGGCGCAGGGCGTGCGTCTGGGCGCGTGCTGTTCAGGGTCGCGAGCTCCGTGTGGTCCCCAACTGGTCCCCACGGCAATGACGCAGACCAGATGGATCAGCCTCTCGAGGAGGATCCCAATCCCAGCCCGACATCTCAAGAGATCTCGTCCCGACGGGCCCTCTCGACCTTACGTTTGAGGTTCCTGATGGCCTCGTGCCACCGCCAGGAATCGCTGGTGTACCAGCCCTCTTCGTCGATCGGCTCCCAGTCCGCCAGTTCCTCCAGCTGTGAGAGCACCGTGTCGGCATCGTCGTGACTCCTGCCCCGGTCGAGTTGACCTGTGATGGCGTGGAGTCGGTGGGCGGCACGGTAGAACGAGACCTGGCTGTCGGTCAGCCTGCGTACGGCGTAACCGCCACACTTGCCGCACCAGTCGAAGTCGTCTCTCGCAAGCAGGTCAGTGACGGTCAAAAGATCGTCGTTGGCTGCGACACCGCGTTCCCTGGCGTGACGGCACAGTGGTGAGTGGCCCTTGCCTTCGATCTGCGGATCCGCGTTCGTGGTGTAGATCTGGGCTACAGCCAAAGGCCCCAGAGGAAGACCGCTACCACGGTGCTACCGGTCAGCGCCGGGTTGCCTGAAGGGCGCGAGGTCCAGCCGGTCGCTGGCGAGCGTCCCCTCCCACACGGCCAAGGGCAGCATCCGCTCGCTGCCTGCGTCGAGGGTTCGCAGATCGTGCACCCCTCGCGTCAAGGCGAGCAGGCGTAGGTTGCGTGCCCGATCGGCGTCGAAGTAGGTGCGGCGAACGGTCTGACGCGCGCCGTCGGTGCCCCCGAACTCTTCACCGAAGTGCAGATCGTGAGCGCCGCTGCAACCACCCGTCCAGTGGCTTCCGCTCGCCTCGGGCTCGGACCTGGCGGTCTGAGCCCACGTTCCGATCAGGCTCTCCGGAAGATCGGATGCCCCTGCGACGAGAACTCCTCTCCACCACATCAAGGGGCAGGACTTCGACTCCCCCACTCACCGAAATGACAATGTAGAGCTGGTCAGAACTGCCAGTGAAGGTTCGCAGGGCGCGGATGTGTTCGGCAGTGACAGGTTGCCGGTCGAAGACCGGGGTGTCGTCGAATACCCCGGGGCGGATTGAACTCGGCCGACCAGCTGGGGTGCGACTCGGTTCGATCGCATCGGCCTCTTCGCAGGGCGGTTCGCACGCCACGTCGCTGGACGGGGCGTGCAGCCTTTCCGCGATGAGGGCAGGAACGTCAAGCGTGAGCGTACGGCGCCCCCAGTCCGCGCCCACGACCCACGTGGCCACGACACCCTGCGTCCACGAATCCAGCCCTTCGAGCAGTCCTCCCCGCGCCTCTCGTGCCGTCTCCTCAGTGGCCTCGGGCAGGCGCGCGGTGACGCGCTGCGTCGGCTTGCCCTCAGCCGATGCAGCCAGAGCGCGAGCCTGGGCCTCCCAGGAGTCGATCAGACGTGCCGCCCCAGCCAGCGCATCGTCATGACCCTTCCGGTTGCTGCGGATGCCCTGCACAAGGTAGTGAGACATGTACGAGCGAGCTGGAGATCCCACCCAACTGCTCTCGGCCGCACCCTGCCACCGACGCCACAGCGCGTTCAGCGCCATGGAGATCTTGTCGCTGCTGCCCAGTACCGCGAAGGCCGGGTCCTCTCCGGAAAGCCGGGGCCGCTCCATCGTTGCCGCCGCCGCAGCCACGAGCAGTCCCGCCGGCTCGACGAACAGGGCGGCCTGAGAGCGCAAGGTCTCCAGGAACTCCGCCTTCGTCTCCAAGGCCCGCTGCGCCCAGTCCTCAAGCCAAGGGAAGGAGGCGAGGATGGACTGAGCCCGGTGCAGGCTCTCCGCCGCGCCGTGCCAGTAGGAGAAGACCAGCCCCTGCAGACGCTCCGCATCCTCGCGCACGTCCTCCCCGTCGTCATCCGTCGCGGCCGAATCCGAACGCAGGACTTGAGCGGCAGCTTCCACCTCTTCCTGTGTCCAGCACTCGTCCTCGTCAGGTTCGGTGTAGGACTGCAGCTGATGGAGCAGGCCCACTCCGCCGAGTGCCCGGAGGAACATCCCCAACGCGGTCGTCGGCCGTACCCACGACCCCCACTCCGTACAGCGAGAGCACAGCCGCCCCATCACCGCCGCGTCCAAAACGACCTGTGCGGTCTTGACGTCAGACGCACGAAGCTGCCCGCATGCTCTGGCAACGTGCAGTCTGGCATTTTTCCCTCGGGCCGAGTACACCGTGATCGGCGTGCCCTCAAACGGTCCGAGCGGCACATCAGCCAACAAGTATTCCTGCATGAACCTCCCCCAATCCTCCGCTTCGCCAGCTTAGAGCCGAGGACTGACACACATCGCTGCATACGCGGGACTCGGCTCTCTCGCTGCCGAGGCCAAAGCCGCTGGTACTCAACTCGCTGCCTCCACAAGCGCGCAAGCGGCACGAACCTGCGTGCACGTGGCACCGGTCCCCAGGCGTGGTCCCCAAGTGATGGCACACGCAAGGTAGACAAGGCTGCGATGCGACCGACTGTCGGCGTGCACTGGTCGGCTGGATAGGGTCGCGGTACCCGAGCTGGAGAGGCAGTTGCATGGCCCACGAGATTGTGATCGCGCAGACAACCAGGGACGACGAGGACCAAGCGAAGGCGCTGGCCCGGGGCGCGGTCGAGAGCAAGCTGGCAGCGGGCGTTCACATTGATGCGCCGATCACCGCCTTCTACTGGTGGAAGGGGGAGGTCGAGACAGCGCAGGAGTGGCGGATCTCGTACATGACTACTAGAGACCGTCTCCCGGCACTGGAGGCGTGGCTGCACGAGAAGCATCCGTATGACGTCCCCCAGTGGATCACGCTGCCCGTGACCGGAGGGTCGGAGGCGTACCTGTCCTGGGTGGTCGAGGAGGCTCATCCGCAGTAGGGCACGCCCCCCGGCACCTCACCGTCACCGAGCCTGCGCGCCATGATGGCTCACGACGCGAACGCCAGTAGGTGGCCAGCCAGGTCGCGCTCCGTGTCGGGGAGCCAGGCAGCGATGCTCTGCGCCCGCTGACGTCCCATGGTGTTCGGCTTTGACTCCGCTGCTGCTGCGAACTGCCGCGCGACGTAGACCCCACGGTCTACGTCGCCGCCGCGCAGAAGCGCCGAGGCCAGATCCCCGAGGACCACCACTCCAGAGTCGGGCAATTCTCTACCGAGGCGCTCGACCGCAGCGTCGGCTGTAACCGTCAGTTCTTGGCACTTGAGTTCGCCGTATACCGAAATCGCAAGTGAGTCCATCCGGTACGGCGTCACGAAGCGAACCCACGCCTGCTCGCCCGTGTGATTCGCAAAGTCATACGCGAATCTCGCCTGTTCCAGGGCCCGGAGGGCTCCGGCATCGTCCCCTGACTGCGCCGCCTCCTCCGCATACCGCCCCAACGCCCACGCCGCTGCGGTCGCGTTACCGTGCCCACGCACATCCTGTGCCGCCTGCGACAACATCTCCAGCGCCTTACCCGGGGTAGGCGCACCATAGCTCGCGTAGCCCAGCGCCAGGGCGCGCAGAGGTGGATGCCCGGCCTGCTTCGCACACTCCTTCCGGGATCGGTAAGCGCGGGGTGGGCCGGCCGGGTCGTGCGGTGGTGGGCCCACCCCGCGGGTGGTGGTCAGGCAGGCAGGACCTGTTCGAGAGTGGCGATGATCTGGGGTGCGTCGGGTTCGGTCTGCGGGCTGAAGCGGGCGGCGACCGTGCCGTCGGGGGCGATGAGGAACTTCTCGAAGTTCCAGCGGACCTCCCCGCTGTATCCGTCGGCGTCCGCGGTGGTGATCAGTTCGGCGTAGAGAGGATGGCGGCCTTCGCCGTGCACGTCGGTCTTCTGCGTCATCGGGAAGGAGGCGCCGTAGGTGGCCGAGCAGAAGGTGGCGATCTCCTCGGGTGTGCCGGGCTCCTGGCCCATGAACTGGTTGCAGGGCACCCCCAGGACGGTGAAGCCGCGCGGCGCGTAGTGCTGCTGGAGTTTCTCCAGTGCCGCGTACTGGGGGGTCAGGCCGCACTGGGAGGCGACGTTGACGATCAGAACAGCCCTGCCCCGGTACTGGGCGAGGTCGGCCGGTCCGCCGGCCAGGGCGCCGATCTCGATGTCGAAGACAGACATGTCACTCCTTGGATGTGAGCTGGATTGAGGGGTGGCGTGGTTCACCGGGCGGTTTGGCCGGTGCGGGAGGGAAGCATCGCCGGCATGACGGCGGCGGTCAGGGCGAAGGCGCAGGCGGTGATGAGGAAGACCAGCGCGTAGCCGTCGGCCAGCTGTGCGGGGCTGCCGGGGGTCGCACCGTGGCCGGTGTGGGAGGCGGCGACGGCGGAGAGGATGGACAGGCCCAGGGCGCCGCCCATCTGGCGGGCGGTGTTGTTGATGCCGGAGGCAGCTCCGGTGTCCTCGGTGGCCACGCAGTCGGTGGTCAGGGAGGTGAGTGCGGTGGCGGCGTAGCCCAGGCCCAGGGACATCACCAGGCCGGGCAGCAGGAAGGCGGTCAGGTAGGTGCCATCGGCGCTCAGGGCCGCGTACTGCCACAGCGATCCGGCCGCCGCAAGGGCCAGCCCCCCGGTGATGAGCATCGTGCGGCCGGCGCGCCGGGCGAGGCGGGCCGAGGTCTTCGAGGCGAGCACGATCGCCAGCGAGTGCGGGAGGAAGGACAGGCCCGCTTGCAGCGGGGAGTAGTGCAGGACGTTCTGGGCGTAGAGGTTGAGGAAGAACCACATCACCACGAACATCGCCCCCACCGGCAGGATGCCGACCGTGGTCGCGCGCAGGCTGCGGTTGGCGAACAGCCGCAGCGCCATCAGCGGCGCAGCAGTGCGTGCTTGGACCAGCACGAACAGCGCCAGCAGGATCACCCCGGCGATCAAGGGCAGCAGCGTGCCCGCCGCCTGCCACCCCGCGGTCTCCGAGCGGCTGATGCCGAACGTGAGCGCGGCCAGTCCCGTACACACCAGCACCGCCCCCGGCACATCCAGCTTCGCCGAGCCGGCCGGACGCACCTTGGGCAGCCAGGCCAGGGAGCCGACCAGTACCAGCAGGCCCACCGGCACGTTGATCAGCAACACCGAGCGCCAGGACAGGTACTCCACCAGCACCCCGCCCACCAGGCTGCCTGCGGCTCCTCCGGCGGAAGCGACCGCAGCCCAGGTGCCGATCGCCCGCGAGCGGGCCTCAACCTCGGTGAAGGCGGTGCTCACCAGCGTGAGCGTGACCGGCGCGACGGCAGCCGACCCCACGCCCTGCGCGGCCCGGGCCACAAGAATCTGCCACGGCTCCTGCGCCAGCCCGCCGCCCAGGCTCGCGAGCGTGAAGAGGGCCATGCCGGTGATGAAGACCGTCCGCTGACCCCACAGGTCACCCAGACGCCCGAACAGCAGCATCAACCCCGAGAACGGGATCACGTAGGCGATGGTCACCCACTGCAGGGCCGAGGGACTCATCCCCAGGTCCTGGCGCATCGGCGGGATCGCCACATTCATCACCGACACATCGAGGATGACCAGGAACTGGCCCAGGCACGCCAGGACCAGCACCGCCCACCGCGGCCCACGGCCCGCAGCCGGTCCGGGATCACCGCCTTGAGGGGCCGGGCGAGAGGAAGGGGCCAAGGTACGCATGAAGAACTGCCTTCGTGACTCAGACGGGAAGAGGGACGCCCCCACCTTCCAGCCGCATCACCCTCCAGCCCGAGTCATATCCTGGATCCCGGGAAGAACCCACATCAGGATCGGAGATACGAGTGGAATCCGTCAGCCTGGACGAGATGGATCACCAGTTCCTGCGTATCCTCCAGCATGACCCACGCGCCCCTTTCGCCCGCATCGGCACGATGCTGGGGGCCTCCGAGACCACCGTGACCCGCCGCTACCAGCGCCTGCGCGGCCTGGGCCTGCGCATCACCGCCCAACCCGTCCCCTCCCGCCTCGGCCTGACCCGCTGGCTGCTGCGCCTGCACACCGTGCCCCACGCCGCCACCACGATCGCCGAAGCCCTCGCCCGCCGCCCCGACACCAGCTGGGTCACCCTCGCTTCCGGCGGTACCTAGATCAACTGCGCGGTCAACACCCGCAGCCGCCACGAGCGCAACGTCCTGCTGCTGGAGAAGCTCCCCCGCACCCCACAGGTCAGCTCCGTCACCGCCCACTGCCTGCTGCACATCTTCACCGGCGCCGCCAGCACCTGGCATGCCACCCGCTTCGGGACCGACGCCCACCTGCTCGCCGCCGACCCCGACACCAGCACCGAACCGGTCACCCTGGACACCACCGACTACGCACTCCTCGGGCAGCTCGCCACCGACGGGCGCATGTCCATCACCGAACTCGCCGCCACCACCGGGCGGTCCACCTCCACCGTCCAGCGCCGCCTCGACCACCTGCGCGCCACCGGCGCCGTCAGCTTCGCCATCGACTTCGACCCCGAACTCCTCGGCTACCACATGAACACCCGCCTGTGGCTACGCGTCTCCCCCACCCACCTGCGCACCGTCGGCAAAGCCCTGGCCACCCACCCCGAAATCGCATTCGCCGCGGCCACCACCGGCCCCTCCAACCTCGTCGCCAGCGGCCTCTTCCGCGACCCTTACGACCTGTACCGCTACATGGACGAGAAACTCGGCCCCCTCCCCATCGACACCACCGAGACCGCCCCCATCCTCCGCGACGTCAAACGCCTCACCACGACCTGACCTGCCACAAGGACACCCGAAAACCCCTCGGCTCTGCGGCGAACGCCAAGGCCAAGCTGAAGCTGGTCGCGCCCGGGGGAACAGTGCACTCGCCGCTCTACGGCCCCAAGCAGGCCACGGAGTTCCATCCCACACTCTTCGCCGATGCCCAAGTTGACGAGATCTTCACCCACTCCCCGGCCTTCGCCCTCCGCCTCATGGCCTAACAGGAAGGCAGCTCACGGCGGTTCGCGTTCCAGCACGCGTCTACCACCACAGGAAATGCAAGATCCAATGACACGAACCGAGCTCACCCCGGGCTTCGTGTTCCTTCATCCCACAGATCAGCACTGCAGGCCGATGCAACGATGAACTTCAACGGACACACGTTGTCCTGTGACTGTGGAGGCTGCGGATTGCAGCTGTATGTTGCGGGGGATCTTGCGGGTTGAAGAGTTACCTTGCGGTGATGGGTGGGGTTAGGCAGTCGTGGTCCGTGCGTTAGAGGTCCTGCCTGGCGGTTCTGCGGGGCCGCCAGCGACCGGGTTCGAGGTCGCGTACGTAGCTCCGGACGGGACGGAGTTACGGCGTCCGCTGGTGGAGGCGTGGGCCGTGCCGTTCGAGCACGCTCTTCCCGTACGCGTCTTCGCGTCGTACCGCCGACAGCGCAACCTGCCGGGCCTGTGGTGGTCGGCGACGACGGGCGGGCACGTCGGGTACGAGTCCTGGCTGGAGCGCGACCACGTCATGCTGCTGGACTTCGACCCGGCGGTGGCGGGGATTTCCTCGCAGCCGTTCTGGCTGTTCTGGGCGGCGGCGAACGGGCGGCCTCTCTCGCACGCGCCGGACTACTTCGCCCGTCGCGACGACGGGACGGCCGTGATCGTCGACTGCCGCCCGGCTGAACGCCGCAGCCCGCGGGACGTGGTGAAGTTCGAGGCGACGGCGGTGGCCTGTACCGAGGTGGGGTGGGAGTTCCGGCTGCTGGGCGCCCCAGACCCGGTCGTGGTCCGCAACGTGCGGTGGCTGTCGGGCTACCGGCACCCCCGGCACCGGGTGGAGTCGGCCGCCTCGCGGCTGCGGGAGGTGTTCGCCGAGCCGCTGCCCCTGATGACGGGGCCGCGGAGGCGGGTGAGCCGCTTGCGGTCCTGCCGGTGCTGTTCCACCTGCTGTGGTCGCACGAGCTGACGGTGGATGTCTCGGCGCCCAGGCACGGCGGCCCCCTGGTCGCGCCGGGGGTGAGCCGATGGGGTCGGCGCGGGTTCGCCGGTGAGCATCCATCCCCACGTCATCAGCGGAATCAGGTAGATCCGCGCGGAGGACTTCGCGATGCCCGCGCCAGTGAGGTAGCGCTCGACCGCCGCGGTGTACGACGAGGGCGGGGCGGACAGGGGCACGACCCGAGCGTGCGGCAACCCAAGTGCGTCCCCACTCCCGCGTTCGGTCGCCGGTTCGATTGTCGCGCTGCCCCTACCCTTCCGGCACTACCGCAGTAAATGCGTACACCTCGCCCCGGCGGCCGGAGTAGCCCGCCGCAGGTCGCGGTGATCACGGTAGGGGCTCTGCCGCAGTAAATCCGGCATTTACTGCGATGGCCCTTTGGAAGGGTGGACGTCACAGATTGAAGCGGTGATTACCGACAGCTACTTGTCGGGGGTGACGGCTTATGGCGAGCAACAGAGCTGATCCGGCTGCCTGATGGCACCGCCCTCCCTTTCCCCTCGCGGGTTGAGTGGAAGAGTTTGCCCAGGCCGCCGCGAGCGCGACGTCGGGTGTCAGCCTTCTACGGCTGGGTGCGTGCGGCGAGCTCCGTTCAGTACGGAGTCGAGCAGGCCGGGGAACAACGCGTCCAGGTCGTCACGGCGTAGCCGCACCAGCCGGGATCGGCCCTTGACGGTCGTCCAGGTGACTCCCGCCTCGCGCAGCACCCTGTAGTGGTGGGACAGCGTCGTCTGGTGAACGTCCAGGTCGCCACCGATGGCGTTGCAGGGCTCCTCACCGGTCACGGCGAGCCGTTGGATGATCTCCAGTCGCACCGGATCGGCCAGCGCACGCAGCACCTCCACCATCCGGATCGCCTCGGTCGCCGGCTGGGACACCTCACGCATCGCTTCCCTCCGTCCGTGCCAGGACCGAAGCTTATCCACTCATTGATTCATGGACAAGCATCCATGTATTGCTTACAGTGCCGATCACCTACCTACGCGGCACTCCGGAAAGGCGGAACGATCCTTGCTGAAACGACTCCTTCCCCTGGCCCTGGCGACGTTCGCCGTCGGCACCGACGGCTACGTCATCGCGGGCTTGCTCCCCTCCATCGCTGCCGACCTTGCAGTGTCCACCCCGGCGGCCGGTCAGCTAGTGACGGTCTTCGCCTTGACACTGGCGTTGTCGGCGCCGGTGATGGGGGCCCTCACCAGCGGCATGGATCGGCGGTCGGCATTGCTGATCGCATTGGGTGTGTTCGTGATCGGCAACGCTGTCACCGCCCTAAGCACCAGTTACGAGGTGGTGATGGCCGCTCGGATCGTTACCGCCGTGGGAGCGGGCATCATCACCTCCACTGCCTCCAGCACCGCGGCGGCCATCGCTCCGCCGGAACGCCGTGGCCGGGCCCTGGCCTTCGTGTTGGGCGGCCTGACCTCGGCGACCGCGCTGGGACTGCCGCTCGGCACGCTGATCGGCCGAACCGACTGGCGCATCACCCTGTGGGCCGTCGCCGGGATCGGCCTGCTGGCGATCGTCGGCATCATCGTCGGCCTCCCCAGCGTGACGCTCCCCGCCGCCTCCCTGCCCGACCGCCTGCGTCCGCTCAAGCAGGGCCGCGTACTGGCACTGCTGGCGGTCACCTCCCTCGCTTTCCTCGGTGCCTACACCCTCTACACCTACATCGCCCCGGCCTTGCGGGACGCCACCGGCGGCAACGAGTCGCTACTGACCCTGATCCTGCTGGCCTGGGGCGTCGGCACCCTGGCCGGGAACATCACCGCCGGACGCCTGGTCGACCGTCACGACTCCGCCCGCGTCCTCACCGGCTCCCTCGCCCTCGCGGCTCTCGCCCTGGCACTGACCTCGCTGGCGACACGCGCCCTCGCGCCCACCCTGGTCTGGGCGGCGGTCTGGGGCGTGAGTGTCGGCGTCATCGTCGTCCCGCAGCAGCACCGGCTCATCGCCCTCAGCCCCGCCGCCGCGCCGGTCCTGCTCGGTCTCAACTCCTCCGCGCTCTACATCGGCGTCGCCCTCGGCGGCGGTTTCGGCGGGCTGGCACAGGAGTGGTTCGGGCTCGCCCCGGCCGAACTTGGGCTGGTGGCTGCCAGCGTCACCGCCCTCACCCTCCTATGGCACCTGGGGACCACGCGTCGCCCCGTCGCGCCTACCCCCGTGACGCCAGCGCCGACCTCGGCCGGCCCGGAGAAGTCCAAGACGTGACTGGCCCTCCTCATGGCGCCCCCGGGGTCGATACCCGCTCCGGGGGCACACCGTTCTGCACGGGCAGCCTCAACAGTTGGGAGGCACTGTAGAGGCGCCGACCCGTGCGTACGGGGCGGGCTGGTGGGAGTCCTTCGGTACTCAGGCGGCCTTGCCGATGCCAGCGGTAGTCAGGTCCGGCTCGCGCGGCGGGGTGAAGTCGACGTCGAGCTTCGGGTCGTACGCCTCTGGCTCGATGCCGAGTTCGTGCGTGCTGTACTCGCCGAACCGCTTGATGTGTTCGGTCAGGTACGGCGAGATGTGGTTCGACTCGGATCTCTTCGTCTTGCAGCCTCACTCTTCATGTGATCATGCGCCTTGCAGGGTGAACCTTTCGTCGTGGGGTGGGGTTGGCGGGTCGTGGCACGTGCGTTAGGACTGCTGTCGGGCGGGACCGACGGGCCGCCGACGGAGGGGTTCCAGGTCGCGTACGCCGACCGGGACGGGTCCGAGTTCCGCCTGCCGCTGGCGGACGCCTGGGCAGTGCAGTTCGAGGACGTCGTTCCGGTGTATGCCGGTTGACCCCCTACTGCCCCCCCCGCTACCCGCACTGGTTCCGCCCCGACGAGGCGCGGACGCGGCCCGCATAGGATCGGCGCCCATGAACGACGCCACCGACATAACCGCCG
>NZ_JBHVYE010000001.1:400129-407349 GCF_042881135.1 Streptomyces sp. NPDC058284
CCCCCCCCGCTACCCGCACTGGTTCCGCCCCGACGAGGCGCGGACGCGGCCCGCATAGGATCGGCGCCCATGAACGACGCCACCGACATAACCGCCGCCCGGGGCCAGGCCCCTGTGAGGGTCACTCTCGCCCGTGACGGCGTCCACGCGGGCGATGATCCGCCCGACGGGTTCGAGCGGCACCGGGACATTCCCGCCGCCACCCCGCTCGCGGAGGTCATCACCGGCGCACAACGACACTTCCTTCCCTCGATCGCGCGGTACGACGACGCGGGGAACGTTGTTCCCGCAGACGCCACCTGGGTCGTCTCCGCCCGGCCTTACGGCCAGTTCGCGGTCATGGCGCAGCAGTGGGCCCAACCCCGCTCGCTGCCCGGCACCGGGCCGACGGTGGGTGACCTGGCCGTCGCCTGCGACGGTGATGAGGTGAGGCTGGGCTTCGACTACAGCTACTCCTTTGAGGACCCCGACGCAGTATTCGCACGCCTTGCGGAAGGCGCACTAGGTGACCCCGTGCTGCCCCCGCCGCCCGAACCGGTCGACCAGGAGCCGCCCGCCACGGACGCCCGCTCCTATCCGCCGCTGTGGTTCAGCATGGGCGTCGGCGTCGCCGCCGTCCTTGCCACCCGCCCCTCCGGCTTCGGCGAGACCCTGTGGCAGGGCGCGGTCGTCTTCTTCGCCGCGTCCGGTGCCGTGCACATCGGCTGGGATCTGTGGCACCGCCGCCGGGGCCGTACGGCAGCTGCCGAGCCGGGACAGTGAGCCGTCCGGCGACGGTCGTATTCGGCTACCCGCTGGCGGCGTTCGGGGCGCTGGTTGCCGCCTCGCTGCTGCTCGGCCCGGAGCCGAACGGCGGCGGCCCGAACTGCTCCACCAGCGCCCAGAGGCCCGCCCTCGCCGAAGACGAGCGGTGGAAGCAGATCCTCGACCAGCTCGACCGGCAGGGCCCGCGCCCGATGCGCGATGGGGCTGTCGTACGCGACAAGCTGATAGCCGTCGCCGTCTACGACGGCCGGGAAAGCAGGTGCTGAACCGCGGCCTGCGTCGCACGACACCGTGGCCGGCCGACACCATGTCGTGCGGCACAGGCCGCGGGCCGGATAGGACAACTCCTCGGGAACCGGCCGTGGCTTGGCTGACGAGCGGCATTGGCGCAGGTCTCCCTCAAGAGAACGACGCTGCAAACAGCCCTCAGCGGCAGTGACATCGACTCTGCGCACCACGGCACAGGGCTGCGGTTTCGAACTGCGGCTGCGTAGGCTTGTCGTCGAAGATGCAAGACCAGATTGGCCAACCACAGGGTTGGGTGCGCAGACAGACCTTGCACCTCGCTGGTCCCGCCCGCGGGGTGGTGCAACCTCCAACTGGATCGGACAGCCGCGGACCAGATCCGCCGCATCCGGTCCGCGCCCGACAACCAGCCCGAGCCCAATGCCACCCGCGCCCGTCACCTCCAACCGTGGCCCTACGTTCTGGCCTGGGCCGAACGTTCCTTCATCATCAGCGGCCTCGCCGAACAGCACCGCCCCACCGGGCCACCACTGGCCTCCGAAGAACAGCAGCTCTGGACGAACCGGGCACTGGCAGCCTGGCGGCGCGGCGACTTGGACGTCGACGACGTCTGGTACAGCGCCGACAACGAGCTAATCACCCTGGCGCACCTCGTCGAGCCCGACGACCAAACCGTGGTGGTGCTGGCGGGCGAACCCGGCAGTGCACAGATGCGGGTGCTCGGCCACTACGACACCATGCAGAAAGCTGTCGAAGCATCCCCGCCCGCTGTGCCCGCCGGGGTCCTGCGCCCGGACTCCTCTCCCTTCGCACCCCAGGCTCCCGCAGCGGAGGCCCCGGTCGCGAAGCTGATCCGGCAGGTCGACGAGGCACAGCGCACCGGCGACGTCTACATGGCGCTGCTCGACGCCGTGGACGACTCCGCCTTCTCCCGCGGTCCGCTGCCCCGCCTGGCCGAACTCCTCGGCCAGGCAGCGACGTTCGCCGACGCGCTGGAGACGAAGCAGGGCCAGCGCTCCGCTCCCCACCTGTCCATCCTCGCGCGGCAACTGGGCGTACTGAGAGAGGAAATCGAGTCCGCCATGGAGGGCCTCGGCGCCGGCGTACTGCCACCGCACCGCACACCCCGCCCCGTGTTCCACGTCGCCCCCGCACCACGGGCGCCGTCGCCCACACCGTCTGTCGTACCGGCCGCGCCCCACGCCCCCGGCACTGCCCGCCGCCGCTAGCACCGGGGTGCCTCACCCAGAAAGCACGCGTTGACCTCCACCACCGGCTCCGGCCCGTTGCTCGCGCAACGCCACGTCGCCGGCCTGCTGTTCGGCACGCTGATCGGACGTCTGCCCAAGGCGATGGCGCCCGTCGCGATTCTCCTGCTCGTCGCCGACCAGGGCGGATCGCTGAAGACGGGCGGGCTGCTGTGTGCGCTGTACGGACTGGCCTCCGCCATTGGGCAGCCGGTCCTGGGCCGGATGGTCGACCGGCGCGGCCAGAGCCTGGTCACCGCCGCGGCACTCCTGCTCACCACGGTCTGTCTGCTGGCCCTGGCCATGGTCGAGGTCACCGCCCGGCCGGGCCTGGCCGCCGTCCTCGTCGCGCTCGCCGGACTGAGCACCCCGCCACTGGAGGCAGGACTGCGGGCCCTGTGGCCCGTGGTCCTGCCCGACGAAGCGCGGCGCCGGGCCGCGCTCGCGCTCGACACCGGCGCCCAAGGGCTGATCTACGTCACCGGCCCCCCACTGGTCGCCGTGCTGTCCACGACGACCGGGCCGCGCACCGCGATGATGGTGAGCGCTTCGCTCGGGCTGCTCGGCGCCGCCGTGGTGCTGAGTGCCGAGCCGTCACGCCGTTGGCGCCCGGCTCCCGCAACCCAGCGCACTGGGCCGCTCGGACCCCTCGCGCGCGCGAGGCTGCGCTGGTTGTTCGTGGCGGTGAGCGGCGTCGGCTTCGCCCTGGGCAGCACGAACTGGATCTGGACCGTCCGGCGCCAGACCACCCCCGCCCCTGGCGGCCTCGTCGACAAGGGCACCAAGGGCAAGCGGGCTCGCCAGGTTCCGATCATCGAGGAGATCCGCCCGCTCGTCGCCCAGCGCGTTCTGGCCGCCGGTCCCGATCCTGGGGCTCGCTTGTTCACCGGGCCCCGTGGCGGCCGCATCTCCACTGCGGTCCTGCGTGACGCCACCCACTGGGACGACGTCGTCCTCAAGCTCGGGTACGAGCACTTGCGCCGCCACGACCTCCGGCATACGGGACTCACCTGGTTCGCCGATGCCGGAGTCCAGGTGCACGTCCTGCGCAAGATCGCCGGGCACGGCTCGCTGACCACCATCCAGAGGTATCTGCACCCCGACGTGCACAAGATCACCGCTGCAGGTGCCGCTCTCTCGGCCCACCTCACCGCGCTGCGCGCCCCGCGCTCCCTGCCGACCCCGATCGTGGTCACCCGCTGACACGGTCAAGGGACCTGGTCCCCAGCTGGTCCCCAAGAACGATCAAGGGGCCGTTTCAGATTGCTCTGAAACGGCCCCTGATCTGCGACTCTTACGAGTCGGGACGACAGGATTTGAACCTGCGACCCCTTGACCCCCAGTCAAGTGCGCTACCAAGCTGCGCCACGTCCCGATGCCCGTGTGACCTGGGGTTTCCCCTGGCCGAACGCGCACCGAAACAATACCGCACTCTGACCGGTGATCGCTCACCCCTTTCCCGGGGCCGGGCCGCCCGCCGCCTCAGACGGCGCTGCCGCCACCCGTGGCGGCCCCGTACTCGTGGGCCCTGCCGCCACGCCATTCGATGAGCGGTGAATCTCCCAGGACGAGGCCTTCCGCGTCGTCCAGGCCGGCCCGTCGCAGGAACTCGATCAGGTCGCGGTCGTCATGGGCCAGACCGAGGGGCACGGACCCCACCGTGACGCGACGGCCGCCGCCGACGGACGCGTACTGGACGACTATCGCGGGCGTCATGAGTCCGACGCATAGCGGCGCGCGAGCCTGCGCAGCTCCGTACGGGCAGCGGGGTCGCGCAGTCTCGGATGGAAGTGCAGCCGCGCGGTCAGGCGGATCAGGTGGCGGCGCAGCGCGGTGCGGCCGGGCTGGGCGGCCAGCTTCTCGTACGTGAGGGTCCACTCCCGTTGGGTACGGATGAGGTCGTAGGGGATGGCGGTGTGACGCATGCTTCGATGGGATCATATGTTCGATTTTTAGAGCAAGCGGCGCGGGGCGGGGCGACCGGCAGGGGCTGCCCGCCGCTCTGCCCGCCGCTCTGCCCGTCACCCTGCCCGTCACTGCGTGGGGACGACCCCCAGCTCCGGGTGCGCTTCGAGGAGTCCGGGCGGCGACGCCTGGCGCCAGGAGTCGGCCAGGATGTCGGTGAGTTCCTCGGTGTCCAGCGCCTCGAGCCGCACCCGCACCCAGGCGGAACCCGCCTCATGGGCGGCCACCCAGAACTTGTCCGGCTCGGCGAGGACCAGTTCCTCGCGTTCGACCTTCGGACAGCGCACGGCGAAGGACGTCTCGTCGTCGGGAACCGTCACGAACATCTTTCCCGCCACCCGGAACGTCGGCATGCCCCAAGCGATCTTCTCAGCCGTCTCCGGCAGGGCGAGGGCGATGCGGCGCACGTCGTCGGAAGTGACGCGGGAACGGGAATCGGAACCGGCACGGGAATCGGAGCGGGAACCGGCACGGGATCTGGACTTCGACATGCCCCGAACCGTAGCCAACACCACTGACAGTGACCGTCCGCCTCACAACACCCGCTTGTCCAGCCAGGACGTCAGATCCTCCTGGACCTCGTCGCGGTTGGTCTCGTTGAGGATCTCGTGACGGGCGCCCGGGTACCCCTTCCACGTCAGGTCCTCGACGCCCGCGTAACGGAAATCCTCCAGGAGTTCGTGGACCAGCGTCATCCGCTGGTTGCAGGGGTCCTGCTCGCCCACCGCGACGTGGACCGGCAGATCGGCGGGGACGCGGGCGATGTTGCGCGGGTCGTTGATCTTCCGTACGGCACGCACCCAGTCCAGGCAGAGCCCAGCCGAGAAGGCGAATCCGCAGCGCTCGTCGGCGACGTACGCGTCCACCTCCGCCTCGTCCCGCGAGAGCCATTCGAAGCCGGTGCGGTGGGGGTACGGGTCGTTGAAGGAGGCGAAGAGGTCGGGCACGTACGAGGACCGGGCGGCGCGGCCGTGTTCGGCGACCTCGCGCTCCAGGGCGGTGATCGCCCCCTCCGTGTCGGCGCCGGGCAGCGAGCGGAACGTACCCGAGAGGATCACGCCCGCGAGTCCGTCGGCGTACTCCTGCGCGTAGTCCCGTGCGAGCATCGAGCCCAGGCTGTGCCCGAGCAGGAAGAACGGCGCGCCGGGATGCAGCGTGCGGACCTGGTCGCCGATGCCCTTGAGATCGTCGACGATCGCCCGCCAGCTGTCGGCGCCGTCCGGGTCCGTCCCCTCCGAGGTGACGCCGTAGCCGCCCGTGGCCTGCGCGGTGGCGCCGTGGCCCCGGTGGTCTGAGGCGACCACACCGTAGCCGTGCGCGGTCAGATGGCGGGCGAAGCGGTCGTAGCGCAGGGCGTGCTCGGCGGCTCCGTGCGCGATCTGGACGTAGGCGCGGGGCCTTCCGTCGGCCGGCAGCCAGGTGTAGGTGGCGACGGGCACGCCGTCCGCCGCGTTGAGCAGTCCCGCGGTGTACACGGCGGTGGCGGGGGTGGTGGCGTCGTCTCGGTCGGACATCGTGGCGGACTCCCTGCGGTGCGAGGTGTTCGTACGGCTGGCTCGTACGGCTGCTGCGTGCGAGTGGTTCGTACGGCTGGCCTTCCTCCGGCCAGCCTCCCCCGCGCGCGGGACCTCATGCAGCCGAGACGATTTCGCACCTCGGAGGGGGCCCGCCTCCTCCTCCCTCCCCGTCGCGCAGCGCCTTCTGCCGCGCTGCGCTACCGCCGTACCGCGTCCGTCCGCCCGGCGCCGAGCCGCTTGTGGAAGAGCGTGGTGGGGTGGAGGTTGCCCGCCGGGTCCGTCGCGTAGTCGGGGATGGTCCCGGACCGGGTCCAGCCCGCCTTGCCGTAGAGGGATTCGGCGGGGCTGCCGGTCTCGGTGTCGAGGACGAGGAGGGTCACGCCCGCCGCTGCCGCCGCCTCCTCGGCAGTGGTCAGGAGTGCGCGGGCGAGGCCTTGGCCGCGCGCACCGGGATGGACCATCAGCTTCACGATCTCGGCGCGGTGGCGGCCGTTGGGCTTGTCGACGAAGGCGACACTGACCGTGCCCGCGACGCGTCCGGGACGCCCTTCCGCGTCGCGGGCCACCCAGATGCCCAGCCGTCCGTCACCGACCACCGCGTCGAGCCCGCGCCACCAGGCGGCGGCGGTGGCACGGTCCAGGTCGGCGAGGAAGCCGAGCGAGGCGCCGCTCCGCACCGTGGCGACCAGCAGGTCCCCCAAGGAGTCGGCGCAGGCGTGGAGTCGGGCGGTGTCGAGCCGGTCGATGCGGATGCGTGTGGTGGAGGGGGCCGTCACGGCTTCACGACCACGAGCGCGTACCGCACGGCCTCCTCGCCGCGGCAGCGGAACCGCGACGCGCCCCACAGGCGGTAGCGCAGGCAGTCGCCGATGGCCAGGGTGTGCGGTTCTCCCTGCACGGTGACTTCCAGGGACCCTTCCAGCACCCAGATGTGCTGCTCGAGGCCGGGCACGGGCGGCCGGTCGTACGCTATGTCGGCGCCGGGCTGCAGCCGGACCTCGACCAGCTCGCCGCGCATGCCGATGCGGGGCGGCGAGACCGACCAGCGCATGAAGCCCGCCTCGTCGTCGGCCCAGACCGCCTGGTCGACGGCGGGCACGAGCTGCGCGGGCTCCGCCTCCACCTCGCTCAGGAGCTGCGACATGGTGCGTTCGTAGACGGCGCAGAGCCGGTTCAGGAGAGCCGCCGTGGGGCTGATCTCCGCACGCTCGGCGCGCGACAGGGTGGAGCGGCTGATGCCGCTGAGTTCCGCCAACTCACCCAGGGACAGGCCGCGTTCGCCGCGCAGCTCGGCCAGTCGGGCGGCGAGGCGCGCGTCGACTCCTTCGTGATCCATATCTGGCACGGTATCCCGGATATGGGATTGCGGTAAAGGTGAGGCGTGTCTGAGTGCTTAGCCAGTGAGTAGCCGCACACGTGACCCCCCCGGGGGCCCCCCCCAATTACGTCCCGGCAGAGGGACACCGGGACCCACACCCCC
>NZ_JBHVYE010000001.1:407359-552850 GCF_042881135.1 Streptomyces sp. NPDC058284
GGGCGGGGGCCGCGTTTACACACTTGCTATACATTACGGGGCCGTTTTACCTTTTTTTGTTTTTGGTTTTATGGGTGGGCGTCTCTCAGTCGTACGACTGAGAGACGCCTCTCAGGTACGCCCCTCGGGTACGCCCCTCAGGTACGTCCGGACCTGGTCAGCCGGAGACCGACAGCGCCTGCGGGTCGACTTCACAGTGGTCCACCGAGTCGGCGAGGCCGCCGCCACCGATCTCCACCCGGACGGTCGCCTTGTCCCTGCCGGGCACCTTGACCTTCTCGGTCTGCTCGATGATGGTGATCCCGTCCGCGTCCACGAAGGTGACCGAGACGTAGAAGCGGTCCGACCTCGCGTTGCCGTTCGTGACCTTGACGGTCGCGTACGGGGCCGACTTGGTCGCGCATTTCACCAGCGTGGCCTTGGCGTCGTGCCTCGACCCGCCGCCCGGGGAGCTGGAGGCGGTCGAGTGGCTGCCGGGCCGCCGGTTGTAGGTACCGCCGCCCGTGGTGCTCCTGCCGCGGCCGCCGCTCCCGTACGAGTCGCCGTAGTCATCGTCGTCGTCATGGCTCGAACCGCCCGACGTCGTGGAGCCGGACGCCCCGGAGCCGCCGTAGCCGCCGGAGCTGCTCGACGAAGAACTGTCGTGATCCTGACTCGAACTGCTGCAACCGCCTCCGCCACCACCCCCGCTGCCGTGCCGGCTGCTGCCGCCGTGCCCCCGCCCCGTCGTGAACCCGGTCAGCGCGAGTGCAGTGAGCACCAGCGTGGCCGTGACCTTGAGTGTGCGCCCCCGATGTGTCATTCGGTCATCCTACTGAGACCCACGGAGGGACGATCAACGGGTGGCGATGCTTCAACTTCGCCACGTATGGGCCCAGTTCGGGTCAAGTCGTCATATCCGGCGACCGGAGACAGAGGACAGGGACGTTCATGGATCTGCAGCTGACCGGCAAGGCCGCCCTCGTGACCGGCGCGAGCCGGGGCATAGGCCTGGCCACCGTCTCCAGGCTGGTGGAGGAGGGCGCGCGCGTGGTGGCCGCGGCCCGGACGATCACCCCGGAGCTTGCGGCCACCGGCGCGACCGGTATCGCCGTGGACCTGGCCACCGCCGACGGACCCGCCCGCCTGGTGGCCCGGGCCGAGGCGGCCCTCGGCGGGCTCGACCTGCTGGTCAACAACGTCGGCGGCGGCGACGCGGAGGCGGGGTGGACGAGCGGCTTCCTCGCCCTCACCGACCAGCAGTGGTACGACGCGTTCGAGCTGAACTTCTTCGCCGCGGTCCGCACCACACGAGCCGCGCTGCCCCACCTCAGGACCTGTCGGGGCGCCGTCGTCAACATCTCCTCCACCAGTGCGCGGACCCCGCACGCCGGCCCCGTCACGTACAGCACCGCAAAGGCCGCGCTGACCGCGTTCGGCAAGGCGCTGGCCGAGGAGTTCGGCCCGGCGGGCGTGCGGGTCAACACCGTCTCGCCCGGCCCGGTCCGCACGCGGATGTGGGAGGGCGCCGACGGCTACGGGGCGCGGCTCGCCGAGTCCTTGGGCATGCCTCAGGAGCAGCTCCTGACCGAGCTGCCGGCCATCGCGGGCATGGTCACCGGCAGGCTCGCGGAGCCGTGCGAAGTCGCCGCTCTCGTCGCGTACTTGGCGTCGCCCCTCGCCGTCGGCATCACCGGGGCCGACCATGTCATCGACGGAAATTCCGTGAAGACGGCCTGATCGGTCCGGCCGGTCAGGCCGCCGCCTCGCCCAGCGCCTCGAGCACCGGCCGGATCAGTGGATGTTCCTCCGCCCCGCACCGCACCGCCGCGAACACCCTGCGGGTGGGGGCCGCGCCCTCCACGGGGCGGACCACCGCGCCGGACACGTCCATGCCGCGCAGTGCCGAGCGCGGCACCAGGGCGACGCCCGCGCCGGCCGAGGCGAGCGCCACCACTGCCCGGAAGTCGTCCGACCAGTGCTCCAACAGCGGCTGGAAGCCCGCCTGTTCGCAGGCGAGGACGACCACGTCGTGGCAGGGGTTGCCGGTGAAGGGGCCTATCCAGGTGTCCTTGGCGAGTTCGGCGAGGGCCACCCGTTCCGCGTCCGCGAGGCGATGGCCCAGCGGGAGGACCGCGTCGAAGGGCTCCGCGTAGAGGGGGACGCGGGTGAGCCGGGGGTCGTCGGCGCCCGGTGCGCCCCGGTACTCGACGGCGACGGCCACGTCCACCTGCCGGTCGAGGACCATCGGCAGGCTCGCGTCGCCCTCGGCGTCCTGGACACGGACCCGGATGCCGGGCGCGGTGGCGGCGAGGCGGGTCAGGGCGGGGGCGACGACCAGGCCGATGCCGGTGGCGAAGGCGGCGACGGTGACGGTCCCCGCCTCGCCGGAGCTGTACGCGGCGAGCTCGGCCTCGGCGCGCTCCAGCTGGGCCAGGACGGCGTTGGTGTGCGTGAGCAGGATCTCGCCGGCCGCCGTCAGGCGCACACCGCGCGCGGAGCGCTCGACCAGGCGGTGGCCCGTCTCCTGTTCCAGGGCGGTGAGCTGCTGGGACACGGCGGACGGGGTGAGGTAGAGCGCGGCGGCAGCGGCCGTGACCGTGCGGTGGTCGGCCACCGCACGGAGGATGTGCAGCCGCCGCGCTTCGATCATGTTGTCGATTCTCCCAAACCTGCGGCCCCGGGCGCACCACCGGCCCCGCGCCGGTGACCGGCGCGGGGCCGCAGGCGTCAGGCCTCACCCGCCTCCACCAGCTCCGCGCGCGCCGCGACGAACGCGTCGACCGCGCGGTTCACGTCCTCGGTCGAGTGCGCGGCCGACAGCTGGACGCGGATGCGCGCCTTGCCCTGCGGCACGACCGGATAGGAGAAGCCGATCACGTACACGCCGCGCTCCAGGAGCAGCTCGGCCATCCGTCCGGCAACCGCCGCGTCGCCGATCATGACCGGGGCGATGGCGTGGTCGCCGGGCAGGACGTCGAAGCCCTCCTCGGTCATCCGCGAGCGGAAGAGGGCCGTGTTCGCGGCGAGCTGTTCCCGCAGGTCACCGGCCGATTCCAGGAGGTCGAGCACCTTCAGGGAGGCCGCCGCGATCACCGGGGCGAGCGTGTTCGAGAAGAGGTACGGGCGCGAGCGCTGGCGCAGCAGGGCGACGATCTCGGCGCGGGCGGCGACGTAGCCTCCGGAGGCGCCGCCGAGGGCCTTGCCCAGGGTGCCCGTGATGATGTCGACGCGGTCCATGACGCCGTGCAGCTCGGGGGTGCCGCGGCCGCCGGGGCCCACGAAGCCGACGGCGTGCGAGTCGTCGACCATGACCATGGCGTCGTAGCGCTCGGCGAGGTCGCAGATCTCCGCCAGCGGGGCGACGTAGCCGTCCATGGAGAAGACGCCGTCGGTGACGATCAGCTTGCGCCGGGCACCGGACGCCTCCTTGAGCTGCTGCTCCAGGTCGGCCATGTCGCGGTTGGCGTAGCGGAAGCGGCGCGCCTTCGACAGGCGGATGCCGTCGATGATCGACGCGTGGTTGAGGGCGTCGGAGATGACCGCGTCCTCGGCGCCGAGCAGCGTCTCGAAGACGCCTCCGTTGGCGTCGAAGCACGAGGAGTAGAGGATCGTGTCCTCCTGGCCGAGGAACGCGGCCAGGCGCGCCTCAAGCTCCTTGTGCACCTCCTGCGTACCGCAGATGAAGCGGACGGACGCCATGCCGTAGCCCCAGCGGTCCAGGGCCTCGTGCGCCGCCGCGACGACATCGGGGTGGTCGGCGAGGCCGAGGTAGTTGTTCGCGCAGAAGTTCAGGACCTCGCCGGGGCGCCCGCCCGCGGTGACGGCGACCGTCGCGGACTGCGGGGTGCCGATGACGCGCTCGGGCTTGTGCAGTCCGGCGGCGCGGATCTCGTCGAGGGTGGCCTGGAGGTCTTCGCGTACGGAGTCGAACATGCGGGGTTCCTTAAGGAGTCGAGCCGGGAGAGGGCCGAGAAGCGGGCGTCAGGCGGTCCAGTCGAGGATGACCTTGCCGCCGCGGCCGCTCGCCGCGTCGTCGAAGGCGGCCTCGAAGTCGCGGTGGCCGTACCTGCCGGTGATGACGGGCGCCAGGTCGAGGCCGCCTTCGAGCAGCACCGACATCGCGTACCAGGTCTCGAACATCTCGCGGCCGTAGATGCCCTTGATGGTGATCATCGAGGTGACGATCCGCGCCCAGTCGACGGCGAAGTCCTCGGCGGGCAGGCCGAGCATGGCTATCTTGCCGCCGTGGGTCATGTTGGCGACCATGTCGCGCATCGCGTGCGGGTTGCCGGACATCTCCAGGCCGACGTCGAAGCCCTCGCGCAGGCCGAGCTCGCGCTGGCCCGCGGCGATCGACGAGTCCGCCACGTTGAGGGCGAGGCCGGCGCCGACCTTGCGGGCCAGCGCCAGGCGCTCCTCGCTGACGTCGGTGATCACGACGTTGCGGGCGCCCGCGTGACGGGCGACGGCGGCCGCCATCAGGCCGATCGGACCCGCGCCCGTGATCAGTACGTCCTCGCCGACCAGCGGGAAGGAGAGGGCGGTGTGCACGGCGTTGCCGAACGGGTCGAAGATCGCGGCCACGTCGAGGTCCACGGGGACGCGGTGCACCCACACGTTCGACGCGGGCAGCGCGACGTACTCCGCGAAGGCACCGTCCCGTCCGACGCCGAGGCCGACCGTGGCGCGGCACAGGTGGCGCCGCCCGGCCAGACAGTTGCGGCACTTGCCGCACACCAGGTGGCCCTCACCGCTGACCAGGTCGCCCGCCGTGATGTCGGCGACGTCCCGGCCGGTCTCCACGACCTCGCCGACGAACTCGTGCCCGAGCACCAGCGGCGCGGTGATCGTCTGCTGGGCCCAGCCGTCCCAGGACCTGATGTGCAGGTCGGTGCCGCAGATCCCGGTGCGGAGCACCTTGATGAGCACGTCTCCGTGGCCGATGACCGGCTCCGGTACGTCCTTGAGGCTGAGACCCGGCTCCGCCTTCTCCTTGACCAGCGCCTTCAACGCCACGGCTCCCGTCGTACGTCGCTTCTTCCCCCGACGACACAGGAATCTTCCCTACGGAGGCGCCCCGGTCCATCGAGGATTTCTTAAGCGCCGCCGCAGCTTTCCTTCAGACCCTGTGGTTCAACGGGTCTGACCGCGTTCGAAATAGGCGATGAGCTCCGGGTCGAGCGCCGGCACCTCGCGCGGTGTCCCACCGTCCCGCAGCGACTGCGTCGCCCGTACGCCCGCCGCCACCGCCATGCGCGCCGCGACCGGCGAGGTGTCGGTGCGCCCTCCCTCACGTGCGAAACGTACGAACTCGTCGATCAGCAGCGGATCCGCGCCGCCGTGCCCCGCGTCGTCCCTGGCGTCCGGCACCGCGTACTCGGCGTCCGCCTGCGCCCGGTGGCCCGAGCGGCGGGCGTTCCACACCTTGACCGT
This sequence comes from Streptomyces sp. NPDC058284, assembly GCF_042881135.1. Classification (NCBI taxonomy): domain Bacteria; kingdom Bacillati; phylum Actinomycetota; class Actinomycetes; order Kitasatosporales; family Streptomycetaceae; genus Streptomyces; species Streptomyces sp. NPDC058284. The sequence continues at coordinate 412,775 of NZ_JBHVYE010000001.1, forward strand.
CGCGCCGGGTCCGTCGCCGAAGTTCTCCAGGCGGCCCGCGTCGCCGATGACGGTGTAGTTGCGCCAGTAGTCGGGGGTGAAGTGGCACTGCTGGTAGGCGGCGAGGACGCCGTTGTCGAGACGCATGTTGACCAGGGAGACGTCCTCGACGTCGATGACGGGGTTGAGGCCGCGCTGGGTGTGCGGCGGCCAGTGGCCGTCCTCGGTGTACCAGTCCTCGGTCTTCGGCTCGCCCGGCGCGCGGCGGTGCGGATTGTCGCCGTAGACCATGAGGTCGCCGAGGGCCTGCACCTGGCGCGTGTAACCGCCCGCGAGCCAGTGGAGCACGTCGATGTCGTGGGCGGCCTTCTGCAGCAACAGGCCGGTGGTATACCGCCGTTCGGCGTGCCAGTCCTTGAAGTACCAGTCGCCGCCGTAGCCGACGAAGTGGCGCACCCAGACCGTCTTGACCGCGCCGATCTCGCCGCGCTCGATGATGTCGCGCATCAGGCGGACCACGGGCATGTGGCGCATGTTGTGCCCGACGTACAGCCGGGTGCCCGTCTCGTACGCGGTCCGCAGGATCTCGTCGCACCCCTCGACGCCGACCTCCAGGGGCTTCTCCACGAAGACGGGCTTGCCTTCGCGCAGCGCCTCGCAGGTGAGCGCCGCATGGGTGTGGTCGGGGGTGAGGACGAGGATCGCGTCGACGTCCGGGTCCTCGACGACCTTGCGGTGGTCGCTGGATATCAGCGCGCCGGGGAAGGCCACGGCCGCCTCGGCCCGGGCCGCGGCGTCGTGGTCGGCCAGCGCGGTGACGCGTGAGCCCGCGTCCGGCCGGTGGGCGGTACGGGCGAGCGAACCGCGCAGTCCGTAGCCGAGAACGCCGAGACGGAGGTCGGTCATGGAACTTCTTTCGCTAGAGCCGGTGTTGCGGATGTGCTTGAACCGGTGTTGCGGGTGTACCTGAACCGGTGTCGCGGATACGCCTGAGCCGGTGTGACGGTGAGCTTGATCCTTCTCTATCCGGCCGCCCCGGCCGCTGTCGAGGCATGTGCACCACGATGAAGCCCTTGATCGGCCCAGCCGGAGACCCTCTTGCGCCTCGCAGCAAGCGCTTACATGCTGTCGCGGAACCACTCGCCCATCGAGGAGCCGCCGCCCCCATGCCCGCACCTCACCTCCCCCTGCCACCCACCGACCGCGTCCGCTCCCCGCTCACCGGCTGGACCCGGGCCCACTGGGAGGCGCTCGCCGACCGGCAGTTGGAGGCCCTGGTCCCGTACGCGACACCGGGCTTCGCGCAGTACCGGCTGCCGGGCCGCAACAGCTGGTCGGGGATCGTCTCGGACGGCCTTGAGGGGTACGCGCGGTCCTTCCTGCTCGCCGCCTTCCGGATCGCCGGAGCGGGCGGCGAGGTGGACCCGCGCCTCGTCGAACGCTACGCACGAGGACTGGCCTCCGGCACCGACCGTGCGAGCGGCGAGGCCTGGCCCGAACTCACCGACTGCTCCCAGCAGATGGTGGAGGCCGCGTCCGTCGCCATCGCCCTGCACGAGACGCGCCCCTGGATCTGGGACAAGCTCGACGCCCGCGTCCGGGAGCGGGTCGTCGACTGGTTCTCCGGCTTCGTCGGCGGCCGGACCTGGGACAACAACTGGCGGCTCTTCCAGGTGGTCTCGGAGCAGTTCCTCGCCTCGGTGGGCGCGCCGTACAGCCGGCCGGACATCGAGGGCGGCCTGGACCGCATCGAGGACTGGTACCGCGGCGACGGCTGGTACAGCGACGGCGACGGGCGGAACTTCGACTACTACATCGGCTGGGCGATGCACCTGTACCCACTGCTGTGGGCCCGGATGGCGGGCGAGGAGGACGGCGGTCGCGCCGAGGTGTACCGCGATCGCCTCGCCCGGTTCCTCGCCACCTACCCGCACTTCTTCGGCGGTGACGGCGCCCCGGTCCACCAGGGCCGCTCCCTGACGTACCGCTTCGCCGCCGCCGCGCCCGTGTGGATGGGCGCCCTCACCGGCTGCACCCCGCTCGCGCCGGGCCTGACCCGGCGCCTCGCCTCCGGTGTCGCGCGGCACTTCGTGGAGCGCGGCGTCCCCGACGAGCGGGGGCTTCTGCCGCTCGGCTGGTACGGGACGTTCCTTCCGGCCACCCAGGCCTACTCGGGCCCCGCCTCGCCGTACTGGGCGAGCAAGGGGTTCCTGGGCCTGCTGCTGCCCGCCGGCCACCCGGTGTGGACGGAGCGCGAACTGCCGCTCCCTGTAGAGGAGTCCGACCAGTACACGGCGCTCCCGCAGCCCGGCTGGCTGCTGCACGGCACGCGGCACGACGGCATCGTCCGCCTGGTCAACCACGGCAGCGACCACAACCCCCTCGAAGGCCCCGCCGACGACGACCCGCACTACGCCAAGTTCGGCTACTCGACGGCGACCGCCCCGGAGACCGCCCCGCGCGCGTGGGGCCGCGCCGTCGACGGCCATCTGGCGCTGCTCGCCCCGGACGGCACGGCCTCGCGCCGCCGCCGCATCCACCCGCTGAGCTGCGCCGGCCGGGTGGCCGCCTCCCGACACGACGCCCAATTCCCCGGCAGCGGTCAGGAGTTCCCCATCGAGACGACGAGCGCGCTGCACGGGCCGTGGGAGATCCGCGTGCACCGGGTGCGGGCGCCCGAGGGAGCGACCGTCCGCGAGGGCGGCCACGCGGTGGCGGACGAGACGCGGCCACACGCCGAGCAGGGCCCCGGCTGGGCGCTCGCCCGCACGGTCACCGGCCTGACCAGCGCGGTCGTCGGCCTGTACGGCTGGGACGAGGAGGCGGGCGTCGCCCGTGAGGTGGCGGCGAACGCGTACGGGCCGCACTCCGCGACTCCGTACCTGACATCCGCGGCCCACCCCGGCGGCGCGAGTGTCCACGTCACCCTGGTCGCCCTGTCCCGGGACGCGGTCCGTCCGCGGGCGCTGCGGGAGTCCATCACCTGCGACGTGGCCGCCGGCCGTGTCCGCGTCCGCTTCCCCGACGGAACCGGACTCGACCTCTGACCCGCTCGACACACCGGGTCCGCTGCGGCCCGCCTCAGATCCCGCCCGCCTCCCTCCGGTGGATCTGCTCGACCAGCTCCGCGGCCATCCGCTTGATCGTGTCGAGCCCCGCCGTGCCCCAACGGCGCGGCTCGACGTCCACGACGCAGACCGTGCCGAGGGCGATCCCCGTACGGTCGATCAGGGGCGCGCCCAGGTACGAGCGGATGCCGCTCTCGTCCACCACCGGGTTGCCCGCGAACCGCGGATAGTCGCGGACGTCCTCCAGGACGAGGGCCTTGCGGCGCACCACGACGTGCGGGCAGTACCCGTGGTCGCGGGCCAAGTAGCGGCGCGCGTCGCCGCCCTCGGGCACCGGTTCCGTACCGAGGCGCGCGCCCTGCGGAGCGTGCAGGCCCGCGAAGAACTGCCGGTCCTCGTCGATGAAGTTGACCATCGAGCAGGGCGCGCCGGTCAGCTCGGCGAGCCGCTCGGCGAAGACGTCGAAGGCCGGGTCGGGGTACTGCCCGATGCCGAGCCCGCGCAGCCGCCGCACCCGCGCGGGAGCCTCCTTGTCGACGGGGGTGAGGAGCAGGTGCCCGGTCGGGTCGTACGTCACGTGTGGGCTCCGTAGCTCGGCGCCGGGGCATGGTTGAGGAGGTGCTTGACCAGGATCAGGAGGGTCTGGATGCCGGAACTGGAGATCCGTGCGTCGCAGCGCACGACGGGCACTTGCGGGTCGAGGTCGATGGCGGACCGTACCTCCTCGGGTTCGTAGCGGTGGGCGCCGTCGAATTCGTTGATCGCCACGATGAAGCCCATGCCGCGCTGCTCGAAGAAGTCCACGGCGGCGAAGCAGTCCTCCAGGCGCCGGGTGTCGGCGAGCACCACGGCGCCGAGGGCTCCTTCGGAGAGCTCGTCCCACATGAACCAGAACCGCTCCTGCCCCGGGGTGCCGAAGAGGTAGAGGACGTGCTCCGGATCGAGGGTGATCCGGCCGAAGTCCATGGCGACGGTGGTCGTGGTCTTGTTCTCCACGCCCGACAGGTCGTCGGTGGCCTCACTGACCGTGGTGAGCAGTTCCTCGGTGCTCAGCGGCGCGATCTCGCTGACCGCGCCCGTGAAGGTCGTCTTGCCGACCCCGAAGCCGCCCGCGATCAGGATTTTGAGTGCAGTGGGGAAGCGGTCAGAGCTGTCGTCGTAGTCCATCGAGCACTGCCTCCAACAGGGACCGGTCGGTGGGGTTGTGGTAGAAGTCCGGGGCCTTCTGGGTGAGGGACCCGCAGTCGAGGAGATCACTCAGGATCACTTTGGTGACGACCGCGGGCAGCTTCAGCTGGGCCGCGATCTCGGCGACGGAGGTGGGCGCCTCGCAGAGGCCGAGGGCGGTGGCGTGCTCGGGTCCGAGGTAGCCGAGCGGGGTGGCGCCGGTGGCCATCACCAGGGAGAGCAGGTCGAGTTGGCTGGTGGGTCTGGTCCGTCCGTTGCTGACGGTGTAGGGGCGGATGAGCCGCCCGGCGGCGTCGTCGAGCCAGGGCCCGTCGTGCGGGGCCGCCACGGTCAGCGCCTCATCGGCGTGGGTTCGCCGGCGGGCTGCCGGGGAGCGGTGATCAGGTACGGGCGCACGCTCTTGACCAGCATCGCCATCTCGTAGCCGAGGACGGCGGCGTCGGCCTCGCGCCCCGCGAGCACGGCCAGACAGGTGCCCGATCCCGCGGTGGAGACGAACAGGAGGGTGGAGTCCAGTTCCACGACGACCTGGCGGACGTCCCCGCCGTCGCCGAAGCGGATGCCCGCGCTGCGCCCGAGCGAGTAGAGGCCCGAGGCCAGGGCCGCCATGTGGTCGGCGCTGTCCGGGTCGAGGCCGTGCACCGACTTCACGAGTCCGTCGGAGGAGAGCAGGACGGCGCTGTGGGTGTGCGGCACGCGCTGCACGAGGCCGCTCATCAGCCAGTCGAGATCGGATACATGGCCGGTCGGCGCATCGCTCGCCATGGTGGATCGACTCCTTGGGGTACAAACGTACGTAGGTCTGCGGGGGCAGAGGTGGTGGGGGGTGCCGGGCCTGCCGGTGCTGGTCAGCCGTCTGCTCCTCGCCCGTCGTGGGGCGTGCCGGCCTCGCGCCCGGGCGGGGTGGGGTCGCGTGCGTCCTGGGCCTGGGCGAGGCCGATGCCGCGCTGGAACGCGGCCATCAGGCCCGGGTCGTGGCCGACGACGTCGCCGCTGTCGGGCCGCGGCGCCGGGGAGTCCCGCAGCTGAGGTGCGATGTGTTCCTGGGCGCGCCGCTTGGGGAGCTGCGGTCTGCCGACGTGTCCGCGTACGGCGCCGTTCAGGGGCGTCGGCGGTGTGACGGTGTGCTCGGCGACGGCCTGCCGGTCCTCGGGCCGGATGCCGGGGGCGGCGTCGGCGGGCGTGGCCCGGTCCTGCCGGGCTCCGCGCACGGGGAGGGGGGCGGGTGAGGAGCCGTTGGCGGTACGCGGCCGGTGGGACGTGGCGGTGGGGGCCGGGCGCGGGGCGGAGCCCGCGTGCGGGCCGGGGGCGGGGCCGGGTGGCGCCTGGGGTGCGGTGGTCGGCCACGCCGGGGCCGGATCGCGTACGCCATCCGGTACGTTCCCCGGCTCCCCCGCGCCCCCGATGTCCCCCGCGCCGCCGTCGAGGGCGCCCCGCACCGCCTCCTCGGCCGCCGGGCGGCGAGCGGCCGGCTCCGGCTGCTGCTCGGCGCCCAGCAGTTCCTGCGGCAGGATCAGTACGGCCTGGACCCCGCCGTAGATGTTGGTCTGCAGGCGCACCGCGACACCGTGCCTGCGGGCGAGGGCGGCGACCACGTAGAGCCCGATGCGGCCGTCCTGCAGCAGATGCGCGACGTTGACCTGGTCGGGGTCGGTGAGCAGCCGGTTCATCCGGTGCTGCTCGGCGGCGGGCATGCCGAGGCCGCGGTCCTCGACCTCGACGGCGAGTCCGGCGGTCACGGCGTTGGCGCGCAGCAGAACCTGGGTGTGCGGGGCGGAGAACACCGTGGCGTTCTCGACCAGTTCGGCCAGCAGGTGGATGACGTCGGCGACGGCGTGGCCGCGCAGGGTGCCGTCGATGGGCGGCACCAGTTTGACGCGCGAGTACTGCTCGACCTCGGCGATCGCCGAGCGCATCACCTCCGTCATGGAGACCGGATTGCTCCACTGGCGGCGCGAGACGGCGCCGCCGAGCACGGCGAGGTTCTCGGCGTGCCGCCGGATGCGGGTCGCGAGGTGGTCGACGTGGAAGAGGCCCTTGAGCAGCTCGGGGTCCTCGACCTCGTTCTCCAACTCGTCGAGCAGGGAGATCTCGCGGTGCACGAGCGACTGCAGGCGCCGGGCGAGATTGACGAAGACCTCGACCTTCTGCTCGCTGCCCGCGTGGCTGGAGAGCTGGGAGGCCTGTACGACGGCGCCGACGGCGACGTCCTGGGCGCGGCTCAGCTCGTCGGCGAGTTGGTCGAACTCGTCGCCGCCCGGACGGGTCCGCGCCGGGGTCGCGGGCTCCGGCGGCCGGCCGCCGCGGCGCAACTGATCGACCAGGCCCTGCAGTTCGGACTGGCCTCGTGCGGTGGCGCGGCGCAGCGCGCCGACCCGGTCGTGCACGGACTTCGCGGCGCGCTCCGCCGCGACGACGGCGGTCGCGATGCCCGCGAGGCCGACCAGGGCCGCGGCGGTGAGCACGCCGAGCAGGGCCGGTCCCGGCCGGGTGCCGGTCGAGCGCAGGGTGAACAGCACGGCCGCGCAGGCGCTCAGGCCCACGGCGACGGCCGGCAGCACCGCGATGCGCAGGAGCTGCGGCCGTATGTGGGTCTCGGGCAGGTTGGCGGCACGACTGCCCGGCCTGCCGTGCCGGCCGCCCTCACGGCGGTCTGTGCGGGCGGCCGGTGCGCGTAGGTGAGACATCTGCGTCCTCGGTACGTTGCGACGAGGGTCCGGCGGTCGAGCCGGTTCCTCTTTGCGGCGCGCTTGCGGCAGCGCCGTGCCGGCCGGCAGGTCGCCACGTCAGCCCTGCGTCGTGATCCCTGCGTCGCCCGACGGCCACACACGGTAGTCGGCAACGCATCATGTGCGGTGGGCAGTTGACAAAGTCAGCGGGGGTGCGTCCCGCTCTGGTATGACACCTCGCACGGGGGTCCGATTCATCTCGTACACAGGCGCGGTTCACGGCGCGTTGCGTGGCGGTCGACCTGTTGTAATGCCCTTATGCACCTCAACCCTTACGGCGAGGGCGCCGTGGATCTGGCCGCCGATCTCGCCAACCGCCGTCCGGTCGGCGTCGATGAGCTCGCGGACCGCTGCCGCGCCGCGGGCCTGACACTGGAACAGCCGATCGAACCCGGCGACTTGGCCCGGACCCAGGAGACCCTGGACGCCTGGGAGAAGGTCGTCGACGCCACCGATGAACAGGAGCGGGCCGAGTTGCTCAACGCCATGCTGGCGTCGGCCGCCGCCTACCCACGGCTGACCGACCACGCGGGCAGCGGCTGGCATCTGCACTACCGCGACGCCCGGCAGCCGCTCGGCGACCTGCTGTTCTCGCTGTTCTCCGTCGGGACGGCACTGCATCTGGCGGGCCGGGGCATGCACCGGCTGCGGCGGTGCGCGGTGACCGAGTGCACCACGATCTTCGCCGACACCTCGCGCACGGGGCGTCGGCGCTACTGCTGCCGGTCCTGCGCCAACCGCGACGCGGTCCGCCGCCACCGCGCTCGCGCCGCGTGAGCACGGGCGGCACGCAGGGGCCGGGACGCCGCGGGACGGGGCGGTTACCCGACGGACGTCGTCTCGTGCTCGCCGTTGTCCGTCCTGGGCGAGGCGACCGCGCGTACGACCAGCGTCGACGCGCCGAGCCAGCCGCCGTCCGGCACGACGGCGACGTCGCGCCACCACAGCGAGCCGGGATGGGAATCCGCGCCCGGCTCGAAGGGCTCGCCGGGGCAGGGCAGCGCGATCGTGGCGCCCGCCCGGCGCGCCGCGGCGACCGTGCCCTCGCCGGGCTCCGACCAGGCGTGCGGGGCGAGGTTGAACGTGGCCCAGTGGATCGGCAGCATGACGCCGCGCGGCGAGCCGCCCTGGAGGTCCAGGTGGGCCTGCATGCCCTCATCGGGCGTCATGTGGATGTCCGGCCACCACTCCGAGTACGCGCCGATCTGGATCATCGTGGCGTCGAACGGGCCGTGCTCCGCGCCGATGTCACGGAAGCCGGGGAAGTAGCCGGTGTCCCCGCTGTGGTACACGCGGTGCTCGGGCCCCGCCACCACCCAGGAGGCCCACAGGGTGTGCTGGGGATTGCGCAGTCCGCGGCCGCAGAAGTGCCGTGCGGGCGTGGCCGTCAGGGTCAGGTCCGCCACCTTCGCCGTCTCGTTCCAGTCCAGCTCGCGGAGCCGGTCCTGCGGCACGCCCCACCGCTCCAGGTGGGCGCCGACGCCGAGCGGCACCGCGAAGACCGTTCCGGTGCGTGCCAGGGCCTTGATCGTGGGCATGTCCAGGTGGTCGTAGTGGTCGTGCGAGATCACCACGGCGTCGACGGGGCCGAGGGCCGCCAGCGGCACCGGCACCGGGTGCAGCCGCTTGGGACCCGCGAAGGAATACGGTGAGCACCGCTCGCCCCACACCGGGTCGAAGAGCACCCGCCGCCCGTCGATCTCCACCAGAACGCTGGAGTGACCCATCCAGGTGACCCGCAGGCCGTCGGAGGGCGGCTTGGCGAGGTCGGCGAGGGTCGTGGGGTGCACGGGGACCGTACCGGCCGGACCGCGGCGCAGCCGCTCCTCCCTGCGGAAGTAGATCTTCGCGAACTCCAGCGACGATCCGGACGGCCTGGTCCGGGCGGCCACGGGATTCTGGAAGGTTCCCTCGGCGACGGAGAAATTCGGCGATCTGCGGATCCGGGCCAGCCGGGCGCCGGCGGGATCCGCACCGAAGGCAGCGGACCGCAGCGAGCGGAACCCGGGGATCAGGGACCGGGACACGGGACCTCCTGAGGGGGGTGGATAGGCCTTTCCATTATGTCCACCGCTCTCCGGCGAGTCCTGCGCGGGCGGTCGGTACGGCGCCAGGGCGCGGGCCGCCAGGACCGCATACGTCGAAGGCGCCCGGGAAGGGCGCCTTCGACGTATGGACGTGCGGATGTCCGCGGAGTCGCTCACTCATGTGGAGTACCGGCTCCCGCTCAGGAAGCGGCCTCTATCTGCATCTTGATGGTGTGCGGGTTGCGAAAGCCCTTCGCCTCCACGTGGTCCCCGGAGCTCTCGCCCCGGATGCGCCGCCCGATCCACGGCACCAGGTACTCGCGGGCCCAGTGGATGTCGTCGCGCCGCAGGTCCAGAGCGCCGCGCGGCGGCAGCGGCGGCCACGCCTGGTCGGGATCGGCGGGCACGTCGAGGCCAAGCACCTGAGCGGCGCGCAGCGCCACGCGCGTGTGCCCCTCGGCGGAGAGGTGCAGCCGGTCGCCGTCCCAGGCACGGCGGTCCTGCACGGTCCTCAGCGACCACAGGTCGAGCACCGGGCAGCCGTACCGGTCGGCGATGGCGCGGACGTGCATGTTGTACGTGGCGATCTTGCCGCGCAGATGCTTGAGCACCGCTACGCCACGGGTGTCGAAGCCGGTGGTCACCATGACCGTGCCGACCGCCGACGAGAGGTCGGCGACGGCCCGCTCGAACCGCTCGGCGACCTCGTCCGGGTCGGTGCCGGGCCGGATGATGTCGTTGCCCCCGGCACAGAACGTCACCAGGTCGGGGGCGAGCTCCTTGGCGCGCGGCAGCTGGTCCTCGACGATCTGGTCGAGGAGCTTGCCGCGGACGGCGAGGTTGGCGTACCGGAAGGTGTGCTCGGGCACCCGGTCGTCCAGCAGGACGGCGAGGCGGTCGGCCCAGCCGACGAAGGTTCCGTCGGGTCCCGGGTCACCCACGCCTTCGGTGAAGCTGTCGCCGACCGCTGCGTAGGAGTTGAAAACGCCGTTGTTGTTGGGGTGATGGATGAAGGATGTCGACTCTGCGCTCACGGAGTAGCATCCTTCACCTCCCTAAGTGACCTACGCCACCGTAGGGAGGGGTTGACGGTGCGTGAGATAAGCCACCGGTCAAGATTCGTCCAACTCGGAATAAGTGCAAGACCCACCTTTCGTCGTCCGCCGCCGCGGCGAACCCCTGCCTTGACATGCAGCCGTTCGGCTGCCAATCATGGAGATGCAGCCTCACGGCTGCCTGACTGGGGGTGACGACGAGTGGACGCGGCGTTCAAGGCGCTGGCCGATCCGAGCCGGCGGCGGCTGCTCGACCGGTTGCGGGACCGCAACGGCCAGACCCTGCGCGAGCTGTGCGAGGGCCTGGACATGGCCCGTCAGTCGGTGAGCAAGCATCTGGCCGTGCTGGAGGCCGCCGAGCTGGTGACCACGGTGCGGCAGGGGCGGGAGAAGCTGCACTACCTGAACGCCGCTCCGATCAACGCCATCGCCGAGCGATGGATCAGTCAGTTCGACCGCGGCCGGGTGCACGCCCTCGCGGACCTGAAGAGAGCATTGGAGCAACCCCCCATGGACAGCAGGACGTTCGTGTACACGACGTACATCCGCACCACCCCCGAGCGGCTCTGGCAGGCGCTGACCGACCCGGCGTTCACCCGTCGGTACTGGGGCGTGAGCTTCACGACCGACTGGGCCGAGGGATCCCCGATGACCTGGACCGAGACCGGGGCCACCACCGAGGACCCCGAGCAGGTCGTCCTCGCCTACGAACCGCACCGCAGGCTGGCCTACACCTGGCACACCTTCAGCAAGCAGTGGGCGGAGGCGAACGGCATCGACGAGGAGCTGCGCGCGCGGCTGGCGAGCGAGCGCCGTTCGACGGTCGCCTTCGACCTGGAGCCGCAGGGCGACCAGGTCAAACTGACCGTCACGCAGGACTTCGACCCGGCAGGCACCCTGCACTCCATGTGCAGCCAGGGCTGGCCGCCCATCCTGTCCAGCCTCAAGTCGCTCCTGGAGACCGGCGAGCCCCTCGGCGCGACCGGCTGAACAGCTCGCTTCGAGAGGTCGGCCAGGAGAACACCACCCCGGTCCTCAGAGCCGCTCTCAGGCGGCGGACCTGGCGTCGGCCGTGCGGCGCCGGAGCGCCGGTGTGGTGAGGGACGGCGGGGACCACACACCGTCCGGAGCGTAGACATCCGTTCCGGGCGGCACGATCTCGTCGATCCGGTCGAGGGCCGCGTCGTCGAGCACCACGGACGCGCCCCCCAGCGTGTTCCGCAACTGCTCCATCGTGCGCGGGCCGATGATCACCGACGTGACGGCGGGATGGGCCAGCGGGAAGGCGACCGCCAGCTCCGGCAGCGAACAGCCCACGTCCTCGGCAACCGCCACGAGCCGCTCCACGGCCTCCAGCTTCGCGGCCGTACGCGGCGCGGCGGGGTCGAAGCGGTCCGGGAACAGGGTGGGGCGTCCGCTGCTCAGATCGAGGTCCCGGCCCTTGCGGTAGCGGCCGGTCAGGAAACCCGAGGCCAGCGGGCTCCAGGTCAGCACGCCCATCCCCAGCCGCTCCGCGACCGGCAGCAGACGGCTCTCGATCCCCCGGGCGAGCAGCGAGTACGGCGGCTGCTCGGTCCTGAACCGCTGCAGCCCTCTGCCCATCGCCACGTGGTGCGCCTCGACGATCTCGTCCGCGGGGAACGTCGAGCAGCCGAACGCCCGGATCTTGCCCTGGCGCACCAGGTCGGTCAGGGCGGAGAGAGTCTCCTCGATGTCGGTCGTGTGGTCCGGCCGGTGCACCTGGTAGAGGTCGATCCAGTCCGTGCCGAGCCGCCGCAGGCTCTCCTCCACCTCGCGGATGATCCAGCGCCGGGAGTTGCCGCCCCGGTTCGGGCCGTCCCCCATGGGGAAATGGACCTTGGTCGCGAGCACCACGTCGTCGCGGCGGCCCTTGAGACCCTTGCCGACGATCGTCTCCGACTCCCCGGCCGAGTACATGTCGGCGGTGTCCACGAAGTTGATCCCCGCGTCCAGCGCGGCGTGCATGATCCGGACGCAGTCGTCGTGATCGGCGTTGCCGATGTAGCCGAACATCATCGTGCCCAGGCAGTAGGGGCTGACCTCGATGCCGGTCCCGCCCAGAACGCGATGGCGCATGCAACTCTCCTCGGCCGGTGTGCTGTTGGGTGCCGCGACTGTACGACCTGGAGCGCACTCCAGGGCAAGGGGTGCCCCGGCCCACGGAGCACCCTTGGGCCCGCTCGCGCGGGTTCACGGGAGAGCCGTACGGAGGGTGATTGCCCCAGGTACCGATGTCGTATCGTCGAAGACGCATTCACCGGCGAGCCGCGCCGGCCCGCAGAGCCCGAGGAGAGCCCGTGACGCAGCAGGTCCCGCCGACAGAGCTGGCAGAGTCGGCAGAGCCCGAGCTCGCCGGAGTGCGCAACTTCCGCGATGTGGGCGGACTGCCGACGGTGGACGGCCGGCGCGTACGCGCGGGCGTGCTGTTCCGCAGCGGTCACCTGGCGCACGCCACCGCGACCGACGCCGCGTTCCTCACGTCCCTGGGCCTGCACACGGTCTTCGACTTCCGCAACGCCGCCGACCAGCGGCTCGAAGGCCCCGACATCGCGCTGCCCGGCGTACGCAACGTGAATCTGCCGCTGACCGACCCGGCCGACGGCGCCGAGTTCTGGAAGATGGTGCGCGACGGCGACCTCGACCAGCTGCGCTCGATCCTCGTCGGCGGCAGGGCCGCGGAGCGGATGATGAGCGCCTACCGCGCGATCATCAAGGAGCGCACCGCCGAGCACGGCAAGGTGCTGCACGCGCTCGCCGAGGACAGCGTGCCCGCCCTGATGCACTGCGCGGCGGGCAAGGACCGCGCGGGCCTCTCCATAGCCGTGACGCTGCTCGCCGTGGGCGTCGAGCGCGACGCCATCGAGGCGGACTACCTCGAGTCGAGTGCGTCGCACCGCCGCTACAAGGTCCAGCGCAGCGACAGCTCCCCGAACGCGATGGCGCCCGAGATCGTGGAGCTCCTCGACCCCCTCTTCGACGCCCGATCCGAGTACCTGGCGGCGGCGTACGAGACGATCGAGGAGACCTGGGGCGATGTCGACACCTACTTGGCCGAGGGCCTGAAGCTGAGCGCCGGGACCCGCGAGCGCCTTCGCGAGCGTCTGCTCGACTGAGCGGGCGGCCCCTACTGGTTCTGCGCGCCCAGCTCGAACAGCAGGTAGATGAAGGCCGCGAAGATGTGGCCCACCGCGACGTAGATGATCAGGCGGACCCAGAGCGCCCTGGGGAACTTCTCCTCCATGGTGCTGGGGTCGGGCCGCCTGGGCCGGAGGGGTTCCTGCTGTTCCGGTTCCGTCATGTCGGGTCTCCCTGAGTGGGGCCGCCGAGGCACAGCGCGGTGGCGGGGCTCTGCAGCAAGGTGTGGACGAAGAGGAGATCGGCGCCGTCCCGGTCGGCGGCGGCGATCCGGTGCGGGGTCAGCGAGTCGAAGTGCGCGCTGTCCCCCGGTCCGAGGGTGTGCGCCGTGTCCCCCAGACGCAGCCGAAGGCGTCCCTTCAGGACGTACAGCCACTCCTCACCGGGGTGGACGCGCACGATGTCGCCCTGCGCCCCGTGCGGCACGTGCACGCGCAGCGCCTGCATGCCGCGTCCCGGGGCGCCCGCCTGCCAGTAGGTCCAGCCACCGGCCCGGGTCGGCTCCATGTCCGAGGCGCGGACCACCGCGTCCCGGTCGGCGACCGTCTCGCCGAGCAGCTCCGAGACCGTCGTACCGTAGACACGTGCGAGCGTGAGCAGCATCGGCAGCGAGGGCTGGCGCTGCCCCGTCTCCAAGCGGGACAGATGGGCGGGCGAGAGCCCGGCGGTACGGGCGGCGGCCTCCAGGGTGAGAGAGGCGCGGCGGCGCAGTTCGCGCAGCTGGGGCGCCACGGCGGGCAGCGCGTCGGCCGCCGGTGACGGCTCGGCGGCCGCCCCGGGATCGGGCTCCGTGGGCTCGGCAGGGCTCATACCCTGATTGAGCCAGAGCTTTGCCCCCCGGGCAAACTTCTTGCCCGAGAGGCAAAATCCGTCGGCTCCGGCGGGTGGCGCCCGGCTCTCAGCGGTTCGCGACCGCCTGCTTCACCAGCGTCCTGCCGAAGTCCCACATCAGGCCGCCACCACTGTGCGCGTCGTCCATCACCGCCGTGAAGGCCGCCACGAACCGGTCCACCTCCCGCTCCCCCACGGTCAGCGGCGGGATCAGCTTGATGACCTCCAGGTGGTCCCCGGAGACCTGGGTCAGGATGCGGTGCTTCTGCAGCAGCGGTACGACGACCATCTGCGCGAAGAGGCCCTTGCGGGCGGCCTGCAGCATCGTCCAGCGTCCGCGCAGCTTCAGCGACTTGGGGCGGCCGAACTCGATGCCGGTCATCAGTCCGCGGCCACGCACCTCGCTCAGCAGCTCGTAGCGGTCCACGAGCGCGGCAAGCCGGGTCTTGAGCAGCTCGCCCGTGACCCGGGCGTTCTCGACGACCTTCTCGTCCTCAAGGACGGAGAGGACGGCGAGACCGGCCGCCATGGCCTGCGCGTTGGAGCCGAAGCTCGCCGAGTGCACGAGCACCCGGTCCATCGACGAGTAGACCTTCTTGAAGATCCAGTCCTTGCCGAGGGTCGCGCCGACCGGCACATAGCCGCCCGACAGCGCCTTGGCCACGCAGACGAGGTCGGGCTCGACACCCTCCTCGTGCTGGTACGCGTAGAAGTCGCCGGTCCTGCCGAGGCCGGTCTGCACCTCGTCGGCGATCAGCAGCGCCTTGTGCCGGTGCAGCAGCTCCTGGGCCTCGCGCAGGTATCCGGGCGGCGCCTCGTGCACGCCCTTGCCCTGGATGGGCTCGACGATGAGCCCGGCGACGTCGCCCTTCCGCAACTCCCGGCGCAGCGCGTCGAGATCGCCGAGCGGCACCGCGGTGTCGGGAAGCAGCGGTGCGAAACCGTCCCGGAATCCGTCCTCGCCGTTGACGGAGAGCGCGCCGGTCGTCAGCCCGTGGAAGGCGTGCGCGCAGTAGAGCACCCTCGGCTTCCCGGTCGCGTACCGCGCGAACTTCAGCGCCGTCTCTACAGCCTCCGTACCGCTGTTGCCGAAGAAGACCCGGTCCAGGTGCGGGCTGTGCGTGAGCAGCCGCTCCGCGAGCAGGCCGGGCAGCGGCTGGCAGTCGAAGCGGGTGAGGTCGGCGAGCGAGGCGTCCAGGACGTCGTGCAGCGCCTTGCGTACGACGGGGTGGTGTCGGCCGAGGCCCATGACGCCGAAGCCCGCGAGCATGTCGAGGTAGTCGTTGCCCTCCGCGTCCCAGAAGTACGCGCCCTCGGCCCGCTCGTAGACCTTGTCGAAACCGATGGTGTGCAGCATTCGCGGCAACTGGTGATTGAGGTGCCGGGCGTGCAGTTCGTACCGCTCGGCGCCGCGCTCGGCGAGGAGACTGCCGAGGTCGAACTCCTTGGTCATGCGCTGTACTCCTTGCCTGAACCCTGCGTCCGCGCGCCCTCCTTGGCCGCGAGCGTGGCGCTGATCCGTCCCGCGATGTCGACCGGGGTGAGCCCGATGTCGGCGAGGACCTCGCCCCGTTTGGCGTGCGCGAGGAACTGCTCGGGGATCCCGAACCGCCGTACGGGCACGTCCACTTCGGCCTCGCCGAGCGCCAGCGCGACCGCGGCGCCGACCCCGGACGCGCGGCTGTTGTCCTCGACGACCGCCACCACCCGGTGCCTCGCGGCGAGCCCGGGCAGCTCGGCGTCGACCGGCTTGACCCAGCGCGGGTCGACGACCGTGCAGCGCAGGCCGCGCGCCCGGAGCAGCTCGGCGGCCTGCAGACAGACGGGCGCCATCACCCCGACCGCGACGAGCAGCACCTCGGGGTCGGCGTCCTGGAGCAGCAGGTCCATGCCGCCGAGCCGGTCCACGGCCGGGATCGCGGGCCCCACCGACTCCTTGGGGAACCGGATCAGCGTCGGCGCGTCGTCCACGGCGACCGCTTCGCGCAGCTGCGTTCGCAGTTGTCCTGCATCGCGCGGCGCGGCGATCCGCAGCCCCGGTACGACCTGGAGGACCGACATGTCCCACATGCCGTTGTGCGAGGCGCCGTCGACACCCGTGACGCCGGCCCGGTCGAGCACGAAGGTGACCCCGCACCGGTGCAGCGCCACGTCCATCAGGAGCTGGTCGAAGGCGCGGTTGAGGAAGGTGGCGTAGACGGCGACGACCGGATGGAGGCCGCCCGTCGCGAGCCCGGCGGCCGACACCGCGGCGTGCTGCTCCGCGATGCCGACGTCCCACACCCGGTCGGGGAAGGCCTCGGCGAACTTGGTCAGGCCGACCGGGCCCGGCATGGCCGCGGTGATGGCGACGACGTCGGCGCGCTCGGCGCCGATGCGGACGATCTCGTCGGCGAACACCGAGGTCCAGGAAGGGCCGTTGGACGGCGCGAGCGGCTCGCAGGTGAGCGGGTCCATGACGCCTACGGTGTGGAAGCGGTCCGCCTCGTCGGCGAGGGCGGGCTCGTAGCCGCGGCCCTTCTCCGTCAGGCAGTGGACGATCACGGGGCCGTGGAAGCGTTTCGCGCGTCGCAGGGCCGACTCGACGGCGCCGATGTCGTGCCCGTCGATCGGCCCGACGTACTTGAGCCCCAGGTCCTCGAACATGCCCTGCGGCGCGAAGGCGTCCTTGAACCCCTTCTTGGCGCCGTGCAGCGACTCGTACAGCGGCTGTCCGACGACGGGCGTGCGCTGGAGTACGTCCTTGCCCCAGGCGAGCACCCGCTCGTACCCGTCCGTCGTACGGAGCGTGGCGAGGTGGTTGGCGAGGCCGCCGATGGTCGGGGCGTACGAGCGTTCGTTGTCGTTGACGACGATGATCAGCGGCCGGTCCTTGGCGGCCGCGATGTTGTTCAGCGCCTCCCAGGCCATGCCGCCGGTGAGCGCGCCGTCCCCGATGACCGCGACGACGTGCCCGCGCTCGCCGAGGACGTCACGCGCCTTGGCGAGGCCGTCCGCCCAGCCGAGCGCGGTCGACGCGTGGCTGTTCTCGACGATGTCGTGTTCGGACTCCTCGCGCGAGGGGTAGCCCGAGAGGCCGCCCTTGCCGCGGAGTTTGGAGAAGTCCTGGCGTCCGGTGAGCAGCTTGTGCACGTAGCTCTGGTGGCCGGTGTCCCACACGAGCCGGTCCACGGGCGACTCGAAGACCCGGTGGAGGGCGATGGAGAGCTCCACCACCCCCAGATTGGGCCCGAGGTGACCGCCCGTCCTGGCGACCGCGTGCACCAGGAACTCCCTGATCTCCCCCGCCAGTTCGTCCAGCTCGGCCCCGGAGAGCCCCTTCAGGTCCCGCGGCCCCCGGATGGTCTCGAGAATGGTCATGCTCGGGCCCCCTCTCTGGTCGGTCCCATCTCACGGCGACGGAGGGCACCCCTGACGGAGTGCCCTCGACCGCCCGTTCATGACGTCACCCGCGGTTTCCCGAGACCGTCTCGCGGGCCGCGCGGATGGACTCCTTGAGGGAGCCCATGGTGGCGAGGACGGCGGTCGGCTCGTACCCGCAGTGGGCCATGCAGTTGGCGCAGCGCGGGTCCTTGCCGCGGCCGTACTTGTTCCAGTCGGTCTCCTCGATGAGCTGGCGGTACGTGGGGACGTAGCCGTCGCTCATCAGGTAGCAGGGGCGCTGCCAGCCGAAGAGCGAGTAGTTCGGGATCGCCCACGCGGTGCACGGGAAGTCCGCCTTGCCCTCCAGGAAGTCCAGGAAGAGCGGCGAGTGGTTGAGCCGCCAGCGCCGCCGGTTGCCGCCGGCGAAGGCCTTCTTGAAGAGCTCCCTGGTCTGCTCGACACCGAGGAAGTGCTCCTGGTCGGGCGCCTTCTCGTAGGCGTAGGCGGGCGAGAGCATCATCTCGTCGACCTGGAGGTCGTCGTTGAGGAAGTTCAGGACCTCGATGATGGTCTGCGGGGTGTCGGTGTTGAAGAAGGTCGAGTTGGTGGTGACGCGGAAGCCGCGCTTCTTGGCCTCCTTGATGGCCTCCACCGCCTCGTCGAACACGCCCTCCTTCGCGACGGACTCGTCGTGCCGCTCCCGCATGCCGTCGATGTGCACCGCGAACGCGAAATACGGCGAGGGCGTGAACTTCTCGATCTTCTTCCGCAGCAGCATGGCATTGGTGCAGAGGAAGACGTACTTCTTCTTCGCCACCAACTGCCGCACGATCTCATCGATCTGAGGATGCATCAGCGGCTCGCCGCCGGCGATGGAGACCATCGGCGCACCCGACTCAAGAACGGCGCCCACGGCCTGGGCCACCGGCATGCGCTGCTTGAGCACACCGGCCGGGTGCTGGATCTTGCCGCATCCCTCGCACTTCAGGTTGCAGGCGAAGAGCGGTTCCAATTCGACGATCAGTGGGAACTTGTCCCGCTTGCGCAGCTTCTGTTCAAAGAGATACGTAGCGACCTTGATGGACTGGCGAAGCGGCATGGCCATCTGGCTCACCTCCGGGGGAGCAGCGAAGAACGGTGCCATTCAAAGAAAGCCGGGAGCACGGCACGGAGAACGCGGAAAGCCGATATTCCACCGCGCACCGTGCCGATGCGGACGAGTTCGTGCTGGGGTGCGTCCACGACCACCCGGACGGCGGCAACGGACCGCCGCCCGGCGTGTACGGCGCTGTGCAGCGTCGCGGCGGACTCCATGTCCACGGCGATCGCGCCGGTGGCCAGGAGGTCACCGCGCTCCGGGCCGCGGACGACGTGGTCGGAACCGGTCAGCGGTCCGGTGTGCACGGCGCGTCCGGGCACGGCCCGCACCAGCTCCTCGACCAGCAGACCGGTTCCCGTACAGGTCGTGCTGCCGCGCGCGTCCCTGGTCTCCTCGGCGACGACGAGGTCGCCGGGGTGCATACCGGGGGCGAGTCCGGCGCAGAAGCCGGTGGCCAGGACGGCCGCGTCGCGCAGGGTTTCCTTGCCGAGCGCACCGCTGACGGCGCGCTCGGCGTTCTTGGGGCCCATGCCGGTGCGCAGCACGGTCATGGTGCCGGGGGCGCCGCTGCGGTCGCCCGTACGCAGGGCGAGGCGCTCGATGCCGAGCGCGCAGGCGATCAGCAGCGGCGCGGGGCCCGGCCGCGGGGCCGGGGTCGCTGTCATCAGCCGCCCTTGCCGGCGTGTGCGGCGGCGCCCGGTGCGAAAGGCTCGCCGTTGACGTACCGGCCGAGCGCGGTGAGCGGGAACACCTGCCGGTACAGGTGGTAGTTGATGGAGAAGTCCCAGGGGAAGCCGGTGCCGGTGAAGTACGGCTCGTCCCAGGAGCCGTCCTCGCGCTGCGCCTCGGCGAGCCAGGCGATGCCCCGCTCCACGGCCCTGCCCTCGCGCTCCCCCGCGGAGAGCAGCGCGAGCAGCGCCCACGCCGTCTGCGAGGCGGACGACGTGCCGTGTCCGACCCAGCCGCGGTCGCGGTAGGAACGCAGGTCCTCGCCCCAGCCGCCGTCGTCGTTCTGCACCGACTCGACCCAGGCGACCGCGCGCCGGATCGCGGGGTGCGATGCCGGTAGCCCGGCGGTGACCAGGGCGGGCACCACCGAACCCGTGCCGTAGATGTAGTTGACGCCCCAGCGCCCGAACCAGGCGCCGTTCTCCTCCTGTTCGGCGAGGAGCCACTCGATGCCGCGCCGGGTGCGCGGGTCGCGGGACCTGCCCTCGACGGCGAGCATCTCCACCACGTGCCCGGTGACGTCGGCGGACGGCGGGTCGATGACCTCGCCGAAGTCGCAGAACGGCAGCCGGTTGGGGAAGGGGCTCGTGTTGTCGACGTCGAACGCGCCCCAGGCGCCGTTCTTCGACTGCATGCCGAGGTTCCAGCGCACCCCGCGCTCGATGGCGTTCTCCAGGCGGGCCTTGTCCGGGTGCGCGACCCGGCGCAGCGCGAGGGCGACCTCGGCGGTGTCGTCGATGTCGGGGTAGTTGTCGTTGTGGAACTCGAACGCCCAGCCGCCCGGCGTCAGTCCGGGCCTGCGCACCGACCAGTCGCCGGGCCGCACGATCTGCTCGCCGAGCATCCAGTCGGCGGCCTTGACCAACTGCGGGTGATCCGGGGGCAGTCCGGCGTCGGCGAGGGCGATGGTGGCCAGACAGGTGTCCCATACCGGTGACTGGCAGGCCTCGATCATGCGGGCGCCGTCCTCGCGCCACACGGCGAACCGGTCGAGGGAGTCGAGTCCGGCCTTGAGGACGGGGTGGTCCAGGTCGTAGCCGAGCAGATGCAGCGCGATGATCGAGTAGACGGCGGGCGGCTGGATCCCGCCCCAGCACCCGTCGTTCTCCTGTCGCTCGATGATCCAGCGCGCGGCGCTGTTCATCGCCGCCTTGCGCAGCCGGCGCGGCGCGACCTTGTGGTAGACGTGCAGCACCTTGTCGAGCCGCTCGAAGACACCATCCCAACTGGCCACGGGGGCGAGGGGCTTGGCGGGGTTGGGGTCGCGCGGGTCGGTGTGCAGTTCGTCGAGGGCGAAGGGCGCGGGGCGCACCGGCCGCTTGGCGGAGACGATGGTGAGCGGCACTATGGTCTGCCGCGCCCAGCAGCCGAAGTCGTAGATGTTGAGCGGGACCCACTTGGGGAAGTAGATGAGCTCCGGCGGGAGTTCGGGCAGGTCGTCCCACTTCCACCAGCCGAAGAGGGCGAGCCAGATCCGGGTGAAGACCCGGGCCGAGGCGATGCCGCCCCGCTCACGGATCCACGCGGAGGCCTTCGCCATGTGGGCCTCGTCGGGCCGGTCGCCGGCCAGGCGCAGCGCCACGTACGCCTCGATGGTGGTGGAGAGTTCGCCGGGCCCGCCGAAGAAGGTGGCCCAGGTGCCGTCGTCGCGCTGCTGGCCGCGGATGAAGAGCGCGGCGGCGCGGGTGGTCGGCTCGTCCCTGATCCCGAGGAACTGGCGCAGGAGGAGGTCCTCGGCGTCCATGGTCACATTGGTCTCGAGGTCGCCCTTCCACCATCCCTGGGCGTCCTGCCGGGAGAGCAGGAATTCGGTGGACCGGCGCATGGCGCGCTCGGCGGCCTCGCGGGTGCCCACGGTCGCGACGGCCGTGTCGCTCCGGTCGACGGGTTCGGCGGGCCGGCCGGCGAGTTCGGTGGACGGGTCGACAAATTCGGTGGGCTGGCTGGCCGAGGCTGCGCGGGGCGGGGCCGCTCCGGTGCTTCCGTCGGTCGTCGCTGTCATGGCTTCCCCTTCGTGCAGTGCGGTGGCTACGTCTGCTGTGGGTCCGCCGTCGGCCGGCGCGACGCGCCGGCCGGCGACTGCCTGGATCTTCGGGGGTCACCCCTCGGAGATCCCGGATGTCCGCGCAATAGTGATCATCTCTCTCGTACGACGACGAAGTCCGCGAGCGCGACGAGCTGCGCCCGCACCCGCTCGGGCATCCGCACGGAGTCCAGCGCCTCGATGGCGATGGCGTGCTGGCGCCGGGCCTCCTTGGCGGTCCACTCGCGGCCGCCCGCCTCCTCGATCAGGGCGGCGCGCGCGGCGAACTCCTCCTCGGAGAAGTTCTCGAACTCACTGCTCTTGGCGTCGGCGGCGAGCAGTTCGCCGAGCCGCTCGGACGCGGGGCCGCCGGCGGCGAGCGCGGCCACCACGGGCAGCGACTTCTTGCGCTGGCGCAGATCGCTCCACGTCTGCTTGCCGGTGGCCTCCGGGTCGCCCCAGATACCCAGCAGGTCGTCCACGGCCTGGAAGGCGAGGCCGAGGTGGTAGCCGTACTTCTCCAGGGTGTCGGCGGTGCGGTCGTCCGCGCCGCCGAGGACGGCGCCGATGGAGACCGCGCAGGCGAGCAGGGCGCCGGTCTTCTTGCCCTCCATCTCCAGGCACTCCTCGACGGTGACCCGGTCGCGGTGCTCGTAGCTGATGTCCTGGGCCTGGCCGTCGATCAGCGCGCGGGTCGCGGTGATGAGGCGGCGGGTGGCGCGGCCCGCCTCGACGGTGCCGAGTTCGAGGAGGATCTCGTTGCCGAGCGCGAAGAGGGCGTCGCCGACGAGGATGGCCTGTGCCGGGCCGTGCACCTTCCACACCGTGTCGCGGTGGCGGCGCTGCTCGTCGCCGTCCATGAGGTCGTCGTGCAGCAGCGAGAAGTTGTGTACGAGCTCGACGGCGACCGCGCCGGGGACGCCGACCTCGGGAGGCGCGCCGGCCGCCTCGGCGGAGAGCAGGGCGAGCGCGGGACGCACGGCCTTGCCGCCGTCGCCGTCGGACGGGTTGCCCTCGGCGTCGATCCAGCCGAAGTGATAGGCGGCGACGGTGTCCATGGGCGGCGCCAGACGGTCCACCGCGGCCCGCAGCACCGGGGTGGCCAGCGTCCTTCCTTGTTCGAGGGTTGAGGTCACGTCCACCGTGTCGGCAGCCGTTTTCTCGGCCGAGGGCACAGTCGGCACAGTTTCTCCTCTTGTTCCGGTGCTGGTTCTCTGGGGACCTGACCCCAGAAGGTCGAGCTTCACGCCGCCGCCTCCTCGAACGAGAAGAGGTGGTCACGGGGGCGGTCCAGGGTGGAGAGGGCCGCCTCGGCCGCGCTGATGCCGCTGCGTACGGCGCCCTCCATGGTCGCGGGCCACCCGGTGGCGGTCCACGCGCCCGCGAGGTACAGGCCGCGGGCCTTGGTGCGGGCACCGGGGCGGAGCCTGCCGACGCCGGGGGTGGGCGCGAACGTCGCCGTGCGCTCGCGGGTGACGAAGAAGTCGCGCACCTCGGCGCCGTGCGCGGCGGGCAACAGCCGCTCGAGCTCGGGGAGATAGCGCTCTCTGAGCGCGGCGACGGGCGCGTCGATCTCGTTCTGCGCGGCCGACTGGGAGAGCGCCAGGTACTGCCCCTCGGCGAGCCCGGACGCCTCGGTCCGGTCGAAGACCCACTGCACGGGGGTGCCGAGGGCGGCGAAGAACGGCCGCTTGAGCACCTTCCTGTCGTACACGACATGGATGTTGAGGATCGGCGCGTTGTCGATGTCGAGCAGCCGGTCGGGCCGGTCGAGCGCGCCGTCCGGGAGGAGATCGTGCGCCTCGTGCTGCGGCACGGCGAGTACGACGCTTTCGGCCTCGATGCTCTCGCCGGGAACGTCCACGCGCCAACCGCCGTTCTCCATACGGGAGATGGAGGTGGCTCGTGTCTTCAGTTCGGTACGGACTCCCGCGGCGTCGAGCGCCCTGCGGGCCAGCTTGTCGTGCAGATCACCGAGAGGCGCGCGGGCCCAGCCGATGTCGGCGGCGCCCGGTTCGGAGAGCAGCCCGGTCTTGAACACCATCGCGGCGAGCCCCAGCGAGGCGTCGCCCGCGACGGCGTTGAGCGTCGCGACGCCCACGAGGTCCCAGAGGGCCTCGATGGCGCGCGCCGACTGGCCGTGCCGGGCCAGCCAGCTGCCGAAGTCCTGGCCGTCGAGCACCGGGTCGGCCGGGTCGAGCTTCTTGAGGGCGAGCGCCGCGCGCCCGACGTTGGCGCGCTCGGCGAGCGACAGATGCGGGTACGTGGCGAGGCTCGACGCCAGATGCAGTGGTACGGGCAGCGCGGTGCGCCGAAGGCGTCCGAGACGGTTCCGGTCGGCGTCGAGCACGGGCACGTCGAGACGTTCCTGCAGGGGCGCGAGGTGCGCCCCCTCGATGCGGTCGAGGAACCACCGGTAGGCGGTGCAGCAGCGCAGATAGACGTGCTGGCCGTTGTCGACGGTCAGCTCGCCGCGCTTGAAGGAGAACGCGAGGCCGCCGAGGCGCGGCCGTCCTTCGAGCAGCGTCACGCGCAGGCCCGCGTCGGCGAGCGCGAGCGCGGCGGTGACGCCCGCGAGGCCGCCGCCGACCACCACGGCGGCCGCCCCTCCGGGGCGGCCTGCGGCGTCCACGTTCAGCCCTTCCGGCTGCATGTCCTCACTCTTCATGCACCCACCCCTTCGGCCGTTGAAGTCTGGGACGCGATCTTGGGGCGGAGGGTTGCGCGCCGCTTCGCGGGCGCCGTCCCAGCTGCCCCGCGAGCACTCCGGGCGCACATCACGCACGCCTCCGGACGGTCTGCCGTGACACGCTCCGCGCGTCGAACCCGGACAGGCCGCGCACCGCGACGTACGCCTTCTCGCGCCCCGGCAGCGAGACACGTCCGCGCAGGACCGCTTCGGGATCACGCTCGATGCGGTCGAGCAGCCTGCGGTAGATGCCGGCCATGGCCGCGACGCAGGCGCCGCTGCGCCGGTCAAGCATGGGCAGCAGGCGGTAGCCCTCGGCGAACAGGGCCCGCGCGCGGCGCACCTCGAAGTGGACGAGGCCCGCGAAGTCGGATCCGGCGGGTGGCTCGGAGCCGGAGAACCCGGCCGCGCAGCCGAACTTGGCGAGGTCGTCGGCGGGCAGGTAGGTGCGGCCGTCCTGCGCGTCCTCGCGAACGTCACGGAGAATGTTGGTCAGTTGGAGCGCGAGGCCGAGCGTGTCGGCATACTCCGGCGCGCGCTCGGCATGGAGCGCCCCGCGTTCGGTGCCGAACACGCCGAGCGAGAGCCGTCCGATGGCCCCCGCCACACAGCGGCAGTAGACCTTGAGGTCCTCCCACGTCTCGTACGTCCCGCCGCGTACGTCCATGAGGACCCCGTCGATCAGCTCGTCGAGGCCGTCCATGGGGATCGGGAAGTGCTGTGCCGCGTGCGCGAGGGCGACGGCCACCGGGTCGGTGTCGTCCTCGGGAACGCCGCCCGCGCGGATCCGGGCAACCAGCGCCCGGGTGTCGTCGAGCCTGGCCGCCTTGGTCTCCGGCGCGAGCGCCCCGTCGCCGATGTCGTCCACCCGCCGCGAGAGGGCGTAGAGCGCGGACATGGCCCGCCGCTTCGGCGCCGGCAGCAGCCTGATGCCGTACGCGAAGTTGCGCGCCTGCTGCCCGGTCACGGTCTCGCAGTAGCTGTACGCGGCGAGCACCGGCGCGGACACGCGCGGATCCGACTCCACTGCCCGGCTCACCCCTCTCCTCGCAGAACTGCACCCGCCTCGCGCAGCATGCGTGGCTTGGTGGGTCTGGGCGGTCCGGGAAGCACGTCGTACCCGGCGGCGGCGATCGCCCGGACCGACGCCCTCCCTCCTGCCACGAATCCGGCCAGCAGCAGCTTCAGCCTGCCGTGGACGCTACCCACCAGGGGGGTGCCTTCATTCAGGAGGCCGCTGACGCGTTCCGCTTCGTAGGCGACGAGGGCGCGCACCGACGCTCCCGCTGTCGGCCGGGACAGATCTGACTCGCTCACGTGGAACCGCTTCATATCCTCAACCGGCAGGTAGATGCGGCCGCGCCGCAGGTCTTCGGCGACGTCCTGGATGTGCTCGACGATCTGCAGCCCGGTGCAGACGGCGTCCGAGCGGCGGATGCGCTCGGGGGTCGCCGTGCCGGTGATGGCCAGGACGAGACGGCCGATCGGGTTCGCGGAGAGGGCGCAGTACGCCACGAGGTCGTCGAAGGTCTCGTAGCGCGTGACGGACTGGTCCTGACGGTTGGCCTCGATCAGGCCGCGAAAGGGCTCCACGGTCAGCGTCCCGCGCTCGGCGGCCGGCCGCAGCGCCCGCACCAGCGGGTGCCCGGCGCCGGAGCCGTCGAAGACCTTGTCGAGGTCGGCCCCGACGGCGTCGAGGAGCCTCAGCGGGTCGTCGGCGCCGGGTCCTTCGAGGCCGAGGTAGCGGGCGTGGCCGGCCTCGGGCGCGAGGTCGCCGTCGCCGATGTCGTCGATGAGGCGGACGACGCCGTAGACGGCCATCAGGTCGTCGCGCCAGGCCCGGGGCAGGAAGAAGGGAGCCACCGGGAAGTTTTCGTCCGCGGCCTTGTCGAGGACGGCGGATGCATCGCGGAGCCGGAGATCATCCGTAGCCATTGCCGTCACATCTCCCGTTCTACACTGCCGACCCAATACATCCCATTTCGGACACGCCGCCCGGCCCCCTGCGAGGCGGACCGTGCTCCGAGCCGGGGCGCCGCGCGATATCGCCCCACTTGCCGCGAATCAGCACCGCTACAGCTTACGTTGTACAACCCCGCGCGCATCGTCGGGGTGTTCAGCGCATCACAACAACACACCGATTGGCGTCAAACTTCCCTGGCCGCCGGGGAGTTGAGTGGCTCAAGAGGCTCCTGGGAACACCATGTCATGACAGTGCCCCGCCGGAATCCTCCCGGCGGGGCACTGTTGTCGAACAAATGCACGTTCGATGGCTCAAACGGGCTACTTGCCCGTGAACTTCTCGTACTCCTTTATGACCTCGTCGGTCGGGCCGTCCATGCGCAGCTCGCCGCGCTCCAGCCACAGCACGCGGTCGCAGGTGTCGCGGATCGACTTGTTGTTGTGGCTGACCAGGAAGACCGTGCCGGCCTCCTTGCGCAGCTCGCGGATGCGGGCCTCGGAGCGCTTCTGGAACTTGCGGTCGCCGGTGGCGAGCGCCTCGTCGATCATCAGGACGTCGTGGTCCTTAGCCGCCGCGATGGAGAAGCGCAGCCGGGCCGCCATGCCGGAGGAGTAGGTGCGCATCGGCAGGGTGATGAAGTCGCCCTTCTCATTGATGCCCGAGAAGTCGACGATCTCCTGGTAGCGCTCCCTGATCTGCTCGCGGGACATGCCCATCGCGAGGCCGCCGAGGATGACGTTGCGCTCGCCCGTCAGGTCGTTCATCAGTGCCGCGTTCACACCGAGCAGCGAGGGTTGGCCGTCGGTGTAGACCTTGCCCTGCTCGGCGGGGAGCAGGCCCGCGATGGCGCGCAGCAGGGTGGACTTGCCGGAGCCGTTCGAGCCGATCAGGCCGATGGCCTCGCCGCGGTAGGCGGTGAAGCTGACACCGCGCACGGCGTGCACCTTGCGCACACCGCGCTCCTCGCCGCGCCGGAGCATGCGGCTGAGCGCGGAGGTCGCGCTGCCCTTGCCCGTCTTCGCGCCGTTGACGCGGTAGACGATGTGCAGTTCGTCGGCGATGACGGTGGGGATGTGCCCCTTGCCGGCGTTCTTGTCGTCAGCCACGGCCGTAACGCTCCTCAGCCTTCCAGAAGTACACGAAGCCGACCACGCCGAGCACGACGGCCCAGCCCACGGCGAAGGCCCACACATGCGGCGGCAGGTAGGAGGAGCCGTAGTCGTCGATCATGGCGAAGCGGATCAGGTCCATGTAGATGGAGGCCGGGTTCCACTGGAGCACGTCCCCGATCCAGCCGGGCACGTCCTTCTTGTCCGCGAGCATCGCCGGGATGCTGAACATGACGCCCGATGCGTACATCCAGGTGCGCATCACGAACGGCATCAGCTGCGCCAGGTCGGGCGTCTTGCTGCCCATCCGGGCGAAGATCAGCGCCAGGCCGGTGTTGAAGACGAACTGCAGCACCAGGGCGGGCAGCACGAGGAGCCAGGAGAAGGTGGGGTAGATCCCGAACCCGACCATGATCAGGACGAGCACGATCATCGAGAAGAGCAGCTGCTGGAGCTGCTGGAGCGCGAAGGAGATCGGCAGTGAGGCCCGCGGGAAGTGCAGGGCCCGCACCAGGCCGAGGTTGCCCGAGATCGCCCGCACGCCCGCCATCACCGAGCTCTGCGTGAACGTGAAGACGAAGACACCCGTCACCAGGAAGGGCACGTAGATCTCGTGCGAAATGCCCTTACGCGCGCCGAGGAGCAGCCCGAAGATGAAGAAGTAGACCGCCGCGTTCAGCAGCGGCGTCGCCACCTGCCACAGCTGGCCGAGCTTGGCCTGGCTGTACTGGGCGGTCAGCTTCGCCTGGGAGAAGGCGAGGATGAAGTGGCGCCGTCCCCAGAGCTGGCGGACGTACTCGAAAAGTCCGGGCCGGGCGCCGCTGACGGTCAGACCGTACTTCTCGGCGAGTTCGGCCCGGGAGAGCCCGTCATCGGGCGACGGGGACGCGGTCACCGCGACTCCGCCGTCATGCGTTGTCTCACTCACGAGTGGAAACTTTCGTCTTCAGATGCGCAGCCGGTCGGGCGTAGGCATGGGCCAGGGACCGGGGTATGGCCCGAATGCTCTCAGACCCGAGCTTGTCAGATGACAGGAGGTCGGCCCAGCCGGGTCAGCCGCCACACCGTACGCCACTTCATGGGCCTGCGAGGTCCGCAGGGCGTGGTCCAGCCCTCCTTGAAGCCGCCGAACCAGGCCTTCAGGGCCGGGCCCGAGGGGCGCCGGGCGAGAGTGAGGAGCAGCCAGACGCCGAGGTAGACCGGGACGAGGAGCGCGGGGAGGTTGCGGCGGGCGAGCCAGACGCGGTTGCGGGCCACCATGCGGTGGTAGACCGCGTGCCGGGAGGGCGCCGTCGTGGGGTGGAGCAGGACCATGTCGGAGCGGTAGTCGATCATCCAGCCGGCGTTCAGCGCGCGCCAGGCGAGGTCGGTCTCCTCGTGCGCGTAGAAGAACTCGCCGGGCAGGCCGCCGACCTCGGCGAGGACCTTGGTGCGGACGGCGTTGGCGCCGCCGAGGAAGGTCGTCACGCGCGAGGAGCGCATCGGGTCGGAGGCCCGCAGGCGCGGCACGTGGCGGCGCTGGGTCTCTCCCGTGTCCGGGTCCGCGATGCGGAAGCTGATGATGCCGAGCTCCGGATCGGCGGCGAAGGCCTCGCGGCACAGCTGGGCCGTGTCCATGGTGGCGAGGAGCCCGTCGTCGTCCAGGAAGAGCAGGATGTCGACGTCGGTGCCGCCGGGGCCGAAGGCCTCGATGCCGACGTTGCGGCCGCCGGGTATGCCGAGGTTCTCGGGCAGCTCGACGGTGCGTACAACCGACGAGGACTCCGCGACGTCCGGCACCGGGGCGCCGTTGCCGACCACGACCACCTCGACCGGGTCGCCGTCCTGCTTGGCGACCGAGTCGAGGAGGGCGCGCAGTTCCTGCGGCCGGTTGCCCATCGTGATGATGACGGCGCCGACCTTCAGCTTCCGTGCCGAGGTGCTCGGGGTGCTCGGGGTTATCACTTCAGCCTGCTCGATACGAGGATGGACACGAGGTGGAGCAGGGTCTGAAGCAGCGCGATGCCCGCGAGCACGGCGACGCCGAGGCGCGAGAAGAACAGGTCGCCCCTGGCCTGGTCCACGAACGCGATCACCAGGATCAGCAGCGACGCCTCGACGCCGAGGATCAGGCGGTGGAACTTGAGCGCCGCGGCGGCCCTGCGGGCCAGCGCCATCCCGGAGGAGCGCGGCTCGGCGGCCGACTCCTTGACCGGCTCCTTGCCCGTCTGGTGGCGGGCGACGCCGACGAGGTCGGTCTCGGCCTTGATCAGGATGGCCCCGAGCGCGGCCAGCGTGCCGAGGAAGGCCCACAGCCAGTCGATGCGTCCCGAGCCCCAGATGTCGGCGGCGCGCAGCCCGAAGCCGACCAGGACCGCGGCGTCGCACAGGTAGGCGGCGACCCGGTCCAGGTAGACCCCGGCCATCGAGTACTGCTTCTTCCAGCGGGCGATCTCGCCGTCGACGCAGTCGAGCAGCAGGTACAGCTGGACCGCGAGCACGCCGAGCACGGCGCCCGTGATTCCCGGCACGAGGAGGGCCGGGGCGGCGAGGGCGCCGGCCACGGTCATCACGTAGGTCAGCTGGTTGGGCGTGACCTTCGTGTTCACCAGGTGCCGGTCGATGCGCAGGGAGACCTCGCGCATGTAGAGCCGGCCCGCCCAGTGTTCGCCGCTCCGCCGGTCCTTCACCCCCGGGGGGTGAACAACCGGGCGGAGCTCAGCTACCGATGGCTTTTGCATAGTCGGCGTATGCGTCCCTGATCTGGTCGGTGGACAGGTCGAGGTGTTCGAGGATCGTGTAGCGGCCGGGCCGGGTCTGCGGAGCGAACTCCACGACCTGGACGAACTCCTCCACGGTGAAGCCGATCTCCGCCGGCAGCACGGGCAGGCCGTGGCGGCGCAGCACCGAGGCCATGTACGCCGACTCCTCGCGGGCACCGCGCAGGTGCATCGCGAACGCCGCGCCCAGGCCGCACTGCTCGCCGTGGCTCGCGGCGCGCTTGGGGAAGAGGAGGTCGAAGGCGTGGTTGATCTCGTGGCAGGCGCCGGACGCCGGGCGGGAGTCGCCCGACACGGACATCGCGATGCCGGTGAGGACCAGGCCCTCGGCCAGGACCTGGAGGAAGCTGTCGTCGCCGACGCCGCCGGGGTGGCGGAGCACGGCCTCGCCGGCCTGGCGCGCCATGGCGGCCGCGAGGCCGTCGATGTCCTCGCCACGCTCGCGGGCTGCGAGTTCCCAGTCCCGGATCGCGGAGATGTTGGACAGGGCGTCGCCGATGCCGGAGCGGACGAAGCGGACGGGCGCCTCACGGATCACATCGAGGTCGATGACGACCGCTATGGGGTTCGGCACACCGTACGAGCCGCGGCCCGCGTCGTTGTCGAGCGTCGCGACGGGCGAGCAGAGGCCGTCGTGCGACAGGTTCGTCGCGACGGCGACCAGCGGCAGGCCGACGCGCGCCGCGGCGAACTTGGCGCAGTCGATGATCTTGCCGCCGCCGAGCCCGACGACCGCGTCGTAGCGGCCCTTCTTCATGGCGTCGGCGAGCTTGATGGCGTCGTCGAGCGTGCCACCGCCCACTTCGAACCACTCGGCGCCCGGCAGCGACTCCATGAGGCGGTCCCGCAGGACCGCACCGGAGCCACCGCTGATGGCGATGGCCAGTTTGCCGGTCGACGAGCAGATCCGCTGGTCGGCGAGGACACCGGCCAGGTCGTTGAGCGCCCCCGGCCGGATGTCGACGACGACCGGCGAGGGGATGAGCCTCGTCAGTACTGGCACGCGATCTCCCGGCCCTTGGCGAGGTCGTCGTGGTTGTCGATCTCGACCCACGAGACGTCGCCGATCGGGGCCACGTCCACCTTGAAACCGCGGTTGACGAGCTCCTGGTAGCCGTCCTCGTAGTAGAGGTCGGGGTCGCGCTCGAAGGTGGTCTTCAGCGCGTCGGCGAGCTCGTCGGCGGCGGAGCCCTCGATGAGGGTGACGCCGATGTACTCACCGGTGGCCTCGGCCGGGTCCATCAGCTTGGTGATGCGCTGCACGCCCTTGGCGTCGTCGACGATGACCTTCATCTCCTCGTCGGCGAGCTGCTTCACCGTGTCGAGGGCGAGGATGATCTTCTGGCCGTTGCCGCGGGCGGCGAGCAGCGTCTTCTCGACGGAGACGGGGTGCACGGTGTCGCCGTTGGCGAGGATCACGTCGTGCTTGATGGCGTCACGGCCGCACCACAGGGAGTAGGCGTTGTTCCACTCCTCGGCCTTGTCGTTGTCGATCAGGGTCAGCTTGAGGTTGTACTTCGCCTCGAGCGCCGCCTTGCGCTCGTAGACGGCCTCCTTCTTGTAACCGACGATGATCGCGACCTCGGTGAGACCGATCTCGGCGAAGTTGCCGAGCGTCAGGTCGAGGATCGTGGTCTCCCCGTCGACGGGCACCAGAGCCTTGGGCAGGGTGTCCGTGTAGGGACGGAGACGCCGTCCGGCGCCTGCGGCAAGGACGAGGCCGATCATGCGGGTTCTCCTTCATCGTGTACGGCGGGTGCGCCACGCTTGTGAGCGGTCACCCAGAAGCGGATGCTCTCGACGAGCACCACGAGTGCCACGGCCACGGCGAGTGCCGTGAGCGCGACGGTGAAATCTGTGGCGGGCAGCAGGGTCGCGGCCAGCGCGACCACGAGGGTCCTGCCGTCCTGGCCGCCGATCGTCCGCACCAGCCAGCGCGGGGGCGCGCCGGTGCCTCCCTTGATGCGGTACACCGTGTCGTAGTGATGGTAGGCGACCGCCGCCACGAGCCCGAAAGCCGCGGGAAGCGCCCCGTTCATATCGGCTTTGGCCGCCAATACCAGAATCGTGCCGTACTCGGCGGCGCGGAAGAACGGCGGGACCAGCCAGTCGAGGGGACCCTTGAGGGGCATGATCAGCGCGAGACCCGAGAGGGCGACGTAGAACGCGGCCGCGACCACGACGGCAGGCCCGCCGTAGGGGGCGGTCAGGCTTGCGGTGACGACCACGGCGCCGCCGACGAAGGCGAGCACCGGGGCGGGCCGCAGCCACGTCCGGGGCCGGAGGGCGGCGAAGGACGAGGCGAGCGGGCCGTTGTCGGCCAGGTCGGCGAGGGCGTGTGCGGCCCGGTCGGTGCGGGTCGCCTTGCGGGTGAGCGAGCGCAGGACGCGTCCTGCCGTGGTGTAGCAGGCGGCGAGCGCGCAGCCGATGAGCAGGACGACAAGGGTGACGCGCGGGGTGGTGACCGCGGTGAGCACGGCGATCATCGCCCAGCGCTCGCCGATGGGCAGCACGATCATCCGGCGCAGCCAGACCGTCCAGCCGACGCTGTCGAGCTTGTCCGAAAGGGCCGCGGTGGGGCTGGTGTTGGCGGTCGCGTCGTGATTCGCCTCGTTGAAGGAGAAGTCCACGACGTGCCGGCAGGTCTGGAGGACCATCGCGCCGAGCGCGAGCGCCCATACGTCGTCACCGCCGCGGGCGGCGCCGAGCGCGAGGCCCGCGTAGTAGGCGTACTCCTTGGCGCGGTCGAACGTCGCGTCCAGCCAGGCGCCCAGCGTCGAGTACTGCAGGGAGTAGCGGGCGAGCTGCCCGTCGGTGCAGTCCAGGACGAAGGAGAGGAGCAGCAGCAGGCCCGCCGCGACGAAGCCGCCGCGCGTGCCGGTCGCCGCGCAGCCCGCCGCGATCAGGGCGGTGAGCAGCGAGGCGGTGGTGACCTGGTTCGGGGTCAGGCCCCGGCGGGCGCACCAGCGGGCGATGTAGCGCGAGTAGGGGGAGATGCAGTACGTCGTGAAGAAGCCGTCTCGCGACTTGACCGCGGTGCGCAGGCGTACGGCCTCGTCGTCGACGGCGGCGACGGCCTGGCGCGCCTCGTTGCGTGCCTGCGGGTCGCTGGGCACGGTGGCGACGAGGGTGCCGAGGTCGGGGCGGTGCACGTCGGTGGCGCCGG
The DNA here is from genome assembly GCF_042881135.1 of Streptomyces sp. NPDC058284. Taxonomy (NCBI): domain Bacteria; kingdom Bacillati; phylum Actinomycetota; class Actinomycetes; order Kitasatosporales; family Streptomycetaceae; genus Streptomyces; species Streptomyces sp. NPDC058284. The sequence goes on from NZ_JBHVYE010000001.1 coordinate 445,708, forward strand.
ACTCCATGGCCGCCGCGATGCCGTCCGGGAGCGTGTCGAGCGTCACGACGCCGCCCGTGTTGCCCACGGTGGCGCGCAGGGCGCGGGTCAGTTCCGTGCGCGCCTCCGGTTTGGCGGTGACGGCGCCGGGCACGGCGCAGGCGGCGAAGCGGGGGTCGGTGAGGCCGAGACGCAGCGCGTGGACGTGTCCGACGAAGCGCGCGTCGACGACCGCGACGCGCTGGTCGCCCGGCACGGCGGCGAGCAGCGTCTCGGCGTCCGCCGCGTCGGAGGCGACCCGCACGTCGAAGCCCAGGGACCGCAGATCGCCTTCGAGCGGCGACCCGGGGACCGGCTGACCGGTGAGGATGGCGGTCGACAGACGAACTCACTCCTTGAGTCCCGGCGCGGCTCGCGCCGGGCACATGCGTAAGGGGAGCGCCCCTGGCCACGGCGGCCGGGCGGCACGTCGGCAGAGGCTATCGGATGATGGGAAGCGGGCGTTCATCACCCGTTCACGCCCCGATAAGAGCCTGTGTCATCACTCCGGCCAGGTGGCGCCCACCCGGCCGGGGTCATGGCACAGGCTCTCAGGGCGGCCTGCGAGGGCCTCGGCCTTCGCGATCATCATGGTGGATGGGGGGCCACGCTCACAAACCGCACCCGCCCCGCGCCCGGCTTGCCCGGATAGCGGCCATAGCGACCACCTGTTCCGCACCGCGCCGTCGCTTAGTGTGGGCGCCCATGACATGGCTGATCACGGGTGGAGCGGGATACATCGGGGCACATGTGGCGCGGGTCATGGCCGGTGCCGGGGAGGGTGTCGTCGTGCTGGACGACATCTCCTCAGGGGTGCCGCAGCGGCTGCCCGCGGACATGCCCCTCGTGCGGGGCTCCTCGCTGGACGGGAAGCTGCTGCGCCGGGTCTTCGCCGAGTACGGCGTCACCGGGGTGGTGCACCTCGCGGCCCGCAAGCAGGTCGGGGAGTCGGTGGAGCAGCCGCTGCGCTACTACCGGGAGAACCTGGGCGGCCTGACGACGCTGCTCGAAGCGGTCGCCGAGGCCGGTATCACGCGGTTCGTGTTCTCCTCGTCGGCCGCGGTCTACGGCAATCCGCCGGACGCGGAGTTCGTGCGGGAGGACACACCCTGCGTCCCGGTGAGCCCCTACGGCGAGACGAAGCTCGCCGGGGAGTGGCTGGTGCGGGCCGCCGGGCGGGCGCACGGCATCGGGACCGTCTGTCTGCGCTACTTCAACGTGGCGGGCGCCGCCTCCCCCGAGCTCGCGGACACCGGGGTCTTCAACGTGATCCCGATGGTCTTCGACCGGCTGATGCGCGACGAGCCGCCGCGGATCTTCGGCGACACCCACCCGACGCCGGACGGCACCTGCGTGCGCGACTACGTCCACGTGTCCGATCTCGCCGAGGCGCACCTGGCGGCGGCCCGCCGTCTCACCGACGGCGCCGAGGGCGATCTGACGGTGAACATCGGGCGGGGCCGTGGCGTCTCCGTACGCGAGCTCGTCACGCTCATCGGCGAGGTGAGCGGGGACACCCGGCCTGCGCTCGTCGAACCGGCGCGGGCGGGCGACTCACCGCGCGCCGTGGCCGACGCCCGCCTCGCGGCCGAGGAGCTGGGCTGGACGGCCAGGCGCGGGGTGCGCGAGATGGTGGAGTCGGCGTGGGCGGGCTGGTGCCTGCACCACCCGGGAGCGCGCCGCGACTGACCGCGCCCACGTCCTGACCTGCACCCTCGCCCTGTCGGCAACCATTGCCATTTCCGCAGGTCAGGGAGATGACAACGGTGTTCAGTGCCGCGTTGCCAGATACCCCCCACCCGTAGTTCACTGTGGTCGCGCGACCAGCGGACGGGGCGGGACCGATGACCGACACGGGAGGCGGCTCCATGGGGGCTGGGCACGATCACGGACACACACACGGGGCACCCGCCACGGGGACCGCGGCCAACGCCTACAAGGGGAGGCTGCGCACAGCCCTCGCGATCACGGTCACGGTCATGGTGGCCCAGATCGTGGGCGGCCTCATGGCGGACTCGCTCGCGCTGGTCGCGGACGCGGCGCACATGGCCACGGACGCCCTCGGCCTCGGCATGGCGCTGCTCGCCATCCACTTCGCGAACCGGCCGGCCACGGAGAACCGCACCTTCGGCTATGCGCGCGCCGAGATCCTCGCCGCGCTCGCCAACTGCCTGCTGCTGCTCGGCGTCGGCGGCTATGTGCTGTACGAGGCGGTCGAGCGGTTCATCACGCCCGCCCGGACCGAGGGCGACCTCGCCATCTACTTCGGCGTCTTCGGCCTCGTCGCCAACATGATCTCGCTGTCGCTGCTGATGCGCGGCCAGCGGGACAGCCTCAATGTGCGCGGCGCCTTCCTGGAGGTCGTGGCCGACACCCTCGGTTCGGTCACGGTCATCGTCGCGGCCGCCGTGATCATGCTCACCGGCTGGCAGGCCGCCGACCCAATCGCCTCGCTCGTCATCGGCGTCATGATCGTCCCGCGCACGGTCAAGCTCCTCAAGGAGACCTTGAACGTGCTCCTGGAGTCGGCCCCCAAGGGTGTCGACATGGCGGAGGTGCGGGCCCACATACTCGCCCTGCCCGGCGTCGAGGACGTCCACGACCTGCACGCCTGGACCATCACCTCGGGCCTGCCGGTGCTCTCCGCGCACGTCGTGGTGAGCACCTGCACCCTCGACTCGATCGGCCACGAGAAGATGCTGCACGAACTGCAGGGATGCCTGGGCGACCACTTCGACGTCGAGCACTGCACCTTCCAGCTGGAGCCGGGCGGGCACGCGGAGCACGAGGCGAAGCTCTGCCACTGAGCCCCGGCTCCGCCTCTCCGGAGCACGGCGCCGTGGTCACCGCCGGTGCTATCCTGGCCAGAGTTCTTGAGTTTCCTGGAGGTGGGTTGATGACTGTCGCGGCCGGCGCTGCCCTGCGCGGCGACACGTACATCCCCGCTTCCCGGGCTCGCACCTGACGCTCCGTACGTCCGCGGGCCCCTCACTCAAGGGTTTCCCACGTTGACCGACCACAGTTCGCTCACCCATGCCTTCTTCGCCCTGCACCGAGGGCTCCACCGGCAGGGCCCCGGCTCCGCCGCCACCACCCGGCGGCTGCTCTCCCTCGCGGGCCCGCTGCCCGCGCGGCCGCGCGTCCTCGACCTGGGTTGCGGCCCCGGCAGGGCCGCACTCCTCCTCGCCGCCGAGGCCGGCGCCGAGGTGACCGCCGTCGATCTGCACGAGCCGTTCCTCGACGAGCTCCACGCGTCCGCGCGGGCTCTCGGGCTCGCCGGATCGATCACCACCCTCAACGCCGACATGGCCGAACTCCCCTTCCCGGACGGCTCGTTCGATCTGGTCTGGGCCGAGAGCTCGGTCTACTCCATCGGCTTCGACACCGCGCTGCGCGCCTGGCGGCGCCTGCTCGCTCCCGGCGGGGCGCTCGTCCTGACCGAGTGCGAGTGGACGACCGCCGAGCCGTCCGCCGCGGCCCGTACCTTCTGGGAGCGGCACTACACCCTCCGTACCGGCGAGGAGAACCTCCGGGCCGCGACCGGTGCCGGGTACCGCGTGCTCGGCGTGCACCCGCAGCCCGAGTCCGACTGGGACGAGTACTACGGGCCGCTTGCCGCGCGCGCGGACGCGGCGGACCCCTCGGCTCCCGGCATGGCCGAGGCGCTCGCCGCCACCCGCGAGGAGATCGCGATGCGGCGCGAGCACGGCACGGAGTTCGGGTACGCGGGCTACGTCCTGCGGCCCACGGACTCCTGGCCGACCCGTCCGGAGACCGCGTAGGACGTCGCCGCGGTGCACACCGTCCACACGGCCGCCTTCGAGACCGAGGCGGAGGCCGACCTGGTCGACGCGTTGCGCGCCGACCCCGGGGCCTGGCTGCCGGGCCTGTCGTACGTCGCCGAGGCGCCCGACGGTTCCGTGGCCGCGCACGCGCTGCTCACCCGCTGCCTGGTGGGCGGGGCGCCCGCGCCGGCGCTCGCTCCGGTGGCCGCACTGCCCGCGCACCAGCGGACGGGGGCGGGGTCTGCGGTCGTCCGCGCGCTGCTCGACGCGGCACGCGCGCGCGGGGAGCGGCTCGTCGTCGTGCTCGGGCATCCCTCGTACTGTCCGCGGTTCGGTTTCAAGCCCGCTTCCGGGTACGGAATCCGGCCAGGTTTCGAGGTGCCCGATGAGGCGATGATGGCGCTCGTACTCGACGGATCCGACGATTCCGCGGGGCCGGCGCGGGGCACGATCCAGTATCCGGCCGCCTTCGGCGTCTGATTCACCGCGCCGGGCGCCCCCTCGGGAGCGCCCGGCGCGGCGGGACATGCGGGCCCTCGAAGTGCCGGGGGCGTCCGGAACGTACGGCAGACTTGGGCTCAGGACCGAAGCGAAGGATGGGTATGCCGACCACACCTGCCACCGCGGCGAACAGTTCGTCGAACGGCACCGGAGAAGCGATCTTGCTCGAACTCGTCGACGAGGACGGCAGGACCATCGGCACCGCGGAGAAGCTCTCCGCGCACCAGGCGCCCGGGCAGCTGCACCGGGCGTTCTCCGTCTTCCTCTTCGACGAACAGGGGCGCCTGTTGCTCCAGCAGCGCGCCCTCGGCAAGTACCACTCCCCCGGCGTCTGGTCGAATACCTGCTGCGGCCACCCCTATCCGGGCGAGGCGCCGTTCGCGGCGGCCGCCCGGCGTACGTACGAGGAGCTCGGCGTCTCGCCGTCGCTGCTCGCCGAGGCGGGCACGGTGCGCTACAACCACCCGGACCCGGACTCGGGGCTCGTGGAGCAGGAGTTCAACCATCTGTTCGTGGGCATGGTGCAGGCTCCGCTGCGTCCGGACGCCGCCGAGATCGGCGGGACCGCGTTCGTGACGGCGGCGGAGCTGGCCGAGCGGCATGAGCGGGAGCCGTTCTCCGCCTGGTTCATGACAGTGCTCGACGCGGCCCGCCCCGCGATCAAGGAGCTGACCGGCCCCTCCGCGGGCTGGTAACCGCGCAACGCCCGGTCGGAGGGGCGGCTCCGGTTCGTTAGCATGTAATGCATGCAAGCTGATGACGACTCTTACGAGCTGCGCACGGGAGTGCCGTCCGTCGAGACTTTCCGCCGCCTGCGGGCCGATGCCGGCCTCTCCGACAGGGCACCCGAGGCCGTCGCGCTCGCCCTGCCGAACACCTGGCACGGGGTGGTGCTCCACCACGCGGGCGAGCCGGTCGGCATGGGCCGGATCATCGGCGACGGCGGGACCGCGTTCCAGCTCGTCGACATCTGCGTGCACCCCGCCCACCAGGGCCGCGGTCTCGGCAGGCGCATCATGGCCGCGCTCACCGGGGAGCTGGAGCGCCGGGCGCCCGCGACCGCGTACGTCTCGCTGATCGCCGATGGCCCGGCGCGCTTCCTGTACGAGAAGTTCGGCTTCACCGACACCGCCGCGCACGACTCGATCGGCATGTTCTGGTCCGGGCCCGCGAGTTGAGCCGAGTTGGTTCGCACCAACTCCTTGACGGGGCTTCGGGGCCTGCCTTAAATCAAGTACTGAACGAAGTGAGCGCGGCAGGTCTCCCGCCGCGTTCACTTTTCGATCACTACTTGTCATGCGCATGCTCCACATTCACCGCCCCCCACGCGAAGCGATGTGATGACCGTGCACGCCTCTTCCCGCCGCCGCACCACGCTCTGCGCCCTCGCCCTGGTCTGCGGCGCCGCGAGCCTGACCGCTCTTCCCCCGGCCTCGGCCGAGCCCGCGCCCCGCTCCCCCGCCGCAGTCTCCACGACGGCCGCCACCTTCACGGACGACTTCGACGGCCCGGCCGGATCGGCGGTCGACGGCGCCAAGTGGCAGACCGAGACCGGCGACAACGTCAACAACCACGAGCGGCAGTACTACACCGCGGGCAACAGGAACGCGGCACTCGACGGCCGGGGCAACCTGGTCATCACCGCCCGCAAGGAGAACCCCGGCAACTACCAGTGCTGGTACGGCCGGTGCGAGTACACCTCGGCCCGGCTGAACACCGCGGGCAGGTTCACGCAGACCTACGGCCACGTAGAGGCGCGGATGAAGGTGCCGCGCGGCCAGGGCATGTGGCCGGCGTTCTGGATGCTCGGCTCCGACATCGGGGGTGTGGGCTGGCCCGCCAGCGGTGAGATCGACGTGATGGAGAACGTCGGCTTCGAGCCCGGCACCGTCCACGGCACGCTGCACGGCCCCGGCTACTCCGGCTCGGGCGGGATCGGCGCGGGCTACACGCTGCCCGGCGGCGAGGCGTTCGCGGACAAGTTCCACACGTTCGCGGTGGACTGGTCGCCGAACAAGGTCAGCTGGTCCGTCGATGGCAAGGTCTACCAGACGCGCACCCCTGCCGACCTCAACGGCAACCGCTGGGTCTTCGACAAGCCCTTCTTCCTGATCCTCAACCTCGCGGTCGGCGGCTACTGGCCGGGCGACCCGAACGGCAGCACCTCGTTCCCCCAGCAGCTCGTCGTCGACTACGTCCACGTGACGACGGGAAGCGGAGAACTCTGAGGCACGCAGCTCGGGCCTAGATCGGGGTCACGGGCCTCGCCGTCATGGGGCGCGACCTCGCCCGCAACTTCGCCCGCAACGGATACGCGGTCGCCCTCCACAACCGCACCGCCGCCGGCACACACCAGCTGATGGCGGAGTTCGGTGAGGAGGCCACCTTCGTGCCGACCGAGACGGCCGAGGAATTCGTGGCCGCCCTCGAACGTCCCCGACGGCTCGTGCCCATGGTGAAGGCGGGCGAGCCGACCGACACCGTGATCAAGGAATTCGCGCCGCTCCTGGGGCCCGGGGACATGATCGTCGACGGTCCAGCACCGGGCCGAGCGAGGCGTACGACTCGGTGCTGCCGCCTGGCATGATGCTCGGTCCGTGCAGCGCGCCCTCCTCGCCGCCCGAGACACCGGCGCCGACGAAGTGGATGCCCTGCTCCCGCAGTGAAGGGGACCGGGCGCTGGACGGCGCAGATCGCGGACCGACGCGTAGACCGTCCTTTCGGTGACCGGGGCCACGTCGGGGAAGCGGTGGCTGTGAACCCACTCATAGGGGGCACGTCACATGCTAAAGGCGGTAGTAGGGGGCCGGGGCCACGGGCGTGGGGCCAGGGGCGTGCGGGGGCGGTCGCGGACGGGTGCCGCTGCGTAAGGGGGTAGTACGTCACACCTTTGCGCCCGGTGGGAAGCGCCGCTAACCCTGTTTGAGGTCTACGGGGCTCGTGGATCCCACCGGGCACAACCGCCCGCTCCGGATCGAGCCCCCTCACGTCCCCCCTGAGGAGTTCCCCCCGCATGGCCATGACCCGGACGCTCAACCGTGCCGCCCGCTTCCGCAAGCTCTCCGTCACCGGCATCGCCACCGCCGGCGCCGCGGCAGCGGCCCTCTCCCTGGCCCCCTCCGCCGCGCACGCCGCGGAGCCGGACAAGGTGAGCACGGTGGCGGCGCACGTGCAGGCGCAGGCGAAGGCGCAGGCCAAGGCCGCCAAGAAGCCGCACGCCGACAACCTCGACGGCTGGATCCGCCAGTCCCTCGACATCATGAAGGCCAAGGGCATCCCCGGCTCCTACGAGGGCCTGCACCGCAACATCATGCGCGAGTCCGCCGGTGACCCGAACGCCCAGAACGGCTGGGACGTGAACGCGCAGAACGGCACCCCGTCCAAGGGCCTGCTCCAGGTCATCCAGCCGACCTTCGACGCCTACCACGTCGAGGGCACCGCAAACTCCCTGACCGACCCGGTCGCCAACATCACCGCGGCCGCCAACTACGCCGCCGACAAGTACGGCTCCATCGACAACGTCGACTCCGCGTACTGAGTCCGGTCGGCGAGGAGAGTCAGCGCATGCCGCACGAGAGCGGGAACGAGCATCCGGCGCATCCGGCCGACGGCCCCGCGGCGCCCGCCTACGGGCCCGCGCGGGTACGGCGCTCCCGGCGCAGGCCCAGGAAGAAGGTGCTGCGCTACGTGGCGTGGGGCGCCCTCGGCGTGACCCTCGTCGGTGGCGGAGGCGTGGCCTATGCCTGGCAGCACCTCAACGGCCAGATCAAGGGCACGGACGTGAACGCCGCCCTCGGCCACGACCGGCCCGCCGGGCAGCGGGACGGATCGATGAACATCCTCCTGCTCGGATCCGACTCACGGGCAGGGACCCACGGTGAGTACGGCAGTGGCGTGAGCGGGGCCCGGGCCGACACGGCGATGGTCCTGCACGTCGACAAGACCCACAAGAAGGCCTCGGTCGTCAGCATCCCGCGCGACACGATGGTGCAGCGGCCCCGGTGCACGCAGTCAGGCGGCGGCGCGGCGGGCGCGCAGCAGGCCATGTTCAACTCGTCGTACCAGGTGGGCGGCCCCGCCTGCACCGTCAAGACGGTCGAGAAGATGTCCGGCGTCCGCATGGACCACTACCTCGAAGTCGACTTCAAGGGGTTCCAGAAGCTTCTGGACGAGCTCGGCGGCGTGGACATCACCACCCGCAAGGCCATCAAGGACCACAACAGCGGTCTCTCCCTGAGCGCCGGCACGCACACGCTGAAGGGCAAGCAGGCGCTCGAGCTCGTCCGCACCCGGCACGGCGTGGGCGACGGCAGCGACCTCGGCCGCATCCAGCTCCAGCAGGCCTTCATCAAGGCGCTGATCCACCGCGTGAACACCGTCGACCCGCTCAGCGACCCGGGCAAGTCCTACGACCTGGCGGACACCGCGACCAAGACCGTCAGCGCCGACTCCGACCTGGCCTCCGCGGACAAGCTCCTCGGGCTCGCCGAGGAGCTGAAGGGCATCAGCCCCGACCGCACCGACATGGTGACGATGCCGGTCACCTACGACGCGCGGGACGCGGGCCGCGTCAAGCCGCTGGACAAGGCCTCGCACGCCGTCTGGAACGCCCTGCGCGAGGACCGGCCCATACCGAAGGACGCCACCCGGGGCTCGGTGGGCGACAGAACCGATTCGCCGGTGTCGGCCGGCTCCTGACCCGGACCCGGATCTAGCCCTGGGGTTTGAGGGGCAGCGCCGCCCAGATGACCTTGCCGCCGCTCGCGGTGTGCTCGGCGTCGCAGGCGCCGCCCGCCTCCTGGGTGATCTCGCGGACGAGGAGGAGTCCCCTGCCGCCCGTCTGGCCGTGGTCCGCCACCAGGGCCGTCGGGCGGTAGGGGTGGTTGTCCTCGACGGAGACCCGCACCCACTCGGCGCCGACCGCGACCTCCACCGCGAGCATCGGTGAGAGCAGGGCCGCGTGCCGCACCGCGTTGGTGACCAGCTCCGAGACGATGAGGAGCAGGCCCTGGACGAGGTCGTCCGAGGCCGGTACGCCCTGCCGCGCGAGGAGGTCGCGCACCGCGTGCCGGGCCTGGGGTACGGAGGCGTCGACGGCGGGGGCGGTGAAGCGCCATACGCCCTCGTAGGGCATCGGTCCGTCACGGCCGGGGAGTGGGCCGGGCCGCCTCCCGCCGTTCTCCATCGTCCGGTCGCCGCCCTTGCGCTCGATTGTCGCCACACATCGAGTGTTGGGAACGCTCTGGTCCGTGCCCCGCCACTGACCAGAAGTCAGCGATTATCGACGCGTTTTGACCGGTGGCGCGTGCCGCCGTCAGTCGGGTGACTGTTCCTGCCCCTGTTGTTCCGCTTTCAAGCGCTCTTCAGGTTGTACGAGGCTGACGATGCGGCGCCCTCCGATGCCCGTGGCGATCAGACCGAGGCCGTCGAAGAGCAGCGCCAGCGAGAAGAAGCACCCGATGACGTACTGACTGCTGCTGGGCCATCCCGCGAGGACCAGGACGCCGATCAGCAGGCCGAAGGCGCCCTGCAGCAGGGTCAGGGCGAACTGCGGGCCGCGTACCACCAGGCTGCCGACCAGGCGGAACACTCCGCCCGTGAGGAAGAGCAGGGCCGCGAACATGGTCAGCGCCTCGGCCGCCACCTCGGGCCTGCGCAGGATCACGACGCCCGCCGCGAGGTTCAGCGCGGCGACCACGACGCCCAGCCAGAAGAAGCTGCTGCCGCGCGACTGGACGGCGTGCAGCAGCCCGACGACACCGCCGATGAGCAGCAGCCAGCCGAAGAGCAGCATCGAGGTCAGCGTGGCGACGCCGGTGTAGACGAGGCCGACGAGCCCGGCCACGGCCAGGATCACGCCCAGCAGGGCGAGCCAGCCGAAGCTGCGGCTCAGCCGGGCGCCCTGCCTGCCGCGGCTGCCGTTCGCGGGTTCGGTGGGCCTGGTGGTCCCGGCGTCCCTGGGTCCGGCCATCGGCGTCTCCCTCTCGCTCGGCGGAGCCTTGTGCGCCCTATGCGCGTTACGCGCCTTATCTCCCCACCCCTCCTTGATCGTACGTTCGAGGAGTGCGGATAGCATCCGGCGCATGGAGCCGCAGCTGAGGCAGACCGTCACGGACGGCGTCGCCACCGTCCTCATCGACCATCCGGCCAAGCGCAACGCCATGACCGCCGACATGTGGCGCCAGGTGCCGCCGCTCTTCGCCGCCCTCGCCGCCGACCCGGCCGTGCGCGCCGTCGTGCTCACCGGCGCGGGCGACACCTTCTGCGCGGGCGCGGACATCTCCTCGCTGCGCGAGTCCCCGGGCGCGGCGCAGGACCTCGCCGTGCGCGCCGAGGAGGCCCTCGCGGCCTTCCCCAAGCCGACGCTCGCCGCGGTGCGGGGCTACTGCGTGGGCGGCGGCGCGCAGCTGGCGGGCGCGTGCGACCTGCGGTTCGCGGACGAGGGCGCCTCGTTCGGCGTCACGCCGGCCAAGCTGGGCATCGTCTATCCGGCGTCGTCCACCCGTCGCCTGGTGTCCCTCGTGGGACCGTCCGCCGCCAAGTACCTGCTCTTCTCCGGTGAGCTGATCGACGCGGAGCGGGCGCTGCGCACCGGCCTGGTCGACGAGGTGCTGCCCGCCGACGGCCTGGACAAGCGGGTCGCGGAGTTCACCCGGGTCCTCGCGGCGCGCTCGCAGCTGACGCAGGCCGCGGCGAAGGAGTTCGCGGCCGGGCGCACCGACCGGGACGCCCACTGGGCCGAGCGGGCACGCGGCAGCGGCGACACCGCCGAGGGTGTCGCCGCCTTCCTGGAGCGCAGGCAGCCGCGCTTCACGTGGACCGTGCGGGCGGACTGAGCCCCGGGCCCGTCCTGCGAAGCCTGGCTGCCCCCACTGCCCCCACTGCCCCTACTTGCCGCCTGCCGCCTCCTGCCCGAAGCGGCTGCGGTCGCGGATCCTGGCGACGAGGTGCGCGGGCGCCTTCTCCGGGGAGCCCGCGTCGTAGGGCGGCTGGGGGTCGTACTCGGTTATCAACTGGACGGTCTGCGCGTGCTCGTCACCCGCGATCCGGCCGGCCAGGGTGAGGCCCATGTCGATGCCCGCGGAGACGCCGGACCCCGTGACGTACTTGCCGTCGAAGACGACCCGCTCCCCCGTCGACTCCACGCCGAGCCGGTCCAGCTCGCCGAGGGCGCACCAGTGGGAGGTGGCGCGGCGGCCCTTGAGGAGACCGGCGGCGGCCAGGGCGAGGGAGCCGGTGCACACCGAGGTCGTCCAGGTGCTCGTCGCGTCGACCGTGCGCAGCCAGTCGAGGAGCGGCTCGTTCTCCATCTGGTCGCTCTGGCCGGGGCCGCCGGGCACCACCACGATGTCGGGGCTGCGCACCTCGGCGAAGGACTTGTCTGCGACGAGGGCGAGGGAGCCGGTGTCGTCACGGACGGGGCCCGCCTGCTCGGCCACGAAGACCGTCTCGTAACCGGGCAGGGAGCTCAGGGTCTGGTAAGGGCCGATGGCGTCCAGGACGGTGAAGCGCTCGTACAGGGCGATGGCGATCTGCATGGGGTCCCTATCGGTTGGCCAGTGGTTGGCGATCGGTCGGCTGTCGGTCGGTTCGACCGGTGGATGTGCCGGGCGGTGCGGGCGGCACCGGATGGAAGCGGCGGCGGTACTCGGCCGGTGCCGTGCCGAGCGTCTTGACGAAGGCGCGGCGCATCGCCTCCGGAGTGCCGTAGCCGCAGGCGCGCGAGACCTGTTCGATGCCGTCGTCGGTGTCCTCGAGCAACCGGCGGGCGTGCTCGACGCGGACGCGCTCGACGTACTTGCCCGGGGTGAGCCCGGTGTCCGCCCGGAAGGCGCGGGCGAAGTGGCGGGGCGAGAGCCGGGCGCGCGCGGCGAGCGCGTCGACCGACAGGTCGTCGGCCGGATGCTCGGTGATCCACTGCTGGACGTCGCGCAGCGGCTCGCGCCGTGCGGTCTGCGCGGCGAGCTGGACGCTGAACTGCGCCTGGTTCCCCGGGCGTCGCAGGAAGACGACGAGGTGGCGGGCGATGGTGAGCGCCACCTCGCGGCCGTAGTCCTCCTCGACGAGCGCGAGCGCCAGGTCGATGCCCGCGGTGACCCCGGCGGACGTCGCGACATGGCCGTCGCGCACGTAGATGGGGTCCGGGTCGACCTCGACCCCCGGGTGGTCCCTGGCCAGCTTCTCGCAGTACGCCCAGTGCGTCGTCGCGCGGCGGCCCTCAAGGAGGCCCGCCTCGGCGAGCCGGATGGCGCCGGTGCAGACCGAGACGAGGCGCTCGGCGCGCGGGCCGTGCTCGCGCAGCCAGTCGGTCAGCGCCCGGTCCGCGGGCCGGGTGCCCGGACCGCCCGGGACCAGCAGCGTGTGCGGCGCGGGCGCGTCGGCGAGCGTGGAGTCCGGGACCAGGGTGAGGCCGCTGGACGTGCGTACGGGGCGGCCGTCCAGGGACGCCGTGCGTACGCGGTAGCCGCTCCCGGGGTCTGTGAGGCAGGCTCCGGCGCCCGCGAAGACCTCCGCGGGTCCGGTGACGTCGAGGCTCTGGACGTCGTCGAAGAGGACGACCAGGACGGTGCGCTGCTCCATGCCCCGATTCTTCGCCCGCCCCACGATGGCCGCAATGACGAGTAGCCCACCATTCCTGCCATCGTGCCTGTCGTTGTTCCGGTCCTCGTTCCGGTCTTCGTTCCGGTCTTCGTCCCTGTCATTCGGTCACACGTCACAGGGACGGACCACGGACGACATACCAACCAGTAGGTACCGTGCTCCCATGACCTCTTCGACGACCTCCTCCACGGCTACGGCACTGCCCCCGCACGCGGGACGCCGCTGTCACAACGTCCTCAACTCCCTGCACTCGACGCACTACTTCTCGCCCGACTCGGCGCGGGAGATGGCCGCGTTCGGCATCACTCACCCCGCAGCCGTCAACTTCGCCCTGCGCGCGGCGGCCCTCGGCGCCGTCGGCCCCGGGACCGTGACCGCCACGTTCTACAACTACAAGTACGAACTCGTCGCCGAGCACGTGCCGGAGGTCTGGAAGAGCGCCACGCCCGAGGAGGCCCGCGGCGCACGCCTGCGTGCCGTCGACACGACGCTGCGCCGGCTCCTCGGCGAGGAGCTCGTCGCCTCGCCCGAGATGGCGGAGGCCGCAGACCTCGCCCTGCGCGCCACCGAGGCCTGCGACCGCGCCGCCCGCCCCCTGTACTCCGCCCACGCCGACCTGCCCGTGCCCGACGCACCGCACCTCGCGTACTGGCACGCGGCGACGCTGCTGCGCGAACACCGCGGCGACGGGCACCTGACCGTACTGCTCTCCGCGGAACTCGACGGCCTGGAGGCCCTGGTGAGCCACACCGCCACCGGCAAGGGCATGACGCCCAAGTGGCACTTCGCCACCCGGGGCTGGAACAGGGCGGAGTGGGACGACGCCGTGCGGCGGCTGCGCGGGCGCGGACTGCTCGACGCCGAGGGCGAGTTGACGGAGGACGGCGTGGCCCTTCGCCGGGACATCGAGGCGGAGACGGACCGCCTCGACCGGGCCCCCTACGAGCACTTGGGCGCCGCGGGCGTCGAGCGGCTGACGGAGCTCGGCACCCTGTTCACCGGGACCGCGCTCCAGGCGGGCGCCTTCCCGGCGGATCTGCTCGGCAAGGGCTGAGGCCCGGTTCGGCCCGGCTTCGCGGGCGCGGTGGCGGGCGTCGGGGCGCGGGAGGGGGTTCAAAGAGGGGCTCCGAGGTACCCGGACGTCTCCTGACCGCCACCCCCGGCCGTGCCGGGAGACGAAAGGGGAGATCCATGTTCCGTGCCATAGCGGATGTGCTGCGCCAGATCGCGAGCGCCATCGCCACCGTCGTCACCCTGCCGTTCCGGGCCGTTGCGCGGCTGTTCGGCGGAGCCTCCCGTTCCGCCGGACGGGGCGGGCGGGGCGGGCGGAGCACCGGCCGGCGCCCCGGGCGGATGGGGCGGACCCGCCGGGTCTGATCCCCCGCCAACGGCGCCACCTGCCACAATTGCCCGGCAACCTCAGCGAGAAGGCGGTACCGGAACGTGGCAGCTTTGAAGACGTCCACCCCTGCGTCCATCGAAGGCAGGATCGCCGAGGAGCTCGGCGTACGGGAGCGGCAGGTGAAGGCCGCCGTCGACCTGCTCGACGGCGGGTCCACGGTGCCCTTCATCGCGCGCTACCGCAAGGAAGCGACCGAGATGCTCGACGACGCGCAGCTGCGCACGCTCGAGGAGCGGCTGCGCTACCTGCGCGAGCTCGAGGACCGGCGCGCCGCGATCCTCGACTCGGTCCGTGAGCAGGGCAAGCTCACCGACGAGCTGGAGGCGCGGATCCGCGAGGCGGACACCAAGGCGCGGCTCGAGGACATCTACCTGCCCTTCAAGCCCAAGCGGCGCACCAAGGCGCAGATCGCCCGCGAGGCGGGCCTCGAGCCGCTGGCCGACGGGCTGCTCGGCGACCCGACGGTGGAACCGCTGGCGGCCGCCACGGCGTTCGTGGACGCCGACAAGGGCGTCGCCGACCCGCAGGCCGCCCTCGACGGGGCCAGGGCGATCCTCGCCGAGCGGTTCTCGGAGGACGCCGACCTGATCGGCGAACTGCGCGAGCGCATGTGGGTACGCGGCCGTCTCGCCGCCAAGGTCCGCGAGGGCAAGGAGGAGGCGGGCGCCAAGTTCGCCGACTACTTCGACTTCGCCGAGCCCTTCACCGAGCTCCCCTCGCACCGCGTCCTCGCGATGCTGCGCGGCGAGAAGGAGGAGGTGCTCGACCTCACCCTGGAGCCCGAGGAGCCCTCCGCCACACCGGGGGCCCCTTCCACGTACGAGGGGATCGTCGCCCAGCGCTTCGGCATCGCCGACCGTGGCAGGCCGGGCGACAAGTGGCTGCAGGACACGGTGCGCTGGTCCTGGCGGACCCGGATCCTCGTCCACCTCGGGATCGATCTGCGGCTGCGCCTGCGGACCGCCGCCGAGGACGAGGCGGTACGGGTCTTCGCCTCGAACCTGCGCGACCTGCTGCTCGCGGCGCCCGCCGGTACGCGCGCCACGCTGGGCCTTGACCCGGGGTTCCGCACGGGCGTGAAGGTGGCCGTCGTCGACGCCACCGGCAAGGTCGTCGCGACCGACACGATCCACCCGCACGTCCCGGCCAACAAGTGGGACCAGTCCCTGGCCACGCTCGCGAAGCTCGCCAAGGAGCACGCGGTCGACCTCGTGGCCATCGGCAACGGCACGGCCTCGCGCGAGACCGACAAGCTCGCCGCCGAGCTCATCGACAAGCACCCCGAGCTGAACCTCACGAAGGTGATGGTCTCCGAGGCCGGCGCCTCCGTGTACTCCGCCTCGGCCTTCGCCTCCCAGGAGCTGCCCGACCTCGACGTGTCGATCCGCGGTGCGGTCTCCATCGCCCGGCGCCTGCAGGACCCGCTGGCCGAGCTGGTGAAGATCGACCCGAAGTCGATCGGGGTCGGCCAGTACCAGCACGACCTCTCCGAGATGAAGCTGTCGCGTTCGCTCGACGCCGTCGTCGAGGACTGTGTGAACGGCGTCGGCGTGGACGTGAACACCGCGTCCGCCCCGCTCCTCGCCCGGGTCTCCGGCATCGGCACGGGCCTCGCGGAGAACATCGTCGCCCACCGCGACGCCAACGGCCCCTTCAAGAGCCGCAAGGGCCTCAAAGACGTGGCCCGGCTCGGCCCGAAGGCGTACGAGCAGTGCGCGGGCTTCCTCCGCATCCGTGGCGGCGACGACCCGCTGGACGCGTCCAGCGTGCACCCGGAGGCGTACCCCGTCGTACGCAGGATGGTGAAGTCGGCGGGCGGCGACGTCGGTTCGCTGATCGGCAACACGGGGGCGCTGCGCTCGCTGCGGCCGGACGACTTCGTGGACGACGCCTTCGGCCTGCCGACCGTCACGGACATCCTGAAGGAGCTGGAGAAGCCGGGCCGCGACCCGCGCCCCGCCTTCAAGACGGCGACCTTCAAGGAAGGCGTCGAGAAGCTCTCCGACCTCGCCGCCGGGATGGTGCTCGAAGGGGTCGTCACGAACGTCGCCGCGTTCGGGGCGTTCGTCGACGTGGGCGTGCACCAGGACGGCCTCGTGCACGTGTCCGCCATGTCGAAGACGTTCGTCAAGGACCCGCGGGACGTCGTCAAGCCCGGCGACATCGTCAAGGTGAAGGTCATGGACGTCGACATCCCGCGCAAGCGGGTCTCGCTGACGCTGCGCCTGGACGACGAGACGGGCGGCGGGGCCGCCTCCGGCGGAGAGCAGCCGAAGCGGGGCGGCGGCCGGCCGCCCCAGCAGCGGCAGGGCGGCCGTGGTGGCGGTGGTGGCGGTCAGCGCGGGCAGAAGCCGCAGCGGCAGGGCCCGCCGCCCGCCAACGACGCGATGGCCGAGGCGTTGCGGCGGGCCGGTCTGGTGGATCCCAAGCGGCGCTGAGGCGCTGCCAGGGGGTGCGTGGAGGTCAGAGTGACAGTTCGGTCACTTTGCCCTCCGCCACCTCCAGGCGGCGTGTCACCTGGACCGCGTCGAGCATCCTGCGGTCGTGCGTGACCAGCAGCAGCGTGCCCTCGTAGGACTCCAGGGCCGACTCCAGCTGCTCGATCGCGGGCAGGTCGAGGTGGTTCGTCGGCTCGTCGAGGACGAGCAGGTTGACGCCGCGGCCCTGGAGCAGGGCGAGGGCCGCGCGCGTCCGCTCGCCGGGCGAGAGCGTGGCCGCCGAGCGCAGCACGTGTTCCGCCTTGAGGCCGAACTTGGCGAGCAGCGTGCGGACTTCGGCCGGCTCGGTGTCGGGGACCGCCGCGCAGAACGCGTCGAGCAGGGACTCCTCGCCGTGGAACAGCGCGCGGGCCTGATCGACCTCGCCCACCAGGACGCCCGATCCGAGGGCCGCGTGGCCCGCGTCCAGCGGAAGGCGTTCCAGGAGCGCGGCGAGCAGCGTCGACTTGCCCGAGCCGTTCGCCCCGGTGATGGCCACCCGGTCCGCCCAGTCGATCTGCAGCGTGAGGGGACCCAGCGTGAACGCGCCCCTGCGCACCTCCGCGTCGCGCAGGCTCGCGACGACCGAGCCGGAGCGCGGGGCCGCCGCGATCTCCATGCGGAGCTCCCACTCCTTGCGGGGTTCCTCGACGACGTCGAGGCGCTCGATCATGCGCTGCGTCTGCCGGGCCTTGGCCGCCTGCTTCTCGCTGGCGTCGCTGCGGAGGTTCCGGCCGATCTTGTCGTTGTCGCCGCCCGCCCTGGCCTTGCGGCGGGCGTTCTTCACGCCCTTGTCCGACCACGAGCGCTGCATCTGGGCGCGGCTCTGGAGCGCCGACTTCTTGTCGGCGTACTCGTCGTACTCGTCGCGGGCGTGGCGCCGGGCCGTCTCCCGCTCCTCCAGGTACGCGTCGTAGCCGCCGCCGTAGAGGTTGATCTGCTGCTGGACCAGGTCGAGTTCGAGGACCTTGGTGACGGTGCGGGTGAGGAACTCGCGGTCGTGGCTGACCACGACCGTACCGGCGCGCAGGCCGCGTACGAAGCCTTCCAGGCGTTCCAGGCCCGCCAGGTCGAGGTCGTTCGTCGGCTCGTCGAGGAGGAACACGTCGTACCGGGAGAGGAGCAGCGAGGCGAGTCCCGCGCGGGCCGCCTGGCCTCCCGAGAGCGACGTCATGGGCTGGTCGAGGCTGACGGCGAGACCGAGGGAGTCGGCGACGTCCTCGGCGCGTTCGTCGAGGTCCGCGCCGCCGAGCGCCAGCCAGCGCTCCAGGCTCGTGGCGTACGCGTCGTCCGCGCCCGGGGCGCCGTCGACGAGGGCCTGGGTCGCCTCGTCCATGACGCGCTGGGCCTCGGCGACGCCGGTGCGCCGGGCCAGGAAGGCGCGGATCGACTCACCCGGGCGGCGGTCCGGCTCCTGGGGCAGGTGCCCGACGGACGCGGCGGGCGGCGAGAGCCTCAGCTCTCCCCCTTCGGGGGCGTCGAGGCCCGCGAGGAGCCTCAGCAGCGTGGACTTCCCCGCTCCGTTGGCCCCGACGAGACCGATGACGTCGCCGGGGGCGACGACCAATTCAAGTCCGGAGAACAGGGTGCGGTCGCCGTGGCCTGCGGCGAGATCTTTGGCGACGAGAGTTGCGGTCATCAGGGGGTGATTGTAGGACGTGGGACGGGGTGGCCTCCCGCCCCTCACGCTCTGTGGGTGACCCAGAGCGACTCCGCCGGCCAGCGGTGTGCCCAGTCGGGTGGGTCGGTCTCGTTGTAGCCGTTGGGTGCTCCGGGTTCGGGCCGCGGCTCTATGAGGTCGTCGATGATCAGACCCGCGCCGCGCAGGACCCTGACCCAGTCGCCGTAGGTGAGCTGATAGCTGGTCGCGCCGTCGCCCTCGGCGATGGTGTCCAGCCCGAAGTAGTCCTGCCGCAGCGTCGTGGTCACGCGGCTCGCGGCTTCGTCGTAGCAGACTTCGAACCATGGGCTTGCGACGTTGAACACCAGGCGCCCGCCCCGGCCCAGGACGCGTGCGGCCTCCGGGACGGCCAGCTGCGGGGGCGCCCAGCTGAGCCCACCGAAGTCGCAGAAGACCAGGTCGAAGCTGTCGGCGGCGAAGGGGAGTCGTTCTGCGGCGCCCTGCACCAGCGGGTAGCGGGCCGCTCCCATCGCGTCGGCCGCCGCGGCGAGCTGGGCTTCGGACAGGTCGAGCCCGACCACGGTGGCGCCCTCGGCGGCGAGCGCTCTGGACCACTGGCCGGCGCCGCAGCCGAGTTCGAGGACGCGCTTGCCGGTGACGTCGCCCAGGGCGCGCAGGCGCGCGTCGGGGATGGAGTACATGCCCCACAGCCGGGGTGTGGCGCCGATTCGCGGGTCGTGCTCGTGCTGGTAGGCGCTGCTGATCCGGTTCCAGAGCCGCCGGTTGGCGGGGATGCTGTCCACGCGCCGACTCCAGCACTGCGTGGCGGGGGCGGTCAACACATTTGGAGCACTGGCCGGTCCTCAGAGCCTGTGTCATATCCCCGGCCGGGTGATCGCCGCCTGGCACGCACGCTCGCCGCGTTGCCGAAAAGCCCTAGTAGCTCCGCTACGAGGACTTCCCGGCGCCTTGCGATCGCACGCACCAGACGACGCCCACTGATCCGGCCGGGGATATGACACAGGCTCTCACGTCGGCGGCGATCGCGGTCACGGCGAGGCCGGGGCGACCAGCACGCTCGTGGAGGTCCGGGCCACCACGTAGGCCTCGCCCTTCGTGGCCTTGGCCGGCAGCGGGACCCGGTGCCGCCCCGGCTCAAGGACTTCGTCGAGGACTTCGTGGGTGTGGGTGCGCGAGAGGCGGTCCGTGCGGTACGCCGTAAGCCGGACAAGGCACGCCGACGTGACCTCCAGCTCCGCCGCACCGGGGCCCGCCGTGAGCCGGGTGAGGCGGCGCTGTTCCATCGGGCTGCGGTCCAGCGCGTACTCGATCTGGGCGAGCAGGACCGGGATGACCGGGGCGAGGCCGTCGACGTGGGCGACCTGGGCGCCCGCGCCGTCGAAGGCCGAGCGTACGGAGTGGCGGGTCGCCTCGGGGACCGCGCGGCCGAAGGCGACCGCGCCGTACGTGCGCAGTTCGTCGGGCGCGACGCCCGCCGCGTCCGCCGCGATCTCCGCGCCGATGCCGATCGTGCGCAGCGCCGCGGCCAGTTTGGCGAGGAGCGCCACGCGCGGGCCGATCAGCAGGACCCGGCGGCGGGCCTGGCGCTCTCCCGCGGTGAGCAACTGGCCGAGTGCCTCGCGGTATTCGGCGCCCCGGAAGCGGAAGGGCCCTATGCCGTGGTAGCCGTTGAGCACCAGGTCGACCGGCTCCGACGTCTGCCAGGCGAAGTCGCGCCAGACGAAGTCGTCGCTGCCGTCGGCGCTCTTCTCGATCACCGCCGTGACCGCGCCGCACTCCAGGCCTTCGCACTCGGGGCAGCCGTAGATGACGTAACGCCCCTCGCGCAGCGGCGCCTCCGCCTCCAGGAGCAGTCTGCGGACGTGCGCCGTGAAGATGGCCGGCGGGATGTCGGCGGCCAGCGGCGACACCGCGTCGAGGTCGGACAGCCGGAAGAGCAGGGGGCGGCCGTCCACGATGAAGTCGACGAAGTCGCGGTGTACTTGGTAGCCACCGTCGGCGAGGACCCCACCGGCGCGCATGGCCGGTGCCAGACCGAAGGTCGCGTACTCGGCAGACATGCTGTGAGTATCCCCACCCGGCATGTGATGTGAGCACGGCATGGCACATTCCGCTACGTTCCCGGTATGAAAGATGACGATGTGATCGTGGTGGGCAGTGGGGTCGTCGGGCTCACCACGGCCGTCGTGCTCGCCGAGTCGGGGCGCCGCGTGCGGGTGTGGAGCAAGGAGCCCGCCGAGCGGACCACCTCGGCCGTTGCGGGCGCCCTGTGGTGGCCCTACCGCATAGAGCCGGTGGCGGCGGCCGGTGACTGGGCGCTGGACTCGCTGGCCGTGTACGAGGAGTTGGCCGCTCGCGGCGGGTCCGGCGGCGTACGCATGGTCGAGGGCGTACATGCCGAGACGGGGCTGGACGCGTTGGGGCCGTGGGCGTCGCGCGTGGCGGGGCTGCGGCCCGCGGAGCGCGGCGAGTACGCGGGGCGTGGGCTCTGGGCGCGGTTGCCGCTCATCGACATGCCGGTCCATCTCGGCTGGCTGCGGGAGCGGTTCCGTGCGGCGGGCGGGGTGGTGGAGGAGCGTACGGTCGGGCGGCTCGCGGAGCCCCTGGCCGAGGCGCCCACCGTGGTCAACTGCTCGGGGCTCGGCGCGCGTCGGCTCGTACCGGACGACGCGGTGTACCCGGTGCGGGGTCAGCTCGTCGTCGTGGAGAACCCGGGGATCGAGACGTGGTTCACGGCGGCCGACGCCGCGTCGAGTACGACCACGTACTTCTTTCCGCAGCCGGGCGGGCTGCTGCTCGGCGGGACCGCCGAGGACAGCGTCTGGTCGGCCGAGCCGGATCCGGCGGTGGCCGAGGCCATCGTCGCGCGGTGCGCGGCCGTGCGGCCGGAGATCGCGGGGGCGCGGGTGCTCGGGCATCGGGTGGGGCTGCGGCCCGCGCGCCACCGGGTGCGCCTGGAGCGGGAGCGGACGCCGGAGGGCGGGGTGCTCGTGCACAACTACGGGCACGGCGGCGCCGGTGTCACGGTCGCCTGGGGGTGTGCGCGGGAGGCGGCGCGCCTGGCGGACGCCGCCTCCTGAGGGCCCGTCTTCGGGACGGAACGGGCAGAGCCTGACTCAGCTGTTCCTGATCACGGTGCTGCCCGGGTCCTCGTCGTCGCCGTTGTCGTCCTGGGCCGGGCCGATCCGGATCTCGAAGTCGCCGGCGTACTGCTCGTGCCCGGCGATCACGGCCTTCTCGATCGCTTCCGTGCCGTGCTCACCGCGCACGATCAGCGGGTCGTGGCGCAGGTCCCGCATCAGCGACACACACATGCCGATCATCACGAGGGTGAAGGGAGCGGCTACCAGGATCGTGAGGTTGCGCAGGCCGGTGAGCGCGTCGTCCGAGCCGTCGCCGATCAGCAGCATGACCGCGCCGACGGCGCCGGTCACGATGCCCCAGAAGATCACCACGAACCGGCCCGGTTCGAGGGCGCCCTTCTGGGAGAGCGTGCCCATCACGATGGACGCGGCGTCGGCGCCCGAGACGAAGAAGATGCCCACGAGGATCATCACCAGGAGGCTGGTGACGGTGGCGATCGGATACTCGTGGAGCAGGCCGAAGAGCTGCGCCTCCTGCGTCGTCTCCCCCTTGAGTCCGCCCCGGTCCGCGACGGTCATGGCGCTGCCGCCGAACACGGCGAACCAGATGAGGCTGACGGTGCTCGGCACCAGGATGACGCCGCCGACGAACTGCCGGATCGTACGGCCGCGGCTGATCCGCGCGATGAACATGCCGACGAAGGGCGTCCACGAGATCCACCAGGCCCAGTAGAAGACCGTCCAGCTGCTCAGCCAGTCCGCGACGCCCTTGCCGCTGGACGCCTCGGTGCGGCCGATCAGCTGGGGCAGGTCGTCGAGGTAGGCGCCGAGCGAGGTGGGCACCATGTCGAGGATGATGACCGTCGGGCCCGCGACGAAGACGAACAGGACGAGCAGCGCGGCGAGCACCATGTTGATGTTGGAAAGCCACTGGACGCCCTTCTCCACACCGGAGATGGCGGACGCCACGAAGGCCAGGGTCAGCACGGCGATGATGACGACGAGCAGGCCCGTGCCGGCGTTCTCCATCCAGTCGAGCACCTCGATGCCGCTGCCGATCTGCAGGGCGCCGAGGCCGAGGGAGGCGGCCGAGCCGAAGAGCGTGGCGAAGATGGCCAGGATGTCGATGACCCGGCCCCAGGCGCCGTGCGCGTGCTTCTCGCCGATGAGCGGTTCGAAGACGGCGCTGATGGTCTGGCGCCGGTTGCGGCGGAAGGTGCTGTACGCGATGGCGAGGCCCACGACGGCGTAGATCGCCCACGGGTGGAGCGTCCAGTGGAAGAGCGTGGTGGCCATCGCGGTCTCCATCGCCGCGGGCGGGTCGGCCGGATCGGTGCCCGGCGGTGGCGAGGTGAAGTGGGCCAGGGGCTCGCTCACTCCGTAGAACATCAGGCCGATGCCCATGCCGGCGCTGAACATCATGGCGACCCAGGAGACGGTGCGGAACTCCGGGTCCTCGCCCTCCCGCCCGAGAGTGATCTTTCCGTACCGGCTGACGGCCAGCCAGAGCGCGAAGACGACGAACCCGGTGGCGGTCAGCATGAAGAACCAACCACCGTTGTGCATCAACCCGTTGAGCATGTCCGTGGAGACATCCTGCAACGAATCCGTCGACACCGCGCCCCAGACCACGAACGCCAGGGTGAGCACGGCGGTCACGCCGAACACCACCCGGTCCGTCTGTGGCGAGCGGCCGCCGGGGGCGGGCGCCATGATCTCCTGCGCCCCTCCCCCGTCGTCCGCTTTCCGCTGATCCTGCGTCACAAGGGGCACCTTTCGAGGGGACGTTTGTTTCCGGACTTCGTTCTCCGCTACCCCCTACCACATGTGACGCACCTCTCACTTCCTCAACAGGCCATGTCGGGCCGAGCCGTGACCACGTGATACGGCGCGCGCTCGTCGAGCAGGAGCGGGACGAGACGGCGCGCGGGCTGCCTCAGCGGTACGTACGCGCCGGACTTCCCGCGCCTCACGGTGACGCCGTGCAGCGCGAGTTCGTCCTTGATGTCGCGGTACTGGGCGGCGTCGAGGCGGTAGCCGCAGGGCGGGTCCTGGATGATCTCGGACGGTTCGGCGGGGTCGTTGTCGGCGCCGCCGATGTAGACCGGGCCGCGGTCGCGGAAGCCCTCGGCGCGGGCGGCGCCGGTGGCCGCCTCGAGCCGGTCACGACGCTCGTCCGTGAACTCGGCCAGGCCACCGAGCGCCGAACGCTGGGAGGCCACGCGCCGCCGGTTGTTCAGCGCCTCGTCCTTCTTCTCGGCGTCGGTCATCGGATCGACGCGGCTCTCGATGAGCAGTCCCGCCGCGTGCTTGATGCCGGACATGTTGCGCAGGATGCGTTCCTGGCCGTCGCCCGCGGTCTGCTTGATCGGGTCGCCGGTGACCGGGTCGGTCCAGATGCCGTACGTGCCGATGGTGTACGCGTCGTGCCGGGCGGCGGGGCGTACGTACGCCTCGGACAGGGTCTGCGCCTCCCTGTGCACGGCGTCGTCGGTGTTGAGGTTGCGCGGCCAGAGGTCGAACAGGTCTTTGTCGTAGTACTTGGGGGTGGCGCCGTACTCGTGCAGGTCGTAGATGACGTCGGGCTCGCGGTCGCGGATCACGGCGGCCACGGCGCGGGCCTCCGCGGTCTTCAGGGCGAGGTGGTCGCGGTTGATGTCCACGCCGTCGGAGTTGCCGCGGGTGTCGGCGGCGCGGCCGTCGGGATTGGCGGTGGGCAGGACGAGCAGCGTGGTGCGGGAGAGGAAGCGCCGGGTCTTCTTGTCCTTCGCGTATGCCAGGTCGCGGATCGTGGACAGGCAGGCCTCGCGGCCCGACGGCTCGTCGCCGTGCTGGCTGCAGATCAGCAGGACGGTGTTCTTCGAGGGGCGTTCGCCGATGCGGACCAGTTGGAGGGGGCGGCCCTGCTTCGTGGTGCCGATGCGGCTGACGGTGACCCTCTTGGCGGCCTTGTCGACGGTGGCGAGGAGTTCCTGTTCCTCCGGCTGGCTGGTCCAGCGCGCCCCGTCGGTCTCCTCGAATCCGGTACGGGGCGGGGTCTGCGTCGCCTGGGCGGGCGCCGTCAGAAGTGGCGCGGCGAGTGCGGCGGTGGCGCAGGCGAGCGCCAGGGTGCGTATGCGGGGCGTCATGAAGTGCGGCCTCCGGGAACGGGGTTGAGCGGGCGGGGCGGGGCCACGCCGTCGAGACGGGACCGGCCGGGTGTGCGGGGTGCGGTGGTGGTGAAGGAGTCCGCGCCGCCGGCCAGCGGCAGTTTCGCCGAGGTGCGGGCGAGGTCGATGGTGAGCGTCGGGGTGTCGGCGGGCGGCTCGATGAGGTTCTTGTCGGTGCCCGCGACGATCAGCGCCAGGCGGTGCCCCTTGGGCACGACGTGGTCGCTCGCGGCGAGGTCGAGGGTGATGGTGTGCGGCTTGCCCGGGGTGAGCGGGTGGCCGTGCCGGGCATCGGCCCAGTTGCCGAGGTCGGCCCAGCCGCGGCTGAAGATCGTGTAGTCGACGGCGGCGGTCCTGGCGCGCGTCTCCTTGAAGCAGGAGCTGTCACCCGCGGTGCTCGCGCCCCAGCAGGTGCGTTCGGGAAGGGTGGTGATGCCCTCACCCGGGGCGGAGTAGTCCCGGATGGTGTCGGGGCCGAGGTCGACGAGGACCGCGGAGAGGTGGGCGGTGCGGGTCGTCGGGGTCGCGGTGACGGTCACCGTGGAGGAGCCGGAGAGGCGCAGGTCGCGTCCGAGGGGGTCGCTGACGAAGCCCGCCTTGGCGGGGGTCGGCGTGCCGATGCGCTCGGCCCAGTCGGTCTCGCTCAGCGAACGGTCGTCGGTGAAGGTCTCGGTGCCCTTGCCGGGCCGAAGTCCGAGGGTGCCGACACCGGGCGCCGCGCCCTTGGCCGGGCGAAGGGTGACCGCGTGGGTGCCGCGCGGCGGCCAGACCCGGTCGGTGGTCCAGTGGTCCGGGGCGCGTTCGATGTCGGCCATCGGCTCGCGGTCGACGCCGTTGTCGTAGCCGAGGAGTTCGTGGTCGAACCAGCGGTGCAGCGTGCGCACCCAGTCGCCGCGGCGCAGGTCGAACGGGTCGACGTGGCCGGCCTGGCTGAGCCACACCTTGCGGTCGACGCCGTTCTTCGCGAGGGCGTCCCACCACTGGCCGAAGTGCTTGGTGCGGACGTTGAGGTCCTGCATGCCGTGCACGGCGAAGACGCTGGCGCGCACCTTTCCGGCGTCCGGCACGTGGTTCCGTTCGCTCCACAGGCGGGTCCAGTCGCCGGAGCGCGGCGCCCCGTCGACCAGGCGCTGCTGCACGGCGCCGCAGCGGGCGCGGGCCTCGGGGCTCTCCACGGCGTTCGAGAGGCCGTCGGGGCCGCCGTCGTAGAGCGGCGCGCCCTTGGCGAAGTAGTAGTCGTACCAGGAGGAGATCGCGCCGATCGGCACGATCGTCCGCAAGCCCTTGACGCCGGTGGCGGCCACTCCGTTCGCGACGGTCCCGTCGTAGCTCTTGCCGATCATTCCGGTGGCGCCGTTGGCCCACGACGCCTTCGTACGTTCGCTTCCTGTGCGGCTCGTGTAGCCGCGGGCGCGCCCGTTCAGCCAGTCGACGACGGCCTTCGCGGACTGGACGTCGGAGCGGCCGCCGACGTCGACACAGCCGTCGGAGCGGTTGGTGCCCGCGAGGTCCACGGCGACGTAGCCGTAGCCGCGCGGCACGAAGTAGTTGTCGTAGTAGAGGGGGAGTTGGACGGGCTTGCCGTCCGCGTCGTACGTCTTCTTCTGGCTCTCGTTGCCCCGCCCGCAGCAGGAGTAGTACGGGCTCGCGTCCATGATCACGGGTATCCGGCGGCCCGTGCGGTCGAGTTCGCGGGGCCGGACGATGTCGACGGCGACACGGTCGGTCCTGCCGTCCGCGTCGCCGTCGATCCTGGTGTCGACCCAGACGGATTCGCGGATCGCGTTCTCGTAGGAGTACACGGGCTTGCTCTCGCCCGGTGTACGCAGGCTCTGGCCCGGCGTGCGGGGGGACTGTGCCGCCCCCTGCGCCGCGCCCGGGGACATGAGGGTGGCGATCAGGGCGGCCAGGGCCGCCGCGAGAAGTGCTCTCCACAGGAGGCGGGTGCGTCGCGCACGTATCGGCATGGCGCGGAAGGTACACGGGCGAACTGCCGCGCGACAGGGGGCCGTAGGCAACATGTCAGGTGCGTGGGACATTGAGGCACATGTCGGCCGCATGGCGATCATGTGACGTTCGGGACCATGGACATGACGCGTCCGGGCGGGGCTGAATAGGCTCGTCGACCAAGACGAACCGATCTTCAGACCCTACGACTTGGAGTTTGACGTGCACCGCAGACTCATCGCCCCGGGCGCGCTCGCGGCCTCTCTCCTGCTGGCGATCCCGGCATCGGCCGCGGACTTCACTCCCGGGGCGCCGGGCATCGGCGACCCCTACTACCCGGCCAGCGGCAACGGCGGATACGACGTCTCGCACTACGACCTGCGGCTGAAGTACCAGCCCGGGACCGACCTGCTCGAAGGCACGGCGACGATCAACGCCCGCACCACGCAGGACCTCTCCCGCTTCAACCTCGACTTCGGCCTCAAGGTCTCCGAGGTGCGGGTCAACGGCAAGAAGGCGAAGTTCACGAAGACCGGCGACCAGGAACTGGAGATCACGCCGCCGGCGGGACTGCCCAAGGGCACGGCGGTCACGGTCGTCGTGCGGTACGCGGGCAAGCCCTCCGAGCTGAAGATCAACGGCTACACGGCCTGGCACCGGACGCCGGACGGCGGCGTCGCGGCCCAGGAGCCCGACTCGGCCGTGTGGTGGTTCCCCTCCAACGACCACCCGCTGGACAAGGCGACGTACGACGTGTCCGTCTCCGTGCCCGACGGCACCCAGGCGATCTCCAACGGCGTGCTGCAGTCGCAGAGTTCCAAGCTCGGCTGGACCCGCTACAACTGGCGCTCCAACAAGCCGCAGGCGAGCTACCTCGCCACCCTCGCGGTCGGCAAGTTCGACATCACGACCGACAGGACCGAGAGCGGCCTGCCGGTCCTCAACGCCTACAGCAAGGACCTCGGCGACAACGCGGGCTCGGCGCGGGCCAGCATAGAGCGGACCACCGAGGTCGCCGAGTGGCTGGAGACGGTCTTCGGCAAGTACCCCTTCAACGCGCTCGGCGGGTACGTCCCGAACGTGAAGAGCAGCTACGCCCTGGAGACCCAGACGCGGCCCTTCTACAGCCCCGCCGCGTTCGCGAACGGCTCCAACGCGTCGATCGTCGTCCATGAGCTGGCCCACCAGTGGTACGGCGACAGCGTGTCCGTGGACGGCTGGAAGGACATCTGGGTCAACGAGGGCTTCGCCCGCTACAGCCAGTGGCTGTGGTCGGAGAAGGAGGGCGAGGGCACGGCGCAGGAGCTGGCGGACTACGTGTACGCCCAGCACCCCGCGGACGACCCGTTCTGGCAGGTCAAGCCGGGCGACCCGGGGCCGGACAACCAGTTCCACGGTGCGGTCTACGACCGGGGCGCGCTCGCCCTGCAGGCGCTGCGCAACGAGGTCGGGGACAAGACGTTCTTCGCGATCCTGAAGCAGTGGCCGCAACAGCACGCGTACGGCAACGCCAAGGTCAACGACTTCGTGAAGTTCGCCGAGAAGGTCTCGGGCGAGCCGCTGGCCGAGCTGTTCGACACCTGGCTCTACCAGCCGTCGCGTCCGGCGGCTCCCGCCGTGCGGGACGCCGGTATCGCCCGCTCCGCCGCCGCCCCGGCCAAGCCGAAGTCGTGGAAGCAGATCGCCGCGACGAACGGTGTGCACGAGCACGGTCACGGTCACTGAGGACCGGCGTGCCGGACCCGGGCGGCGCCGCCGCGCCGCCCGGGCGCGGCGCCACAGGCTCTCAGAGCCTGTCTTTGAACCCCCGCCTGCGCAGCGACGCCCGGCACGCGCCCTCGGCGCACGGACGACGGGGATTCAAAGACAGGCTCTCAGCGCGCCGCGGCGTACGCGCCCAGGATGACGTCGAGGGTCGCGTCCGGCTCCCGCACCGTCGGGAAGTGGTCGCTGTGCGCGAGGCGCACCGTGCGGCAGCCGGGGATGCGCCGCGCCATCGTCTCGTTCACGTGGATCACCTCGGGCTGGTCGAGCTCGCCGATGGCGAGGACGCACGGCACGTCGAGCTCGCCGAGCCGGTCGTAGGCGGGCGGGTCGGGCCTGTTGTGGGGGACGTTGGCGAACCACGCCGGGACCACCGCCCGCAGATGCGCCTCGACCTCCGGGTCGTCACCGGTCCCCGCGGCGCCCGAGGTGCGCCTCAGCAGCGCCACGATGCCGTCCACGTCGCCCGCCTCGGCGAGCCTGCCGATCTCGGCCATGAACGCCGCGGGAACGAGCTCGTCGGCGCCGGTGACGCCCGGCACCAGCAGGGCAAGGCTCGCCACCCGTGCCGGATCGCGGAGCGCGAGGCTCAGGGCCGTCGCACCGCCCATGCTCGACGCGGCGATGACGGCGCGGGCCACCCCGAAGTGGTCGAGGACGGCGATCAGGTCTTCGACCAGGGAGTACGGGGCGGTCGGGGCCGGCGACCTGCCGTACCCCCGCGCGTCGTAGCGGATCACCCGGTGCCGTGCCGTGAGGCTCGGGAGGATGCCGTCCCAGATGCGGGAGTCGCCGACCCCCGGGTGCAGCAGGACCAGCGGGAGGCCCGCGCCGTCCGCGCCGCCCGGGTCGCCTGAGTCCTGCGCCCACACTTCACCGTCCTTGACCGACACCATGACGTCCATGCCGCCGAGTCTCCGCGGGTGCGGGTGGAACCGCCAGGGGGCCCGGCGGGCGAGGGCGCGAATGGGTAGGTCTAGCGACCGGAACCTGTCGGATCGGCAGCGGGCGGGTCGTCCGGCTCGTGGCTCCACAGGATGCCCGGCTCGCCGCCCGGCGCCACGGAGGCGCCGGTGTCCGGCACCGGCGGCAGCTCCGGGAGCGCTCCCGTGAACGGTGTCACGGGCAGCCCCGTCAGCGGCTCCGACGCGATGCGGCTCGCCAGCTCGGACGCCCACTCGGAGACCTGGCCGCGCAGTTCGGCCTCGGCCTCGGCGCGCTCCGCCTCTCCCCTGGCCTGCCCGGTGGCGAGAGCCCCGTCGCTCGCCACGCCGACCGTCTCCCGCGCGGGCCGCCCGACGTGCGCGCTCTCGCGACGGGGTTCGGAGAGCAACCTCTGCCGGGCCTCCGTATCGCCCCCTGCGTCCGTGCGGACCGGCCCCCGTCCTTCGAGGGCGCGGCCGGCGCGCGGCAGGAGGCGTCCGGCGAGGAGACAGAGGGCGCCGCACAGGACGACGGCGACCGCCAGTTCCTGGGCCTTCGGGCCGATCGGCCCGAGTTCCACGGGGATGGGTTGCATGCCGGTGCTCTACCCGCTCATCCGTGCGCGACAACGCACACCTGCGGGTCGGTTAGCGCCTGCCTTTGAACGCCCGCCCGCGCCCCGGGGCCCGGACGCGCCCTCGGCGCACGCACCGAACGGCGCGGTGGCGCCACCTCGGACATACGTGATCTCCGACATGACGCCACCGTGGGCTGCCACTGACCGTGGCCCTCTGTTGCCGTGACCGGCTACCGGTCCCGCGGCTCCGTGAGGCTCTGCGCCTCGCGTCCGACCCGGCGCCGCACGCCGAACCAGCCCGCGACCAGGGCGAGGCCCACGACCGGGATCAGGAACAGCGTCTTGCGGCCGACCTCGGCGTCCTTCCACATCAGGCAGAGGACGGCGAGCAGGAACGCGATCGTCACGTACTCGGTGACGCCGCTGAACGGGAGCTGGAACTTGGGCCGGGTGATCTCGCCGCGCTTGGCGCTGCGCACGAACGCCAGGTGGCAGACCATGATCGTGATCCAGGTGCCGATGATGCCGAGCGACGCCACGTTCAGGACGATCTCGAAGGCCTTGCCGGGGACCACCCGGTTGAGGCCGACGCCGACGACGCCGAGGGAGGCGGTGAGCAGGATGCCGCCGTAGGGCACCTGGTTGCGGTTCATCCTGGCCGTGAACCGCGGGGCGGAGCCCGACATCGCCATCGAGCGCAGGATGCGGCCGGTGGAGTACAGGCCGGAGTTGAGCGAGGACATGGCCGCGGTGAGGACCACGAAGTTCATCACGTCACCGGCGGCCGGGACGCCGATCTTGGACAGGACCGTCACGAACGGGCTCTGGTCGGCCGTGTACACCACGCCCGGGAGCAGCAGCGCGAGCAGGACCACGGAGCCGACGTAGAAGACGCCGACGCGCCACATGATCGAGTTCACCGCGCGCGGGACGATCTTGTGCGGCTCGGCGGTCTCGCCCGCCGCGACGCCGACCAGTTCCAGCGAGGCGTACGCGAAGACGACGCCCTGCATCACGATCACGACCGGCATCACACCGTTCGGCATGAGGCCGCCGTGGTCGGTGATCATGTTGAGGCCCGGCGTCTCGCCGCCCACCTTGTGCTGGCTGGCAAGCAGGTAGATGCCGATGATCATGAAGGCGCTCAGTGCGGCGACCTTGATGATCGAGAACCAGAACTCCATCTCGCCGAAGTACTTCACCGAGACGAGGTTCACCGAGAGCACGACCGCGAGGGCGATCAGCGCGAGCACCCACTGGGGTATGTCGGTGAAGAAGCTCCAGTAGTGGGTGTAGAGCGCGATCGCCGTGATGTCGGCGATGCAGGTGGTCGACCAGTTGAGGAAGTACATCCAACCGGCGAAGAACGCGCCCTTCTCGCCGAGGAACTCACGCGCGTACGACACGAAGGAACCGGACGACGGCCGGTAGAGGACCATCTCACCGAGCGCCCTGACCACGAAAAACGCGAAGATTCCGCACACGAGGTACGCGAGGGCGAGCGCGGGGCCCGCCGAGTGGAGGCGGCCACCCGCCCCCAGGAACAGGCCGGTGCCGATCGCGCCGCCGATCGCGATCATGTTGACGTGGCGGGCCTTGAGGTCCTTGCTGTAACCGGCGTCGCCCGCGTCCGCGGGGGCCTGGGACGCAGCTGTGCGGGATGCGTCCGGGGCGGCCGAATCTACGGCTTCCTTGCTCACGGGGGGATCTACTCTCTGGTGCCCGAAAAACTCCGGGGTCCGGATGTGCTCCGGCCCGCGACACCCCTGACGTGCGCGCGGACCGACGGGACACCTTCCCCCACACACCCCGCCCCACGCGGTGGCGCACGTCACATAGCGGAACTTCTCACATGCTGGTCAGGGGGTGTACAGAGCATCGATGACCTGCTGGTACTTGTCCCGGATCACCCGGCGGCGGAGCTTCAGGGACGGCGTCAGCTCGCCGGTCTCAGGACCCCACTCCTCCGCGAGCAGGCGGTAGCGCTTGATCTGCTCGGTGCGGTTCAAGCGCGCGTTGGCAGTCGCCACGGCGCGCGCCACCTCTTCCCGTACGGCCTCGTGGGCGGCCAGGTCCCCCTCGATCCCCCGCGCGGCGGCCCAGAGGGGCGCGAGGTCGGGGTCGAGGACGAGCAGCGCCACCAGATAGGAACGGCCGTCCCCGTGGACGAGTGCCTGCCCGATCAGCGGGTGCTCCTTGAGCGCGTTCTCGACGAGGGCGGGCGAGACGTTCTTGCCCGTCGACGTCACGATCATTTCCTTCTTGCGGTCGGTGAGCCAGAGGTAGCCGTCCTCGTCGAGCCGCCCGATGTCGCCGGTGGCGAACCAGCCGTCCGCGTCGCAGGCGCTGTCGACGCCGCCGTCGGGCCGCAGGTAACCCGCGAAGACCGTCGCGCCGCGCACCAGGATCTCGCCGTCGTCGGCGATGCGTAGGCCGAGGCCTTCCAGGGGACGGCCGACCGACCCGAGCCTGAACGCGTCGGGGCGGTTCGTCGTGACCACGCCTGAGGTCTCGGTGAGCCCCCACGCGTCCATGATCACCAGCCCGAAGCCGGCCCAGAACCTGGACACGTCCAGCGGCATCGGCGCCGACGCGCTCGCCGTCCACACCAGCCGGTCGAACCCCGCGAGCGCGAGCAGCGGGTCGAGCACCTCCCGTCTGGCCTCCTCGTACGCGGTGCGCAGCTCCGCGGTGGGCTCCTCGCCGCGCTCGCGGCAGGCGACGTGGGCGCGCGCCGTCCCGTTCGCCGCCTCGACGGCACGGCGCCGCTCCTCGGGCAGCGCGGCGAGCGCGGCCCGTACGGACGCGGCGAGCTTCTCCCACACGCGCGGGACGCCGAAGAACTGGACGGGGTGCAGTTCGCGCGCGGTGGCCGCCACCTGGGCGGGGTCCGCGCACAGGTAGACGTGGGCGGCGCGCAGCACCGGCAGGTAGATGCCGAGCAGGCGCTCCGCGACGTGCGCGAAGGGCAGGTAGCAGAGGTGCCCGGCGTGGTCGGGGAAGTCGACGACGCCGTCCAGGGCGATGCCGCCGACGAGGACGTTGCGGTGGGTGAGGCGGACGCCCTTGGGGTCGCCGGTGGTGCCCGAGGTGTAGACGACGGTGAGCGCGTCGCCGGGCCGGCTCTCGCGCCAGGACCTCTCGAAGGCCTCGGGGTCGAGGAGACGGGCGCCGGTGGCGCGCAGGGAGCCGTGGGCGTGGTGCCCGCCCGCATCGGCTCCCTCCACGACGACGAGGCGCTCCAGCGGGACCGTGCCGTCCGCGAGCAGCGGCTCCCAGCGCGGGAGTTCGCGGGCGCCCTCGACGATCGCGAGGCGGGCGCGGCTGTGCCGGGCGACGTGGGCGACCTGCTCGGGGGCCGCGGTGCTGTACACGGTGACGGGGACGGCGCCGAGGTGCACCAGGGCGAGGTCGCCGAGCCAGTGCTCGGGGCGGTTGCCCATCATCATCAGGACGTGCTCGCCGCGCCGCACCCCGAGCGCGCCGTATCCGGCGGCGAGAACGGCGACTTCGCGGCGCACCTCGCGCCAGGTGAGCGTCGACCACGCGCCGCCCGCCCGCCAGGAGAGCGCGGGGAGATCTCCGTGGTCCTCGGCGGCGCGGAGCAGCAGGGCGGGGAGCGTGAGCTCGGCGGGGTCCTCGGGGAGTCGCGGGGTCGTGGTCATGACCGCCTCCTGGCGCCATCGGCTGTGCGTGAGCGGACGGGTGCGTGAGGAGCGGGTGGCTGTGACCGTTCGCGATAGTTGGCGTATGGGCTGAAGGATCTGCGCTGGTCATCGAGAGACTGTTCAACCTAGTTGGCGGGGATCGTTCACGTTTGTTGGCGCCCACAGGTCCCAGTTGTTCACAGAGAGTTACCGCTGATGCTTGTGAGGATCTCCTCGGCTGTTCGGTGCAGTAGCCCTGCCAGCTCAGTGTGGGCACTTTCCGTCGAACTCGAAAGGTCTCTGAGGATCTTCTTCTCCGTGTCTGTGATGATCCTCGAAAGCGGGGAGAGGGGCGGCTGGAAGCACGGCGCGAGCCGCCACTCGCTGCCCGTCAGAAGTGCCCAGGTGAAGGCGGAGGAGCACTCACGAAGCCGACGTTCGCGGTCGCCGGACTGGTCAATCCAGTTGGCTGTGGGGATGGACCGGCGGATTCTTCGCCAAGAGGCGGCGGAGAGGTTCCAGGATCTGAAGGTCTCCCGGCGTTTCCGGTAGTTGATCGGAGACGCGAGCGATGCGATGTGCTCGGCAAGCTGTTCAAGTGCGCCGGGCATGTCGTAGGGCTTCTTCCGGAAGATCAGACGGAGTGGCTGTAGTGGCGCGGGGAACGGACCGATCCAGTGGGAGGGGATGCCGAGAAACCGAGCTGCTTCGTCCATGCGCATGCCGGTGTCGGCCTGGACGAGTTGGACTGCGGCCGCTCTTCGCAGCCAGATGGAGTGAGACGACTGCGGCAGCGGCTTCGGGCGGGACGCCCGGCTGAGGAGGACGAACCACTCGTCGGAGAGGTGTTGCGGGATGTGCTCGGCGCGATAGCCGCGGGCGCGAACCGGGATGAGGCAGATGGTCCTGTCGGCCTGGTCGGACCAGCCGGGGGGCCGTTGGATGGGGAAGCGCCGTCTGAAGGCGTTCTCGATCTCGTGCCGGATCAGCGGGGACGCGTCGCGCTGCAGTGTCGACCATGCCGCTCCCCAGCGGCGATCGGCGGTTTCCGGTGCGTGTTCAAGCAGGGCTGTCAGAGTTTCCCGCAGTTGGGGAAGGGGCTGCCGGACGTAGGCGTGAGCGATGGTGAGCAAGGCGGCCGTGGCTGCTGAGGATGCCGGCTCTGTGCTCCAGAGGCTGGGGTGGCGGCTCCCGCGGTGGGGAGGCGAAGCGCCCACTGACTCGGCGGCCCGTTGCTGGGCGGCCTGATGTGCGTCGAGGGCTGACGCCAGTGCGGGCGGAAGGTCGGCTGCGTGTGCGCTGTGCGGCAAGGTCGCGTTGATGATCACTGCCATGATCTGAAGGTCCGCGAACTTGTGGAAGGCAGTCTGCGGGGCCGTTGATGGGCCGAGCCAGTCGAGAATCTGGCGCTGCAACTCAGTCTGGTCAGGCCCGAGTTCGATCTGGTGCAAATTGCTGCTGTCGTCGAACCGGTGGCCGCAGAAGTCTCGTCGCGGGCCGGTGGAGATGGTGCTGTTGCGGCACTGCAGCGGGTGAAGCCCTGCTGTGGCCGGAGACGGCACGAGTTTGAGTCGAGCCTCGGGATGCCGGCTCTGGGCGGGGTGCTGGCAGGCGGGGCACGTGTCTTGGAGCAGGACTTGGTGCTCCAAGCAGGCGAAGACGACCGGAAGGTGCCAGAGCAGGTGCCATGTGCCTCCGTGTCGTTCCTGGATCACGGACCCGTTCCCCTTGAGGCAGGCCGGGCAATAGCGGGTGGCCCCGATAAGGAGCCAGGCGGGAAAGACCCTTCGTGGTCGGGGGGTGTCTCCCGGCTGTCGTGTGAGGGCCTCTGCAAGTGGCGGATAGCGGCGGTGGAAGGGCAGCAGAGTGAGGCGCTCGGCGGTTGCCGTGGACATGCGGGTGACATGCGCGAACGCAGAGGCCTCGAATGCCTCCATCATGAGCAGGTGACGGACAGGGGACATGCCGCTCGCATTGCGATGCGGGGTGAGGCCCGTGCGCCAGGTGACGCTGCTGGGCGCGACCTGCAGGCGGTGAGACAGTCGCAGGATGAACCCCGCCAGGCTCTCTCCCGGCAGTGGAACGAGACTTCGGGGTATCGGTTCGGTGGGCGGACTCTGCATCAACTCGCCGCCTCAGCCGGGGTTTCCGGGTCAAGGCGGGGACCTCGGTCGTCGAAGACGGTATTCCGTGACTTCCGTGGCTTCCTGGTGTCCTTCTTGCTGTCGGCCGGCTCGGCTGGGGTCGCTGCCGGTGCAGGACCGGTCTCCTCTGCGGGAACGTCCCGGCCCACGATGATCTCGTCGAGCAGGCTCTCGGTGATGTTCTCTTTGCCGGTGGCCATGGCTTCCTGGGCGCCTTCCTCGAGGAGTCGGCCGAGGAGACCGATGACACCGTTGGTGCGGTTCATGAGGTATTCGGGCATCGAGCCGTTCGTGAGCATCCCCTTCTTCGCCTTCAGGAGCCGCAGGTGGGCCTCGGCTCCGCGTAGGTGTTTCACGAATGCCTGGATTTCATCGGCTGTGCGGTAGGCGAAGCGGTCGAGTTCCACGAGTTCGAAACGGCGCTCGATCTGCGTGACTTCGAGGCCGTGGACGCGTGTTGTCTCCAGCGGAGGCAACACCCATTGACGATTTTGGCGGCTGAAGTGAGCTTCCCGCAGCAGGCCGGTGCCGGGGATGTTGACCCCGGTGAGAATGAGCGTGACGTTGAAGCTCATCAGGGCCCGGATCAGGTCCAGAACGTCCTGATCATCAGCGCGGTGCATCCGCAGTCGGTTGATGTCGTCGATGATCAGGACTTTGACCCCGTGGTCTCGCAGGCAGTCAGCGACCAGTTGGATCAGCTGAGGGAGCGTGAACTTCCAGCGTTCGGGACCGAAGAAGTTCAGGATCGACTCGCAGAGGCTCTTCGGGGTGGCAGTGACGGGCGTTTGGACATAGACGACTGGTGCGTGCAGGTCTGCCGTGCCTGGGACGGAGTCGGGGTTGAGGTGGTGGTGGAAGTCCAGCCACTGGTCCTCGAAGGCCGCGGCAACCGAGCAGACCGTGGCGGTCTTGCCGTGGTTGCCCCAGCCGCTGACCATCACGCCCGGCATCGTGGGGCTGTTGCGGCGAAGGGTGTTGCCCTGAAGGCGCCGGTCGATCAGCCGCGTCACGCCTTCGAGCATCGGCGTTTCCTGGACCGGAAGATTCACGTTGGTCAGGCGCCGGTAGACGTCGTAGTCGGAGCGTCTGTCGTCCGGCAGCATCTTGTATTGCCTGACGGTGAGTCTGGGCGGCGGGATGAACTGGTCGCGGGTGGTGCGATAGTGCTGCCAGCCGGTGAAGGTGTGCCGGTGCGACTCGGGGCCGAGGATCATGGCGGCGATCTGGCGGCGGGAGGGCAGGCCGTCCAGCCGCCCTGCCGAGAGGTCGTCGAGCCTCACACGTTCTCCTCAGGGTCGACCTCGTCCTCATCCGCTTCGTCGTCGTCCTCCAGCGCGGGCGGCATCAGGAACAGGTGGCGGCTTTTGAGCGATTCGTTCAGGAGCCGGGGGACGGATGTGTCAGCAGTGACGGCTGCCTCACGGCGGCGGCGCCGGTCGGCGGTGACGGCCTGCCCGACCGTGCGGGCTTGGTGCTGCCAGTCGTCCGCCTCGGCAGCCCGGCCCGCGATCCGGTCGGCAGCTGCGGTCTCAGCGCGGGCGATCTCGCGCGAGCGGGCGACGCGGGCTCGCTTCTGTGACTTCTTCCTCGCAGCCTTCCCCTTCGCCTGGTTTTCGTCGCGCTGGGTCGGCCACTGATCGACGGGTGCCGCCTCGCCGAGGATCTCCAGCAGCAGCGGTAGGAGTTCAGCGTCCGAGCGGGGCGCGAGCCGGCGTTGACGCGCGGTGGCCAGTACTTCGGCTGCCGTCTTGTCGGAGAAGGCAGGGACTTCGCCTTCTGGGGGAAGTCCGGTCCATCGAAGGACGTGCCAGGTCTCGTGATCGTCCGGATCCTGGAAAAAGACGCGGCGCCGGTCCCGCCGGTCGCTGCGGACGACCCAATCACTGGCGTGCGTGCCGCCCCGTCCCGAGGGCCGCAGGAACCGGGGCTCCTGCAGAAGGTCGGCGAAGTACCAAAGTCCCAGGATCTTCACTCCGCGGCGGGGGTGGACTCGGACGTGATGCTCGGGCAAGACCTTGTAGTAGAGCTCGGGACCGGGAATCTGCATCGACCAGCCGCCTTGGTGCATGGCCGCGGCGAACAGCGAGTTGGGACTGTGGTCCTCTTCCGGTCCCCAGGAAGGCGCGTATTCACCGAGCCGGTGGTTTTGCCAGACCTTCACGATCCAGGTCGCGATAACGTGCTCCATCTGCGAGCAGGTCATCACCGCATCGGCCTCTGGATCGGCGCCGCGGTCAGCGACGTCCGTGCCGGTGAAACCCAGCAGATGTTCGAACAGCATGGTCTTGAACGCGGAGAACGCTCGCTCGACGGCGAATTTGTCGCTGGCCCGAAAAGCGCGGGCCGGAAGGATGTTGCAGCCCAGGCTTCGTTCCGCCTCCACCAGGTCGTGGTTCTTGTAGACGCTTCCGTGATCGGTGGTCACCGTCTCTGGTTTGAAGAACGGCAGGGCTGCGACGTCGTGTCCGGCGAACTCCGCGATCACCTCGGACGGCACCCCGGGATAGGGCCATTCCATGTCCTGGCCCCAGCCCTCCCGCATCGGCAGGGGCAGCATCACGTCTCTGAGCAGCATCGCGACGTCGACCGATGTATCGGACTCCAGCGTCAGCCGGAAAGCTGGGGCGGAGTGCGTGTAGAGATCGAGCCCCAGCGTCAGGGTCGCCGACACCGCCTCGCCGAACACGCTCTCCCGCAACTTGACCGGCAGCGGCGTGGAGTCCAGCGCGATCACCTGCCCCGGGCGGTGGACGACCAGGCGCTGTCCGACGTCCGCGTCCTCGGCATCCTCGGCCGAGCGAGCGTAACGGGCCCGGGCCCCGCCGCTTCCGAACCACTCCTTCCAAACCCGCATCAAGGTGATCCGCGACGGGATGTCCTTGACGGCAAAGGAGGGGAAGGTCTCCCGGATGTACTGGTGCACCAGTCGATGCCGGGCGGCCATGGTGATCGACGACCGGTATCTGCACTCCCTCTTCACCGCGAAGATCGCTTTGCGGACCTCCTCGGTGATGCTGGGATGGCCCCCGCTGCGGCGGGTCCAGCGGCCGTCTGCGCAGGCCAGTAGCAGGCTGTCTCCTGATTTCGCGGACAGACGCTCCAGGGTTCGCTCACTCATGAACTGAAGCCCCAGCATCTCGGCCTCGTGGCGAGGCATGGCCTTCAACTCGGCCGCCTTCGCCCGCCGGCGCTCGCTCAGCGACGTCCGCTCGGGGTCGTAGGCAGGACGTGGTTCACCGGGGCGTGCCCGGTCGGCCCGGCCGTCCCGGAAGCCGGTCTCCGCCTCCAGCAGGTGCTCGGCCCTGATCCGAGCCCGTTTGAGCTGTCCTTCGGTCAGGTCGGCCAGCGACCTCGCCTGCCGTCCGACCGGCACGAACGTCGTCGGCCGGTTCGCCACGACCCTCGCATCCGCGTGGTGGATCAGCCAGCGGATCGACCTCGTCTCCTCCCGGCCCTCACCATCCGTCAGAACGAACCGGCTGAACTGGGGCTCCGCCGCCGTCACGGTCCACTCGACGCCGTTCAACTGCAGGACGCTGCCGATTTCCATGTCCAGCAGACCGTGCCCCGTAGCCATCACGGCCCTCCAGCCGATGCGCGGCCGCGCCAGATCAGCGAGCCGTCCCCCAGCGGACTGCCCAGATCAACACCGAACCTCCGCCACCACAGCAGGTGAGTAGCGTGCGCACGAGCGACAGCCGGAAGGCGTGTTGCCTCCACCAGGTCGCCGAACCTGTCCACCCCGCGTTCGGCAGCGTCCTCAAGCTCACGCTGGAGGCCCAGCTGATCGACCAGTGGCCGACGCTGCGACGACAGGTGGTCGAGCACGCTGTGGACGTGCGGCCGCCAGCCGACCGCGACCGAGTAGCGCCAGCCACAGGCATCTGCTGACCGTGCCGTTGCAGCGAATTTCACCGCGTCGATGTCCCCGATCAGGCGCTCGGGACGGACGTCGAACAGCCACAGCCCTCCGTCGGGCATCACGGCGAGGAAATCCGGGACGTGCCACCTCTTGCCTTCGCTGCTGTCGAAGTCGAGGCGGAACGGCTGCGGCAGGACTTCAGCGACCCCGAAGTAGTCCAGCGCCACCAGAAGCTGTTGCTCTTCCAGCGACTCGAACCCGTGATGCCGCCCCGTAGACACCATGAACTGCAGACCCGGCCGATGCCCCTGGTCAGCTCGCCACGTGAACCCGCGGATCATCCTGGACGACAGCACCGGCACCGATGCCATGTCGCGTACGGGCCAGGTCACCTTGCCCTCCCCGACCCGCCACGTCACTGTCCATCGACGCGGCCACCCCTCGTCCGTGACCAACCTCGACTCGAACTCGGCAAAGCCGACGTACGGCGTGAGCAGATCACTGAGTACGCACGAATCAGACCGGATCAAGACAGACGTCGTACGGAGCACCCATCCAGGGCAGCACGACCTCCCCCGCAGGCGACACGGATCACCGCAGTTGTCCGTAACTCTGCGTAAGTTGATCGCTCTCCGATGCCGACTCGCCAACAACCGTGAACATCCGCCAACTATCGCGAACGGTCACAGTGGCCGGGCGTGGACGGCCAGGGGACTGGCCCGGAGGGTTTCACAACACTGGTGTGCCAGCAATACTGTTGCACCGGATTGATGCACGCCCGGCCAGGCACCGGACCGCTGCACCGACGGGGAGACGTCCGGAGAGCCGGCCGGTCAGGGAGGGCGCGCGATGACGACGGACACGACCGGGACGAGGGACACGACGGACACGACGGCCGCCACGGACACGGCGCATACGACGGACGCCGAGGAGCCGAAGCTCACGGTCGACGAACTGGCCGCGCGCGCGGGCGTCACGGTCCGCACGATCCGCTTCTACAGCACCAAGGGGCTGCTGCCGCCGCCGGTGATCGGCGCGCGCCGTGTCGGTCATTACGGCCAGGAGCACCTGTCCCGGCTCGCGCTCATCGAGGAGTTGCAGCACCAGGGCATGACGCTCGCCGCGATCGAGCGGTACCTGGAGCAGTTGCCCGAGGATCTGAGCGCCCACGATCTGGCCATCCACCGCGCCGTGGTGGCCTCGTGGGCGCCCGACTCGGCGGAGGACGCCCCGCTCGCCGAGCTGGAGCGCAGGGCGGGCCGCACGCTCGGCGAGGCGGACCTGGAGCGGCTCGCGGCGATGGGCGTGATCGCCTTGACCGGGACCCCGGGGACGTACCGCGTGGACCTGGGGCTGCTGCGCCTGGGGGTGCAGCTCCTGGACGTGCCGATCGCGCACGAGACGATCCTCGCGGCACGCAAGGTCCTGATGGAGCACACGCGTTCGGCGGCGCACGAGCTGTCCCGGCTCTTCCGCGACGAGGTCTGGGGCCCCTACCGCGAGCGCGAGTCGGACCCCGAGCACGTCGCGGCGATGCGCTCGCTCTCGGCGCACATGCAGCCGATGGTGGTGCAGGCGCTGGTGACCGCGTTCCAGCGCTCGCTCAGGGAGGAGCTGAGGGAGTGGCTCAAGGAAGGCTGAGCCACTCCCCCGCCGAAGGCGGCGGGATCACCCGTCGCTGAACTTCTCGCCGTTCTCCGCCTTCTCGACCAGCAGCGCGGGCGGCGCGAACCGCTCCCCGTACCGCTCGGCGAGCTCACGCGCGCGTGCCACGAAGCCGGGCAGCCCGCCCTCGTAGCCGTTGATGTACTGCAGCACGCCGCCCGTCCAGCCCGGGAACCCGATGCCGAGGATGGAGCCGATGTTGGCGTCGGCGACCGACGTCAGGACGCCCTCCTCCACCAGGCGTACGGTGTCGAGCGCTTCGGAGAAGAGCATCCTCTCCTGCATGTCCTCGAACGGGATCTCGTGCCCCGGCTTGGTGAAGTGCTCGCGCAGGCCGGGCCAGAGCTTGGCGCGCTTTCCGTCCACGTAGTCGTAGAAGCCCGCCCCCCCGCTCCGGCCCGGGCGTCCGAACTCGTCGACCATGCGGTCGATGACGGTGTCCGAGGGGTGGCCCGCCCAGGTGCCGCCCGCCTCCTCGACGGCCTTCTTCGTCTCGTTGCGGATCTTGCGGGGCAGGGTGAGCGTCAGCTCGTCCATGAGGGAGAGCACCTTGGCGGGGTAGCCCGCCTGGGCCGCGGCCTGCTCGACGGAGGCCGGCTCGGTGCCCTCGCCGACCATCGCGACGCCTTCGTTGATGAACTGCCCGATCACGCGCGAGGTGAAGAAGCCGCGCGAGTCGTTGACGACGATCGGGGTCTTGTTGATCTGGCGCACCAGGTCGAAGGCGCGGGCCAGCGCCGCCTCGCCCGTCCGCTCGCCCTTGATGATCTCGACGAGCGGCATCTTGTCGACGGGCGAGAAGAAGTGCAGGCCGATGAAGTCGGCCGGGCGCGTGACCCCTTCGGCCAGGGTGGTGATCGGCAGCGTCGAGGTGTTGGAGCAGAGCAGCGCGTCCGGCTCGACGACGTCCTGGACCTCTCGGAACACCTTGTGCTTGAGCGAGGTGTCCTCGAAGACGGCCTCGATCACGGCGTCGCAGCCCGCGAGGGCCCCCGGGTCCGCGGTCGGCGTGATGCGGGCGAGCAGCGCGTCCGCCTTCTCCTGGGTGGTACGGCCGCGCTGGACGGCCTTGGCGCAGAGCTTCTCGGAGTAGCCCTTGCCCTTCTGCGCGGCCTCGGCGGAGACGTCCTTCAGGACGACCTCGATGCCCGCGCGGGCACATGAGTACGCGATGCCCGCGCCCATCATCCCGGCGCCGAGGACGGCGACCTTGCGGACCTGGCGCGGCTCGACGCCCTTGGGGCGGTTGGCGCCGGAGTTGACGGCCTGGAGGTCGAAGAAGAACGCCTGGATCATGTTCTTCGCGACCTGGCCGGTGACCAGCTCGGTGAAGTAGCGGGCCTCGATGGTCAGCGCGGTCTCGAAGTCGACCTGGGAGCCCTCGACGGCCGCGGCGAGGATGTTGCGCGGCGCGGGGTAGTTGGCGCCCCCCGTCTGCTTCTTGAGGTTGGCGGGGAAGGCGGGCAGGTTCGCCGCGAACTTCGGATGGGCCGGGGTGCCGCCCGGGATGCGGTAGCCGGGCTTGTCCCAGGGCTGCTGCGACTCGGGGTTGGCGTCGATGAAGGCGCGGGCCTTGTCGATCATCTCCTCGGGCGTGGCCGCCAGTTCGTGGACGAGGCCGTTCTCCAGGGCGCGCTTCGGGTTGTACTGGGTGCCCTGGAGGAGCACCTTCAGGAGCGCGTCCGTGATGCCCATGAGGCGCACGGTGCGGGTGACGCCGCCGCCGGCCGGGAGCAGGCCGAGGGTGACCTCGGGCAGGCCGATCTTGGAGCCGGACACGTCCAGGGCGACGCGGTGGTGGGAGGCGAGGGCGATCTCGTAACCGCCGCCGAGCGCCGCGCCGTTGATGGCGGCGACGACGGGCTTGCCCAGGGTCTCGATGCGGCGCAGCGAGTTCTTGATCGCGTTGCCCGTCTCGAACGCCTGCCGGGCGTTCTCCGGGCCGACCTTGATCATGTCCTTGAGGTCGCCGCCCGCGAAGAAGGTCTTCTTCGCGGAGGTGTAGATGAAGCCGCGGATCGCGTCCTTGTCGGCCGCGACGGCGGCCTCCGCGCGGTCGGCGATCGCCGCGATGGAGTCCTTGAACGCCTGGTTCATGGTGTTCGCGGACTGGTTGGGGTCGTCGAGGACGAGGGTGACGACGCCGGTGTCGTCCTGTTCCCAGCGGATCGTTGTGCTTTCGGTCATTTCTGATTCTCCGTGAAGTCTGTGGCAGGCGGAATCTGGGGAGGATGGCGTGGGATCGTGGCCGACTGACCGCGAGTGGGGGCTGGTCGCGCAGTTCCCCGCGCCCCTGAAGGCATGCGGCTGCGCCGCAGCCTTCCCCGGTACGGGCCCCTGAGGCGGCGCACGCAGTGCGCCTTTCAGGGGCGCGGGGAACTGCGCGAGCAACCACGACGTACCCGCGGTTGGCGACGCACCCCGAACCCCTACGGCGAGGCCCCTTACAACCGCTCGACGATCGTCGCGATGCCCATGCCGCCCCCCACGCACAACGTGGCGAGCCCGTACCGCAGATCCCGCCGCTCCAACTCGTCCACGAGCGTCCCGAGGATCATCGCCCCGGTCGCCCCGAGCGGATGCCCGAGCGCGATCGCGCCGCCGTTGACGTTGACCTTGTCCAGCGACAGGCCCATGTCCTTGACGAAGCGCAGCACGACCGCGGCGAACGCCTCGTTGATCTCGACGAGGTCGATGTCGTCGATGGTCAGACCGGCCTTGGCGAGCGCCTTGCGGGTCGCGGGCGCGGGCCCGGTGAGCATGATCAGCGGCTCGGAGCCGGAGACGGCGGCGGAGACGATCCGCGCGCGCGGGGTGAGGCCGTAGCGCTCGCCGACCTCCTTGCTGCCGACGGCGACCAGCGAGGCTCCGTCGACGATGCCGGAGGAGTTGCCCGCGTGGTGGACGTGGTCGATCTCCTCGATCCAGTGGTACTTCTGCAGCGCGACCGCGTCGAAGCCGCCCAGGTCGCCGATGTCCTTGAAGGACGGCTTCAGCTTGGCGAGGGAGT
Organism: Streptomyces sp. NPDC058284; assembly: GCF_042881135.1. Lineage (NCBI taxonomy): Bacteria > Bacillati > Actinomycetota > Actinomycetes > Kitasatosporales > Streptomycetaceae > Streptomyces > Streptomyces sp. NPDC058284. The sequence goes on from NZ_JBHVYE010000001.1 coordinate 489,909, forward strand.
CGGCGGTGGTGCCGGGGCGCAGGTGCTCGTCGTGGTCGAGGACGACCAGGCCGTTGCGGTCCTTGACGGGCACGACGGACCTGCCGAAGCGGCCGTCCTTCCAGGCCGCGGCGGCGCGCTCCTGGGAGAGGGCCGCGTACTCGTCGACGTCGCGCCGCGAGAAGCCCTCGATGGTGGCGATGAGGTCGGCGCCGATGCCCTGCGGCGCGAAGTTGGTCTCGAAGTTGGTCATCGGGTCGGCGAACCAGGCGCCGCCGTCGGAGGCCATCGGCACCCGTGACATCGACTCGACGCCGCCCGCGAGCACCAGATCCTCCCAGCCGGAACGGACCTTCATCGCGGCGAGGTTGACGGCCTCCAGGCCCGAGGCGCAGAAGCGGTTCTCCTGGACGCCGGCCACGGTGTCAGGCAGCCCCGCGGCGATGGCGGCGATCCGCGCGATGTCGGAGCCCTGGTCGCCGACCGGGCCGACCACACCGAGGACGATGTCGTCGATGGCGGCCGGGTCGAGGCCGGGGAAGCGGGCCCGGATCTCGTGGATGAGGCCGACGACGAGGTCGATGGGCTTGGTGCCGTGCAGGGCGCCGTTGGCCTTGCCGCGTCCGCGCGGGGTGCGGATCGCGTCGTATACGTACGCTTCGGTGGTCACGCGTGAGCCTTTCGGGTGTCCGGGAGGGTGCGGTTCTCGGGGGCGGAGGTCAGCCGAGGAGGGAGCGGCCGATGATCTCCTTCATGATCTCGGTCGTACCGCCGTAGATCGTCTGGATACGTCCGTCGGTGAAGGCCTTGGCGACGCGGTACTCGGCCATGTAGCCGTACCCGCCGTGCAGCTGCAGACAGCGGTCGGCGACGCGCTTCTGCAGTTCGGTCGCCCACCACTTCGCCATCGACGCGTGCACGGCGTCGAGTTCCCCGTTCGAGTGATCGACGATGCACCGGTCGAGGAAGGTGCGGGTGACCGCGCACTCGGTCGCCATCTCCGCCACCTCGAAGCGGATGTGCTGCAACTTGGCCAGCGGCCGCCCGAACGCCTCGCGCTCCTTGACGTACGTCGTGGTGATCTCCAGGAGGTGCTCGGCGGCGGCGATCCCCGCGACGGCGATACCCATGCGCTCCTGCGCGAGGTTCGTCATCAGGTGGACGAAGGCGCCGTTGAGCTCGCCGAGGAGGTTCTCCTTGGGGACGCGTACGTCGTTGAAGAAGAGCTCGGCGGTGTCCTGGGACTTCTGGCCGATCTTGTCGAGGTTGCGGCCGCGCTCGAACCCTTCCGTGCCGCGCTCGACGACGAGGAGGGACAGACCGTGGGCGCCGCCTTCGGGGGACGTCCTGGCGACGACGATGACGAGGTCGGCCAGGATGCCGTTGGAGATGAACGTCTTGGAGCCGTTGAGCACCCAGTGGTCGCCGCGGTCCTCGGCGCTGGTGCGGATGGCCTGGAGGTCGGAGCCCGCGCCGGGCTCGGTCATCGCGATGGCCGTGATGATCTCGCCGGTGCAGAAGCCGGGCAGCCAGCGCCGCTTCTGCTCGTCCGTGGCCAGGGAGGTGAGGTACGGGCCGATGATGTCGTTGTGCAGGCCGATCGCGAGCCCGGCGGCGCCCGCGCGGGTGAACTCCTCGGCCAGGACGGCGGAGTAGCGGAAGTCGGTGTTCCCGCCGCCTCCGTACTCCTCGGGGACGGCGAGGCCGAGCAGCCCCTGTCGGCCCGCGGCGAGCCAGGCGTCGCGGGAGACGATGCCGTCCTTCTCCCACTGCTCGTAGTGCGGGAGCACCTCCTTGGCGAGGAAGGTGCGGACGGTCTCGCGGAACGCGTCGTGCTCGGCGGAGAAGATCTGCCGCTTCATCTGTACGTGGCCTCCTGGAGCCCCGGTGGTGACCGGCGAGCCCCTTTCAGAGCCAGCCATTGACGGTGTCGATCAGCTTGGCCGGCTCGAGGCCGACGGGTATGAGTCCCCCAGGGCCGGTACGTCCCAGTCGCGGGCCACTTCGGCGGTGTCGGCGCCGGGCTGCGCGGGGCCGGTGCGGACCTGCGTCGGGGTAGCGGAGAAGCGGGGGGCCGGGGCGGGCTGGGTGATGCCGCCGTGGTCGACGAAGGTGCCGCGCGCCGCGAGATGCGGGTGGCCGGGGGCCTCGCGCAGGGAGAGCACGGGCGCCACGCAGGCGTCGGAGCCCTCGAAGACGGCCGTCCACTCGTCGCGCGTACGTTCCTTGAAGCGGGCGGCGACGGCCTCGCGCAGGTCGCCCCAGCGGGCCAGGTCCTTCTGGGCGGGTGCGGTCCCCGCGAGACCGAGGAGCCCGATGAACTCGTCGTAGAACTGCTGCTCGAGGGAGCCGACGGCCATGTAGCCGCCGTCGGCGGTCTCGTAGTTGCCGTAGAAGGGGCAGCCGCCGTCGAGGAGGTTGGCGCCGCGGCGGTCCTGCCAGCCGCCGGCCGCGAGCATGCCGTGGATCATCGCGGAGAGGTGCGCCGCGCCGTCCACGATCGCGGCGTCCACGACCTGCCCGGCACCGTGCACGCGCGCGTGGTGCAGTGCCGCGAGGATGCCGACGACGAGATAGAGCGAGCCGCCCGCGTAGTCGCCCACGAGGTTCGCGGGGATCGCGGGCGGCTCACCGGGGTTGCCGATCATGCCGAGGGTGCCGGTGATGGCGATGTACGCGATGTCGTGCCCGGCGCGCTGGGCGAGCGGCCCCTCCTGTCCCCAGCCGGTCATCCGGCCGTAGACGAGCCGCGGATTGCGGGCGTGGCACTCCTCGGGGCCGACGCCGAGGCGCTCGGCCACGCCGGGGCGGTACCCCTCGATGAGGACGTCGGCGCGCTCGACGAGGTCGAGGACGCGGGCCGCGCCGTCGGGGGCCTTCAGGTCGACGACGACGGAGCGCTTGTTGCGGTTGGTCACGTCATACGCGGGGTCGATCGCGAGGCCGCCCCCGCGCGGGCGGTCGACGCGCACGACGTCGGCGCCGAGGTCGGCGAGGAGCATAGCCGCGAAGGGGCCGGGCCCGATGCCCGCGAGCTCCACCACGCGCACTCCGGCCAGCGGCCCGTGAACTTGCGTGCCCGGTACTGCCATTGAGCCCCCAGCGCTATGACACAAGTGATGTAACACCAATGATGCTAAGAACGTGTTCCACCGTGCACAAGCCCTTGACGAGCAAGCGCTTAGCCAATTTTGACCCCGCACGCTAGCCTCGGCCACCGACAACTGCGCGGGACCCACGGCAAAGAGGTGCCATGACTGCCATGACCAGTGGTAACAGCGAGAGTCACCGCAACAGGAACAGTGATCGCCCGTACGACATCGTGCTCTTCGGAGCGACGGGTTTCGTGGGGATGCTGACGGCGGAGCATCTCGCCGCCCACGCTCCCGACGGGGTGCGGTGGGCCGTCGCGGGGCGCGACACCGCGAAACTGGAGGCCCTGCGGGAGCGGCTCGCCGCCGTCAACCCCAAGTGCGCCGACCTTCCCCTGGTCCACGCGGATGTGGCCGACACCGCGTCCCTGCGGGAGATGGCCGCCCACGCGCGGGTCGTCGCCTCGACGGTCGGCCCGTACCTGACGTACGGGCAGGAGCTGGTCGCGGCGTGCGCCGAAGCGGGCACGGACTACGTGGACCTGACGGGTGAGCCCGAGTTCGTCGACCTCATGTACGTGCGCCACGACGCCCGCGCTCGGGAGACCGGCGCACGGATCGTGCACTCCTGCGGGTTCGACTCGGTCCCGCATGATCTGGGGGCGTACTTCACGGTGCGGCAGCTGCCCGAGGGGGTGCCGTTGCGCGTCGACGGGTTCGTGCGGGTCGGCGCGCAGTTCTCCGGCGGGACCTTCGCCTCCGCGCTCAACCAGTTCGCGCGCGGGCCGCAGATGCTGGCCGCCGCGAAGGAGCGGAAGCGGCACGAGCCGCGCCCGGTGGGCCGCAAGGCGTACGCCCCGCCGGGCGCGCCCCACTACGCGGCCGAGGTCGGCGCGTGGGCACTGCCGCTGCCGACGATCGACCCGCAGGTGGTGCGGCGCTCGGCGCGGGCCCTGGAGCGGTACGGGCCGGACTTCCGCTACCGGCACTACGCGGCCGTGAAGTCGCTGCCGGTCGCGCTGGGCGGGCCCGTGGCCGTCGGCGGTCTGCTGGCGGCCGCGCAAGTGCCGCCCGTGCGGCGGTGGTTGTCCGGGCGGCTCAAGCCCGGGGACGGGCCGAGCGAGTCACGCCGGGCCACGTCGTGGTTCACGGTGCGCTTCGTCGGCGAGGGCGGCGGCAAGCGCGTGTTCACCGAGGTCTCGGGCGGTGATCCCGGCTACGACGAGACGGCGAGGATGCTGGGCGAGTCGGCCCTGTGCCTGGCGCTCGACGACCTGCCTCCGACCGCGGGCCAGGTCACCACGGCGACGGCGATGGGCGACGCGCTGATCGAGCGGCTGCGCGCCGTGGGGATCTCTTTCCGAGTGGCGTCCGTGCGTTGAACTGTGAAGCAAGAGAGTTCCCCCTGGCCGTTACGACCACACCCCGTTCCGTCCTTCTGGTCTTTCAGACTGTACGGACCGGTTGGTCACCGGCCGGTGCCGGATCGGTTTCGTAGGCTTCCGCGTCCGAGAGGTCGCGGTGCCGGGTCTCCTCGGCGCAGCCGAGGGCGATGACGGTGAGCAGGACGGCGGCCATGACGTAGAGGGCGATGGGCGCGGCGCTGTCGTACTCGGCGAGCAGGGCGGTGGCGATGAGCGGGGCCGGGGCGCCGGCGGCCACGGAGGAGAACTGGGCGCCGATCGACGCTCCGGAGTAGCGCATGCGGGTGGCGAACATCTCGGAGAAGAACGCCGCTTGCGGGGCGTACATCGCGCCGTGGAAGAGCAGGGCCACGGTTACGGCCGTGATGAGCGCCCCGAAGGAGCCCCGGTCGACGAGAGTGAAGAACGGGTAGATCCAGCCGCCCATGCCGAGGGCGCCGACGAGGTAGACGGGACGGCGCCCGGCCCTGTCGGAGAGGGCGCCCCACAGGGGGATGGTCACGAAGTGGACGGCGGACGCGATCAGGACGGCGTTGAGAGCGGTCTGCTTGCTCGTGCCGGCCTGCTCGGTCGCGTACACGAGGATGAACGCGGTGACGACGTAGTAGGAGATGTTCTCCGCCATGCGGGTGCCCATGGCGATGAGGACGTCGCGCCAGTGGTCGCGCAGGACGGCGAGGACGGGCGGCTTCTCACTGGCGCCGTGTTCGGTCTTGCGTCGTTCGGCTGCCGCGAGGGCGGCTTTGAACACGGGTGATTCGTCGACGGAGAGCCGGATCCACAGTCCGACCAGGACCAGCACGCCGGAGAGCAGGAACGGCACCCGCCAGCCCCAGGAGTCGAACGCCGCGTCCGAGAGGGTGGCCGTCAGTGCGGCGAGCACGCCCGTGGCCAGCAACTGCCCGGCCGGCGCTCCGGTCTGCGGCCACGACGCCCAGAAGCCGCGCCGTCCGGCGTCTCCGTGTTCCGCCACGAGCAGGACCGCGCCGCCCCATTCGCCGCCCAGGGCGAAGCCCTGGACCAGGCGCAGTGCGGTGAGCAGGAGCGGGGCGGCCGAGCCGACGGTGGCGTGGGTGGGGAGCAGACCTATCAGGAAGGTCGCGCCGCCCATCATCAGCAGGCTGTACACCAGGAGCTTCTTGCGGCCGAGCCGGTCCCCGAAGTGGCCGAAGACGAGGGCGCCGACGGGGCGGGCGGCGAAGCCGACGGCGTAGGTCAGGAAGGAGAGCAGCGTGCCGACCAAGGGGTCGGAGTCGGGGAAGAAGAGTTTGTTGAACACGAGTGCGGCGGCGGCGCCGTAGAGGAAGAAGTCGTACCACTCGATGGTGGTGCCGATGAGACTGGCGGCCACGATCTTCTTCAGGTCTTTGGGAGCCTGGGGGTGCGCTGGGGATGGGGACGACATGGGAAGCACCACTTTCGAGACGGGTGGCTGAAGTTGTTCGCGGTGTCGTGCCAGGGTGGGGTTCTCGGCCCGCGATCCGTTATGTGCGCGGCGGACACTGCCCCTGCGGGGATGTCCTCGCCGCAGCCATACCGGAGGTCGCGCGGGCCCGGTCAGGTTCGTGGCCGCGCGCTGTGGCAGGTGAAGCTGTGCGCGGAGGCGGGTTCGCCGTGGCCGCGGTACTTCGGCCAGGAGGGGTAGGCGCACAGCGGCCGGGTGCGGGAGTTGCCGGCGGGGCCGGCGGCGATGACGCCGTCGAAGTCGGTGGGCAGGCGCTGGGCGACGGCAAGGGCTTCGCGTCCGCCGCTGGAGCCGCCGGCGAAGTAGCTGTGGGCGGCAGTGGCGCCGTAGCGTGCGCGGATGATGAAGCGGGCGGCGTCATGGGTCTTCTTCAGCGCGTCGCCGGCGAAATTGCGCACCGCTTCGTCGTTGACGCCGAAGGAGCCGTCCAAAGAGGTGGCCGGCTGGAAGTCCGGCGCCGCCCGGTGGCCGGAGTCGCCGGCGTAGGTGGCGTAGCCGCGGCCGAGGGGGCGTGGCCGGCCGGTCGGGCCGAAGGGGACGTTGCCCGTGACATCGGGGATGGTGCCGTCGTAGCCTCCGCCGCCGAACATCATCGTCTTGTCGTTCCACCGCTGCGGCAGGGCGACGCGCAGGGTGATGTCGGGAGCGCGCGGGTCCATCGGGTGGATGACGGCGTCGACACGGCAGTACGCGCCGGTCGGCGAGGTTCCGCCGTCGGCCGGCGCGATGGTGTTCGCGGTGCTCACCTCGCCGCCCGTGGTGGGCAGCCCGATCACTGAGGCGGGGATGCGCAGGCCGCGCAGGTCGCCGCAGCCGTTCGGTCGCTCGGCGGCCTGTGCCGGGAACAGGAGCGTGCCGCTGACCAGAGCGCAGGCGAGCCCTGTCGCGGTGATGGCCTTCTTCATGGCGTCTCCGTAGCTCGTGCCTCGTGTCGCGAGGCGCAAAGGCTACGAAGGGTGCCGCCATGGACGGTATGGGCTCGGCGCACACAGGGGCGGCCCGCGAGGTGTGTTGGGCGCCGGGGGGCGGGTCAGTGCTTGCTGACTTTCAGCAGCCGCAGGGCGACCTGGATCTCCAGGAGCCGTTCCGGGTCGCGCCAGGTGGCGCCGAGGAGCATCGACACCGCCGTCCTCGACGTGACGGAGAACGGCCTGGCCCTGGTGGAAACCGCCCCGGGCACCACCGTCGAGGACATCACCGACAGCACGGCCGCGCCCGTACGCGTACGCGGCGAACGGACCGTGTCCAGTGTTCCGGTGCCGTCGAAGTCCCTCAAGCGAGGGTGTTGAGGGACTTCGCGAGCCGATCCGTCGGCGTACCGGAGGTGCCGGTCAGAGCACCGGCACCGGGTACGTCGGGTACTCCACCCCGGAGACGTGCTGGACGACGCGGATCACCTGGCACGAGTAGCCGAACTCGTTGTCGTACCAGAGGTAGAGGATCGCGTTGTCGCCGTCGACCTTGGTGGCGCCCGCGTCGACGATCGAGGCGTGGCGCGAGCCGATGAAGTCGTTCGAGACCGCGTCGGGGGCGCTGGTGAAGTCGATCTGGCGCTTGAGCGGCGAGGTCAGCGACACGTTGCGGAGGTAGTCAAGGACTTCCTCGCGGTTGGTCTCGCGGCCGAGCCGCAGGCTGAGGATCGCGATCGAGACGTCAGGGACCGGGACGCGGATCGAGCTGCCGGTGATCGGCGCCTTGAGGTCGGGCAGCGCCTTGGCGACGGCGGAGGCGGCCCCGGTCTCGGTGATCACCATGTTGAGCGGCGCCGAGCGGCCGCGGCGGTCGGCCTTGTGGTAGTTGTCAAGCAGGTTCTGGTCGTTGGTGAACGAGTGGACAGTCTCCACGTGCCCGCGCACCACGCCGTACTCGTCCGCCATCGCCTTCAGCGGCGGCACGATCGCGTTGGTGGTGCAGGAGGCGCAGGACAGGATCTGCTCGTCCGGCTTGATCGTGTCGTGGTTGACACCGTGCACGATGTTCGGGACGTCGCCCTTGCCCGGCGCGGTGAGGACGACCTTGTCGATACCGGGCCGCAGGTGCTGCGAGAGGCCCTCGCGGTCGCGCCACTTGCCGGTGTTGTCGATGAGGATGGCGTCCTTGATGCCGTATGCCGTGTAGTCGACCTCGGAGGGGTCGTTGGCGTAGATCACCTTGATCTCGTTGCCGTTGGCGACGATCGTGCTGTTCGCCTCGTCGACGGTGATCGTGCCCTGGAACTGGCCGTGGATCGAGTCGCGGCGAAGGAGCGACGCGCGCTTGACGATGTCCTGCTCGCCCCCCTTGCGGACGACGACGGCGCGCAGCCGCAGGCCGTTGCCCGAGCCGGACTTCTCGATGAGCAGCCGGGCCACGAGGCGGCCGATACGGCCGAAGCCGTAGAGGACGACGTCGCGCCCCTCGCGGCACTCGATCTTGTTGGCACCGGTGGCACCGGCGACGGCCTCGGCGGTGAACGCCTCGACCGTGAGCCCGCGGTCGTCGGCCTTGTACGTCGCGGCGAGCATGCCGATGTCGATCTGCGAAGGTCCGAGATCGAGCGTGGTGAGGGCCTGCAGGAACGGCAGCGTCTCGGTGACCGAGAGCTCCTCCCCGGCGATCTGCCGGGCGAATCGGTGGGTCTTCAAAATGCTGACCACCGACTTGTTCACCAAGGAGCGGCTGTGCAGCAGGACCGTCACGTCCCGCTCGCGGTGCAGCTTCCCGATGATCGGGATCATCGACTCCGCGATCTCCTCGCGGTGCTTCCAATTGGTGAACGAGTCGTCATTGACAGTCACAGGAGTATCTTTCGAGCTAGGCGGCGCTCATATGCTAACCCGCTCCTCATTTGATCGTTCATCGGGTGCCGCGGCACCACTGGTCGCCTCCCGCAAGGCCGTGCGGCACAAGGCGTCCGCGCGGCGCGTGGACTCCGGCAGGCGGTAGCGGGGCGTCAGGCGCAGGACGTGCTCGCAGGCGTTGGCGAGGCTCACGCGGTGGCCCACCGAGACGAAGACCGGCTTCACGTCCGCGCGGGTGCGCAGCGCACTGCCCACCTCCTCCGCGCCGTCCAGCAGCGGCGCCGCACTCCCGCGCGCGGGAGCCGGGTCCTCGTACGAGAAGGCGAAGGGGTTCTTGGCGACGCCCATCGTCGCCAGGCCCGTCAGCACGCCGAGGTGGCTCGCGAGGCCGAAGCGGCGCGGGTGGGCGATGCCGTAGCCGTCGCAGACGACGAGACCCGGGTCGGTCCGCAGCCCGGCGAGCGCGGCGAGGACCGCCGGGATCTCACGGAACGCCAGCAGACCCGGCACATAGGGGAACGTCACCGTGCCGACCGCCGTCGACTCCTCGACCACGTCGAGCGTGCCCGCGTCAAGGACGACGACGGCCGCCGCGACGATGTCCCGCTCGTCGTCGTAGGCGACGTCCACGCCGGTCACGTGCCCCGTGCCGGGCGGCGGACCCGTCTCGTCCAGGACGACGCGGGCGCGCAGCTCGTCCTGGACGGCGCGCGCCGTCCGCTCATCGGTGGGCCAGTCGGAAGGCTTGGCGTAGCTGGTCATAGTGCCGGGAAGCCTAGTTGGCGTTGATCGCCCCCCTCCCCCGCGGCCATCTCCCCACGGTCACCGCCGCGATCACGACCGCCCGGCATTAAAGAAGCGTAAAGATTGCCGGAATCAGGCAATGTCACGGCGCCGGACGCCATGTGATCATCGCTCCGTACCGAGGTGGGCGACGTGGACGGAGGAAGTGATCCGATGACGGTTTTTCTGGGTCTCGGCATCGCCGGAATCGTGCTGCTGTTGCTCTCGCTCGCCCTCGACGGGGTACTCGAAGGGCTCTTCGAAGGAGCGGGCGCGCTGGACGGGCTCTTCGACGGGCTCCTTTCCCTGCCCGTGATCGCCGGATTCGTCTCCATGCTCGGCTTCGGCGGGGCACTCGTCCTCGGTACGACCGGGCTCGGGGCGGGCCCCGCCGCCGTCGCGGGGGCCTTCGCCGGAACCGGAGCGGGCTGGGTGACCTGGAAGTTCACCCGGGTCCTGATGCGCGAGCAGACCGCCCCTACCCCGCGCGGCACCGACCTCGTGGGGACCGCGGGCTCCGTGGTCACCGCGATCCCGGCCGACGGCTACGGCGAGGTACTGCTCCAACTCGCGGGCCAGCCCGTGAAGTTCGCGGCCCGCAGCTCGGCCGCGGTGGCGCGGGGCACCGAGATCTGGGTCGACGCGGCACTGTCGCCGACCTCGGTGGCGGTACGGCCCGTGGAGCGCTGACCACGCACCGGCCGGCCGTACACCGCTTCGCCGCTTCGCCACTTCACCGCTCGCGCAGCGACCGCCCCGAAACACGCACATCCATCACATAACCGATCTGCCGTCCCCGGGTGGCAGGGGGGAATGCACCATGAGTCCAGTCCTGACCGCCGTCATCGGAGTCGTCGTACTCCTCGTCCTCCTGGCGCTCGTCGTCATCACGCGCTACAAGGTCGCCGGGCCCAGCGAGGCCTTCATCGTGACCGGACGGCGCGGCAAGAAGTCCACCGACCCGGAGACCGGCCGGATCATGACCGACAACAGCGGCCAGAAGGTCGTGGTCGGTGGCGGCGTCTTCGTCATCCCGTTCGTCCAGCAGAAGTTCACCCTCGAACTGTCCTCGCGGCACATCCCGATCGCCGTGCGCGGCGCGGTCACCCTGCGCGGCGTGAAGGCGAACCTCGAAGGCGTCGCCATCGTGAAGGTCGGCGGCACCGAGGACTCGATACGGGCCGCGGCCCAGCGATTCCTCGTGCAGCAGGACGGCATCGTCGGCTTCACCCAGGAAGTGCTCTCGGGCGCGCTGCGCTCCATCGTGGGGCGGATGTCGGTCGAGGACATCATCCGCGACCGCGCCGCGTTCGCCGGTCAGGTGGCGGAGGAGGCCGAGGCCAGCCTCTCCGGGCAGGGCCTCGTCCTCGACGCCTTCCAGATCCAGGACATCACCACCGAGGGCTCCTACCTGGAGGACCTCGGGCGCCCCGAGGCCGCCCGCGCCAAGCAGGAGGCGGACATCGCCGAGGCGGTGGCGCGGCGCGCCGCGGAGCAGGCGCGGCTGAAGGCCGAGGAGGAGATCGCGATCGCCCAGCGGACGTTCGCGCTCAAGCAGGCCGAGATCAAGGCCGAGACGGACGAGGCGGCGGCGCGCGCCGGCGCCGCGGGGCCCCTCGCCGAGGCGGCCAGGCAGCAGGACGTGTTGTCCGAGCAGGAGAAGGTCGCGCAGCGTCAGGCCGCGCTGACCGACCGGGAGTTGGACACCAAGGTCCGCAAGCCCGCCGACGCCGCCCGCTACCGGGCCGAGCAGGAGGCGGAGGCCCGCAGGATCGGCCTGGTCAAGCAGGCCGAGGCCGACGCCGAGCGGGCGCGCCTCACCGGTGAGGGCGAGAAGGCGCACCGTGCCGCGCTCGCCGACGCCGTACGCCTGGAGGGTGAGGCCGAGGCCGCCGCGATCGGCGCGAAGGGCTCCGCCGAGGCGGAGGCGATGCGCAAGAAGGCCGACGCGTTCACGCAGTACGGGGACGCCGCCGTCCTGCAGATGCTCGTCGAGGTCCTGCCGAGCGTGGTCGCCAAGGCGTCCGAGCCGCTCAGCGCGGTGGACAAGATGACGGTGATCTCGACGGACGGGGCGAGCCAGCTCTCCCGCACGGTCGCCGACAACGTCGCCCAGGGCATGGAACTCCTCAGCTCCACCACGGGAGTCGACCTCGCTGAGCTCCTGAAGGGCATCACCGGCGGCAAGGCGTCCGCCCCGGCCCCGGAGGCCACCGCGGCACCGGCCGCCGTCAACGGCCGGATCGAAGTGACCGACTGACGTCCGTTCGCCGTACCACCATCGCCAGGGTGTCGTCCTGGTGCAGCACGTCACTGAGCAGATCCCCGGCCAGCAGGCCGGGGATCTGCTCGATCGGTCGTGCACGGTGGCGGCACAGGGCTTCCTTGAGCCGGGCCTCGCCCTCGATGGGGTCCCGCCGGCTCTCGGTGAGGCCGTCGGTGTAGAGGAGCAGCACGTCGTCGGGTTCCATGGTCGTCGTCAGGACGCGGTCGCTGCCGGGCAGCGGGAACCCGATGCCGCGCCCGCGCACCTCGAGGTAGGTCGCGCTGCCGTCCTTGTGGGCGAGCAGCGCCGGCGGGTGGCTGCCGTTGGCCAGGGCGAGCTTTCCGTCGGCCGGGTCCAGGCGGGCCAGCAGCAGGGTCGCCATGACGTTCTGGTCGAAGGGGGCGAGGATGGTGTCGGTCCGCGCCACGATGGTCTCCAGCGGATGGCCCTCGAGAGCGAGGGTGCGCACCGCGTGGGTGACCGTCAGGGCGGTGCGGGTGCTGGTGATCCCGTGCCCGATCGCGTCGACGACGGTGATGTGGACCGTTCCGTCCGGGAGCGTGAACCAGTCGTACAGGTCTCCGCCGGTGGGCGCGTCGTCACTGGCCGGGGCGTAGTGCACGCCGAGTTCCAGGCCGTCGACGTGGAGCGGTCTCGGGCGCAGCGCGTCCTCGAGGGCGCGCAGGGTGCGGCCGTGCGCGGTGCGCAGCTGCTCGTCGCGCTCCTCCAGCTGTACGTACAGGGCGAGGACCCCGCTGTTGGTCTCCGCCAGTTCGTGCTTGAGCCGCTGGTGTTCGTCGGCCAGCGTGTCGGCGCGGGCGAGCGCGGCCCGGAGCTCCTCCTCCAGCAGGGCGATGTCGCTGTCTCCCTGCTGCGCCGCGGCGGCGGGGGTGGCCGGTGGGCGGCGCGCGGGGTGTCCCGGCCCACCGGCGGACGGCGCTCCCTGGCCGTGCGCGCCGCCGGTCGGCAGGGGCAGGTTCCAGACGACCGTGCCGTCAGGCTGGGTCCGCGCGCGCAGCGGCAGGCGGTCCGTCGCCAGTTCCGTACCGACGCACTGGTGCGGCAGGCGCAGCGCGAGGGTCAGCTGGTGGGCGCCGTCCGCGCTCGTCTCCCGCCCACTGAGCAGGGTGACGGGGCGGCCGACGCCGAGGGCCGCGGCCGCCACCTCGCTCAGGGACAGGACGAGGCGCGCCCGGTCGTCGGCGGGGAGCCGGTGCCCGAGGGCGATGCTGCGCACGGTGTGCCGCAGGGCCTTGAGCGTACGGAAGGTTTCGCGGGTCATCTCATTCCCAGGTGCGGGCCGAGGGCCAGGATGGTCGCGTCGTCACGACAGCGGCGGTGGGTGTGGGCCAGGGAGGCCGCGAGGAGCACCGGGGGCAGCGTGAGGCGTACGTCGGAGGGGGCGTACGCCCACCGGTGGTCGATCCCGTCGGTGTGCAGGACCGCGGTGGTGTGCTCGGACAGCTCCAAAACCCGGCTCCTGGGCCTGGGGAGGGTGTAGCCGACGATGCCGGCCTGACCGTTGAGCTGGTGGTGGACGCCTTTGGAGGACAGGGTCACGGCGCGGACGTTGCCGACGCCGCAGTACTCGGCGCGGGCGCCGGTGATGCGCAGGGCGGCCACGGCGGCGCCGCGCGTGTGCCGCAGGGCCTTGTGCAGTGCGGTGAGGATGTCCGCCAGCGGGGCGGCGGGGTTCGACAGGAAGGTGCGTTCGGCGCGCTGGGCCGCCGTCGCGGCCTCGGGGCCGTGGCCGAGGCCGTCGATCACGAGAGCGGTGCGGACGCCGTCGTGCTCGGCGACGGCGTACCCGTCGCCGTTCTCCTGCTCCCCGTCGGCGGGCAGGCACAGGGCGGCCGGGACCGCCTGGACGCGCGGCGCGTCCGGGTCCGCCAGGCGGGCGTGGACGAGCGTGCCGAACCCCGCCTCCGAGCGGATGGCGAAGTCGGTGGCGATCCGGCGCGCGGCGCCCAGGCCCGCGCCCATCGTCCTGGTGGTGCTGTACCCGTCCCTGAGGCTCAGGTCGATGTCGGGCATGCCGGGGCCGCTGTCGACGGCGAAGAGGTCCAGCGCGCCGTCGAGGGACGAGCGCTGGACGAACAGGGCGCCGTTCCTCGCGTGCTTGAGGATGTTGCTCGCCAGCTCGCTGGCGAGCACGGCCGCCTGGTCAGGCAGCGCCCCTGGCATCTCCCGCGCGACCGAGCGGGCCCGGTCGGCCGCGCTCTGCACGGCGCTGGGGTGGTCTATGGCGATGTGCAGGGTACGCGCCGCCGCGCCGGCGTTCATCGCCGTCCGTTCCATCGCACGGCGGTGATGACCGTGCCCCGGCCCGGGGCCGACTGCACCTTGAACTCGTCCATGAGACGGCGCGCGCCGCCCAGGCCGTGTCCGAGACCGGCACCGGTGGTGTAGCCGTCGGTGAACGCCTGGTCGAGGTCGGCGATGCCGGGCCCCTGGTCGCTCACCGTGAGCCGCAGCCCCCGCTGTCCGCCCTGGCCGATGATCTCCAGGGCGAGGGAGCCACCGCCGCCGTGCACGTAGGCGTTGCGGGCCAGCTCGCTGGCGGCCGTGACGATGCGTGTCTGGTCCACGAGTCCGAAACCGGCCCGCAGGGTCGCCTCCCGTACCGCGTGGCGCACCGCGAGCAGGTCCTCCTCGGCCCGGATCGCGTACTCGTCGCGGAGGCTCTCGCTCTCCGCGGACGGCGCCTGCATGCTCGCCATGGGCCGCTCGGAACGGGTGGGAGCGGGGACGGAGGGTGTCTTCTGGAGGTCACCGTAGAGGGACAACAGGACTCCCCTTGGGTGATCGGGAGGCCGGCTGCCAGCCCAGGGCGATCATTCCCTGTTCCGCGTTGAGCGTGGTCTCCACACCGGACAGCTCGAGCCCGAGCTCCACCAGAGTGATCGCGACCGCCGGTCGCATACCGGCCACTATCACCCGTGCCCCCAAGAGCCGTGCCGTCGTCGTCAGTTCCATCAGCGTGCGGGCCACGAACGAGTCGATGATCTCCAGCCGGGAGATGTCGATCAGGATCGCGCGGGCACGGTCGGCGACGATGCGCTGCGTGAGCTCATCGGTGAAGGCGATCGCCGCCCGGTCGTCGAGCTCGTTGAGCAGGCCGGTGACGAGCACGTCACCGAACCGCAGGATCGGGACGCTGCTCAAGCCGCCGCTCACCGCGCGTCCGCGAGAGACGCCCGCTGTTCCGGCTGGTCGGTGAGGAGCGGAATGGCGGCGGCGAGGGCGTCGGCCAGCGTCGAGCGCGTCAGGATGGCCGAGAGGTCGATGCCGAGCTGGGCGATGATCTGGGCGATCGGCGGGCGGATGCCGCTGATCACACAGTCGGCGCCCATCAGCCGTACGGCGTTGACCGTCTGCATCAGATGGTGGGCGACCGCCGTGTCCACCGTGGGGACGCCGGTGATGTCGATGATGGCGACCTGCGCCTCGTCCCGCTCGATGGCCTCGAGGAGGTTCTCCATGACGACCTGGGTCCGGGTCGTGTCGAGCGTTCCGATCAGCGGGACGGCCAGCACGCGGTCCCAGATGCGCACCACCGGCGTGGAGACTTCCAGGAGCTGGCGGCTCTGTCGCCGGATGATCTCCTCGCGGCCCTCGACGAAGATCTCGAAGGACATGGCGCCCGCAGTGTCGAGGAGGCGGTTGATGAACAGGGCGGCCTGGTAGAGCGCGGTGACGTCGCGCGTCTCCTGCTGCACCGCTTCGAGGAGTGCCTCCTTGAGCGCGAGGACGGCCATGTAGGTGGCCGTGGGGGAGGCACCTCCACGGGCGCGGCGCAGCGACAGGTCGGTGATGGCCTGGCGCAGGCCTCGCTGCGAGGCCACGACCTCCTGCACCGGGGAGTCGGTCTCCAGGCCGGCGAGCAGCGTCTCGACCAGGGAATCGGCTTCCTCGTTCAGTTCGTGTTCGGTGATCCCTGTCTCCAGGACCGACTGTTCCGACTGAAGCTGGACCCAGCGGTCGGCAACTTTCTCGCCCTGGTCACGCAGGGCGGCGATGACGCGCAACCGGGCCTCGGGTTCACTGGTGTTCATTCCATCCACCTTAGCAATTGTTGTCGCGCGGCAAATGTTATCCGAGGCGACGATCTCCCGAAGGCGGAGGCCGCGTGCGCGTCAACTGCGCGTTTCAGCCGCACCGTTACCGGTCGTGTTCCGGCCACTCGCCGGTCCCCGGCGCCTCGTTCACCCGAACCTCACAGCTCTCGGTCCTTCACGACCGTCTGTGTGTACCTGGCTACGCCGGAAGTAAACCCGCGCGATCAGGCCAATGATCGGCGGGGACGGCGACATCGCGCCGTCGCGGGCGTCAGGCGGACTCCGCCGAGTGGTCGTCCGTCGAGGCCGGCCGGGGTGTGGTGCACTCCACTGACCGGTGGAAGCCGCTCAACCCCTGTACGAGGGCGGAGCGTTCCGCGGGCCGCATCGCCGAGATGGCTTCGAGCAGCGCACTCTCCCGGCGGTCCCGCAGTTCGTTGAGGTATTTTTCTCCCCGGCTCGACAAGCGCAGTTCGAGCTCGCGGCGACTGGCCGAACTGAGGGAGCGCTCGATGAAGCCCAGGGCGTGAAGACGGTCACACATGCGGCTCACCGACGACGGCGCGGACCCCACATACTCGCCGAGGGTGCGGAGGTTGATCCCCCGAGCACCGTCCAGGGCGTACAGCACACGCAGCTGGGACGACGAGACCGGTGCCGTGGGCGTGATGTCCCTGCCTCTGCTCCACAGCACTTCGAGCAGCTCGATGACTTCCCGGGCAGCATGCGCGGCCGCATCCTGGTCGCCCCCGACGGAAGTTTCAAAATCCATGCCGTCAACTGTGACACTTCGCAATGACGCTGTCAGTCGCTGAGGCATGGCAGGCCGACGGCTCCTTCTCACAAGCTCGCATCCCGAACAGGAACAGGTGGTACCCGACAGGTGGACAGATTCACGTCCGTGGAACGTGCTCTGCGAAGATCCGCACCGCACGCCCTCCTCGAAGCGGTACAGGAGGCGCTCGCTGTCCACTACGCGGCCGGCTCCGTCGAGCTGCTCATGGCCGACTACGCGATGACCATACTCCAACCGGTCAGCGCCATCCCGCACTCCGCGACACCCGTACCGGTCCACCTCGGCGCACCCGGCCGCGCGTTCGGATCCCAGGAACCGTTCCTCGAATCGGACGACCGTACGGACCAGATCACCGCGCATCTGCCCGTCACCGTACGCGGCGACCGCATCGGCATCCTCACCGCGCGTCTGCCCGCCCACGCCTGCGACCAGGCCACCGTGGACGAACTCGCCGACGTGGCCGAGGTGCTCGGCCACGAGATCGTCGTGGCGGAACGCGACACCGACCTCTACGTCCGGGCCCGCCGGGCCGATCGGCTCACCCTCGCCGCCGAGATGCAGTGGCAGTTGCTGCCCGGCCGCTCCTGCTCCCGCCCCGAGTACGAGATCGGGGCCCAGCTCGAACCGGCCTACGCCGTCTACGGCGACAACTTCGACTGGTCCGCCACCGCGGACCACCTCACCCTCACCGTCACCAACGGGATGGGCAAGGGCGTCCAGGCCGCCCTGCTCACCCATCTCGCCGTCACCGCGATGCGCAACGCCCGGCGCGCCGGACTGTCCCTGGCCGACCAGGCCTGCCTGGCCGACCAGGCCGTGTACGGCCACTTCCAGGGGGCGCTCCACCTCTCCGTGCTGCTCCTGCGCTTCCATCTCGGCACGGGCGAGACGGAGATCATCGACGCGGGCTCGCCGACGATGTGGCGGCTGCGCGACGGCAGGCCCGAGCCCGTCAAGCTGGACGCCCAGCTTCCGCTCGGCATGTCCGAGGACACGCCGTACACCACCGAGCACTTCCACGTCCGGCCCGGAGACCGGCTCATGTTCGTCAGCGACGGCGTCTACAACACGGCGTCGCCGACGTCCGAGTCCTACAGCGAGCGGGTCCTCGGCCGGGCGATGACCAGCACCCGCCTCCTGCCCCCCTCGCAGGTGCCGCGCGCGGTGCTCAAGGAGCTCGCGGGGTACCGCGGGCCGATCGACGCCGACGACGACGCGATGATCGTGTGCCTCGACTGGCGAGGGCGCCCCTGACAGCCACCTCCCGCGCGCGGGGGCGGTGTTGGGCCGGTCGGCGATCCTCCTGGGCAGCAAGGGCGTTGAACCCGCCACTTTTCGGGCAAGAGTTCCTCTCGTACAGCCATCATCCGATATGGCCGACCCGAGGAAGTCCCAGGAAGGAGGAGGCATGCGGACACAGCACATACCGCTCGACGCCACCGGACCGCCGGCCACGGCCACCTTCGACAAGAGTCCCGAAGCGGTGGCCGACGCGCGGGCGCTCACCCGCGGCTTCGTCGACGGACTCGTCCCCGCCGTGGACGAGCAGCACGCGGCCGGAGTCGAGCTCGTCGTCTCCGAACTCATCACCAACGTGGTGCGCCACGCCCGCGGCGCCCTGTGCTCACTGCGCCTGCAGGCGCGGGCCGACACCATCACGGTCGCCGTCTCCGACGCGGACCCGCGCCCGCCCCGCGAACGCGCGCCCGACCTTGAAGGCGGTACGGGCGGCTTCGGCTGGCCCATGGTCCACCAGCTGGCCAGAGCCGTGGGCGTCACGCTCGGCCCGACCGGCAAGACCATACGGGCTGAGCTGGCGAGGTAGTACCCGGCAGGTCGCGCCGCGGCCGTACGGACCGGAAGGCAGCCGATGCACCCCGCCCGGTCCCCGCGGGGCCCGGTAGCCTCGCGATCATGTTCATTCTCGAATTGACCTACACCGCACCGCTCTCCGCCGTCGACGAACAGCTGGCCGCCCACGTCGACTGGCTCGACCAGCAGTACGAGGCCGGCCTCTTCATCGCCTCCGGCCGCAAGAACCCGCGCGACGGCGGTGTCATCCTCGCCGTCGCGGACGACCGCGCGCGGATCGAGAAGCTCCTCGCCACGGACCCGTTCACGGTGGCGGGGGTGTGCGAGTACCGCGTCACCGAGTTCCACGCGACGAAGACGGCACCGGCCCTCGCCGCGTACCGCGAGGAACTGCCCGCCTAGGCCGTGTGCGGGGCCGGTCTCAGTCTCGCTCCAGGCGGGCGACGCGGCCCTTCTCCCCCGCGGCCCAGCAGCCGCCGTCCGGGGCGCAGTCCACGGTGTCGTACGACCCCGTGTCGACCGTCCGCCAGCTGCCGCCCGCGTCCGTCGTGACGTCGGTGCCCGTCGGGCCGACCGCGAGGGCCGTGGAGCGGCTGTGCGGGAGCCACGTCACGCCCGAGCGGTAGGCGGGCGGCGGGCGCCCGGCCGGGTCCCAGCGGCGGCCGCCGTCCCGGGTCACCGCCGCCGCCCTCGGCGAGGCCTGGTCCGCGCGGTAGTCGCCGCCGACCGCGATGCCGTGCGCGCGGTCGCGGAAGGCGAGCCCGAAGACGCCGCGGGCCGGGTCGCCCGCCGGGACGGTCGCGTCGGTGGCCGTCCAGGTCAGTCCGCGGTCGGCGGAGTGCAGGACGCGTGCGCGCGCCGCCCCGCCGGTGGCCAGCCACACGTCGCGCGGCCCCGAGCTCACCAGGCACTGGCCGCTCGCCGCGAAGCTCGCCTCGCCGTCCTGCGCGGCGGGCATGCCGGCGTTCGGCAGCACCTCCCAGGAACGGCCGCCGTCAGCGGTGGAGAGAACGCGGTACTTGCCGCCGACCGGGTCGCTCACGGCCAGGCCGTGGCGGCGGTCGAAGAAGGTCATGCAGTCGTAGAAGGCCTTGGCGTCGGTGTTGCGGAAGGACTCCGTCCAGGTCGCGCCGCCGTCCTCGGTGCGCAGCACCCGCGAGGCCTCGCCCTCCCCGATGGCGAGCACCACGGCGCGGCGGCCGTCGAAGGCCTCGATGTCGCGGAACTCCAGATCGGCGGCGCCGGGCGGGGAGACTTCACGCCAGGTCCTGCCGCCGTTCGATGTACGCAGCACGGTTCCCTTGGTCCCTGCCACCCAGGCGGCGTCGCGGCTGACGGCCGCGAGGCCCCGGAAGCGGGCGTCGGTGCCGTTCTCCTTGAGCTGCCAGCGCGGACCGCGGTCCGGGCGGTGTGCGGGACCGTCCGCCTGCGCGGTGCCCGGCGCCGCGAGGACGGCCCCGGCGAGCGCCGCGCCGCAGAGTCCCGTGAGTATCGTCCGTCTCATCGCCTTCGTCTTCCCCATGCCCCTCATGGCGGGCGAAGCTAGCCGACGCGCGGGGGCTCGTCCAGATGGCCGGAAGGTGTCCCCCGTGGGGCGGGCTCCGGGAACCGCGGGCGCCGCCACGGTGTCGCGGTGACAGAGGTCACTCACTCCGACCCGCCCTCCATGTGCACGGATCCCGTCGTTTCGTCGTCTAGTCAGGTGCCGACCCCAGTCGTCCAGCAGTCAGTGAGGGAGCAGGCGTTGTCCACCGTCATCGAGCAAGCCGTAGAGGCCCGCCTCGTCGCCGCCGCGCCGCGGATGTCGACCATTCCCGCCACCCTCCACTACGACCGGCGCGACCCCTTCGCGGTCCGGATGAGCTTCCCCGCGCCCGCCACCCTGGAGGGCATCGAGGTCTACTGGACCTTCGCCCGCGAACTGCTCACGCACGGCGTGGAGCGGGCGGTCGGCGACGGCGACGTGCGCGTGCGGCCCTACGGCCACGACCGTACGGTCGTGGAGTTCCACGCCCCCGAGGGCACCGCGATCGTCCACGTCCGCACCGGGGACCTGCGCCGCTTCCTGCACAGCACGACGGCGCTTGTGCCGGTCGGCCAGGAGCACCGCCACGTCGATCTGGACCAGGATCTGGCGGAGCTGATGCGGGACGCCTGCTGAGGCGCTGGGACCGGCCCCGGCCGCCGTCGCTGTCGTGCGTCGCGTCGCGTCGCGCTGTCGTGCGCCACGGCCTTCACGACAAGGCGCCTTCACGATAAAGCGTTGACACGGCCCGAAGGGGCTCCTACGGTGTACAGCGGTTCTGTTGCCGTCGACAGGAGTAGGACGTTGCTCGTCTGAGGTCATGAGACACCGCGTCACGCAGCTTTTCGCTGCCGTGTACGTCGCGTGTGACCTCGGCATACGAGCCGTCCCGTCCCCCGGCGCAGGCCTTTTTTCATTTTCCGGCCTCACACCTCCGCCGCGGTGTCTCCCACGCGTTGTCCCCGACCACGCTGCACACCACGCGATCGTGAGGCCTGTATGTCTACTTCCCCCACCTCCATCTCCTGCACCTCGCTCTCCTTCGCCTGGGCCGACGGCACCGGCGTCTTCGACGGGCTGCAGGTGACCTTCGGACCCGGCAGGACCGGGCTCATCGGCGTCAACGGGTCAGGAAAATCAACCCTGTTGAAGCTGATCGCCGGTGAGCTGACGCCCGCCGAGGGCGCCGTGCGCGTCGTCGGCGAGGTCGGCTACCTGCCGCAGAACGTCACCCTCGACACCGGCCTGCGCGTCGAGGAGGTGCTCGGCATCGCCGCGACCCGCGCCGCGCTGCACGCCATCGAGGCCGGTGACGTGCGCGAGGAGCACTTCACGACGGTCGGCGACGACTGGGACGTCGAGGAGCGCGCCCTCGCCACCCTCGATCAGCTCGGCCTCGGCCACATCGGCCTGGACCGCACCACGGGCGAGGTGTCCGGCGGCGAGTCGGTGCTGCTGCGGCTGGCCGCGCTGCTGCTGCGCCGCCCCGACGTACTGCTGCTCGACGAGCCGACCAACAACCTCGACCTGTACGCGCGACGGCGCCTGTACGCGGCCGTCGAGGCGTGGTCCGGAGTCCTGGTCGTGGTCAGCCACGACCGCGGGCTCCTCGACCTCGTCGACCAGATCGCCGATCTGCGGGACGGTGAGGTCAGTTGGTACGGGGGCAACTTCAGCGCGTACGAAGAGGCCCTCGCCACCGAGCAGGAAGCGGCGGAGCGCATGGTGCGCGTCGCCGAGTCCGACCTGAAGAAGCAGAAGCGCGATCTGGCCGACGCCCAGGTCAAGTTGGCCCGCCGCAAGCGGTACGGCCAGAAGATCCAGGACAGCAGGAGCCAGCCGAAGATCCTCGTCGGGGCGCGCAAGCGGGCCGCCCAGGAGTCGGCAGGCAAGCACCGCGTCATGCACGAGGAGAAGCTCGCCGAGGCCAAGGAGCGCCTGGACGACGCCGTCGAGGCGGTGCGCGACGACGACGAGATCCGCGTCGATCTGCCGCACACCCTGGTCCACCCGGGGCGCACCGTGCTCACCCTGAGCGGGCTCCAACTGCGCTACGGGGCGCTGGTGATGAAGGAGTTCGAACTGCGCGGCCCGGAACGGATCGCGCTGATCGGGCGCAACGGCGCGGGCAAGACCACGCTGCTGCGCACCATCGCCGGGGAGCTGGAGCCGGTCTCCGGCGAGGCGCGCGCCCACGTGCCGACACGCTTCCTGCCGCAGCGCCTCGACGTGCTCGACGGCGAGCTGACCGTCGCCGAGAACGTGGCGGCGTACGCTCCCGACGCGACCAACAACCGCGTCCGGGCACGGCTGGCCCGCTTCCTGTTCAAGGGGGCGAAGGCCGATCAGCGGGCGGCGACGCTGTCCGGCGGCGAGCGGTTTCGCGCGACGCTCGCGGCGCTGCTGCTCGCGGAGCCCGCGCCGCGGCTCCTGATGCTCGACGAGCCGACGAACAACCTCGACATGGCGAGCGTGAAGCAGCTCTCGACGGCCCTTGAGTCGTACGAGGGCGCACTGATCGTGGCCAGTCACGACCTGCCGTTCCTGGAGTCCATCGGCATCACGCGGTGGCTTCTCCTGGACGGGGAACTGAAGGAGATCACCCAGGAAAAGAAGACAGAAGCTGTCGGGTATTCCGCCTAGCTTCGGACGCATGCACCAGGACACACACCAGGGAACACACCCGTACATCACCATCGAAAGGGCCCGGGAGAACAACCTCAAGGAGGTGAGCCTGCGCATTCCGAAGGGCAGGCTCACCGTCTTCACGGGGGTGTCAGGGTCCGGGAAGTCGTCGGTCGTCTTCGACACGATCGCGGTGGAGTCGCAGCGCCAGCTGAACGAGACCTTCACCTGGTTCGTCCGCAACCGGCTGCCGAAGTACGAGCGGCCGCACGCGGACGCCATCGAGGAGCTCTCCCCCGCGATCGTCGTCGACCAGCGGCCGATCGGCGGCCACTCGCGCTCCACCGTGGGCACGATGACGGACATCTACTCCGTGATCCGCGTGCTGTTCTCCCGGTACGGCACGCCGAGCGCGGGCCCGGCGACGGCGTACTCGTTCAACGACCCGGCCGGCATGTGCACCGAGTGCGACGGCCTCGGCCGCACCGTGCGCCCCGACTACGACCGCATCCTCGACCCCGCCAGGTCCCTGGCGGACGGCGCGATCCTCTTCCCGCCGTTCGCCGCGGGAACCTGGCAGGGCCAGACCTACACCAACACCACCGATCTGGACCCGCACAAGCCGGTCGGCCGGTTCACCGAAGCGGAGCGGCGGTTCCTGCTGCGCGGCAACGGCCGCAAGAGGAAGGTCAGCGTCGGCAACACGGGCGGCGCGCGGGACATCGACTACGAGGGGCTCGCCGACCGCTTCGAACGGCTCTACCTCAACCGCGACCTGTCGACGCTCTCCCAGAGGACCCGCGACCTGGTGCAGGGGTTCCTGAACGAGGGCCCCTGCCCCGCCTGCCGCGGCGCCCGGCTCAACCCGGCGGCGCTCGCCACCCGCGTGGGCGGCCTCGGCATAGCGGACTGCACCCGGATGGAAGTCACGGACCTGATCGGGGAGTTGGACCGCATCGACGACGCGGTGGCGGGACCGATCGCGCGCGCCGCCGTCGCGGCCCTCGAACGGATCGAGGCGATCGGCCTCGGCTACCTCAGCCTGGACCGCGAGACGTCCACGCTCTCCGGCGGCGAGGGGCAGCGCCTGAAGATGGTCCGCCACCTCGGCTCCAGCCTCACCGGCATGACGTACATCTTCGACGAGCCGAGCGTCGGGCTGCACCCGCGCGACGTGGGACGCCTGAACGACCTCCTGCTGCGACTGCGCGACAAGGGCAACACCGTCCTGGTCGTCGAGCACGACCCGGACGTCATCGCGGTCGCCGACCACGTCGTCGACATGGGCCCGGCGGCCGGTGCCGGCGGCGGTCTCGTCGTCTTCGAGGGCACCCCCGACGAGCTGCGCCGCGCCGACACCCTCACCGGACGCCACCTGCGGCGCACGACCGGCGTCAAGGAGCGCCCGCGCGAGGCGACCGGCGGCCACTGGATCGAGGGCGCCGATCTGCACAACCTCAAGAACGTGAGCGTGCGGGTGCCGACCGGGGTGCTCACGGCGGTCACCGGCGTCGCCGGTTCCGGCAAGAGCACGCTGGTGTCGAAGGCGTTCACCGCGGCGCATCCGGACGCCGTCGTCGTGGACCAGTCGTCCATCGGCATCTCGGGCCGCTCCACCCCGGCGACGTATCTCGGGATCATGGACACGGTGCGGGGGCTCTTCGCGCGGGAGACCGGCGCGAAGGCGGGTCTGTTCAGCTTCAACTCCCACGGCGCGTGCGAGCGTTGCCAGGGGCGCGGGATCATCTACAGCGATCTGGCGTTCATGGACCCGGTGACCACGACGTGCGAGGCGTGCGAGGGGCGCCGCTTCAAGGACGAGGTGCTGCGGCTCACCGTGGACGGCCGGTCCGTCGCGGACGTCCTGGAGATGACCGCCGGGCAGGCCCTGGACTTCTTCGAGCGCTTCGACGACCCTGCGGTACGCCGCCGGCTGCGGGCCCTGCGCGACGTCGGCCTGACCTACCTCGCGCTCGGGCAGCCGCTGAGCACCCTCTCCGGCGGCGAGCGCCAGCGCATCAAGCTGGCCACCCAGCTGCACCGCACGGGCACGACGTACGTCCTGGACGAGCCGACCACCGGCCTGCACATGGCGGACGTCGACGGGCTGCTCGCCCTTCTCGACCGGCTCGTCGACGCGGGCAACACGGTGCTCGTCGTCGAGCACAACCTCGACGTCGTCAAGCACGCGGACTGGGTGATCGACCTCGGCCCCGACGGCGGCAAGCACGGCGGACGGGTCGTGTTCGAGGGGACGCCCGCGCAGCTCCTGGGCGCCGGGGGATCGTTCACGGCGGAGCATCTGCGCGGCGCGCCGGGCCTGGCCCGGAAGCGCGCCGCATGACGTGCGGCACGGCCCGGCCCCTCGCGCGGAGAGCCGGTCGAAGCCGACAGGCCGTGTGACGTCCCTCTCAGTGTCGCCGCGCGAACCGGGCGCCTGACCAGCAATGAGACGGTTGTTGCCCTGGTGACGGGTGGGACCCCGGTCTCACAGGCTCTTTACGGCGGGTTTAACCTACGGCAACGTAACCTACGACACCGTAGGTAGTGCGCCGCTCGCATTGCCGTAAGACACTCCCGTCCCCCTTCTGGAGCCCACGTGACGATCACCTCTCCCCACCTCGGCAGCACGGACAGCTGGACCGACGCCCGGTTGCTGTACGCGCTGGAGGAAGTGGTCGAGCAGGAACTCAATCGCCACCTCAAGGTGGCCAAGGACTGGATGCCCCACGAGTACGTCCCGTTCTCCGACGCCCGCAACTTCCCCGGCATCTTCGAGGACGGCGAGGCGTGGGAGAAGGGCCAGTCCCCGGTCACCGACATCGGTCGCATCGCCCTGGTGGTCAACCTGCTCACCGAGGACAACCTCCCCAGCTACCACCACGAGATCGCCTCCCTCTTCGGCCGCGACGGCGCCTGGGGCACCTGGGTGCACCGCTGGACGGCCGAGGAGGGCCGCCACGGCATCGTGATGCGCGACTACCTCCTCGCCTCGCGCGCCGTCGACCCGGACCAGCTGGAGCAGTTCCGGATGGCGCACATGAGCGAGGGCTTCGAGTCGGACAACCGCCACTCGATGCTGCACTCCGTCGCGTACGTCGCCTTCCAGGAGCTGGCGACCCGCATCTCGCACCGCAACACCGGACACCAGTCCGGCGACCCGGTCTGCGACCGCATGCTGGCGCGCATCGCCACCGACGAGAACCTCCACATGGTCTTCTACCGGAACCTGCTGAAGGCCGCCTTCGAGCTCGCGCCCGACCTGACGATGCAGGCCGTGCGGGACGTCGTGGTCAACTTCCGGATGCCGGGACACGGCATGCCGGGCTTCGAGCGGGCCGCCGCGCAGATGGCCATCGGCGAGGTCTACAACATGCGCATCCACCACGACGACGTGCTCCAGCCCGTGCTGCGCTTCCTGAAGGTCCTGGAGATCGACGGCCTCGGCCCCGAGGGGCTCAAGGCCCAGGAGGAGCTGGGCTTCTTCATGAACGGTCTCGACGCGGAGGCCTCGAAGTTCGACGAGAGGCTGGCCGCCCGCAAGGCGCGGATGGCGGCGCGCGGCGCCTGACCTCACAGGTGCGAAGGTGCGGGGACGGGGCGGCCGGGTTCGAATCGGCGTGTTCCGGTTCAGGAGGCCGGTGCGACGTCCGCGTCCCCGCTCACCACGCCGCCTCCCGGTAGTCCTTGAGGAAGACGCCCGAGACGGGATCGCCCGCCTCGCCGCGCACGATCGGGTCGTAGATGCGGGCCGCGCCGTCCACCACGTCGAGGGGCGTGCGGGAACCCGCTCCCGCGATGCGGTCCTTCTTGGGCGCCGGGTTCTCGTCCGTGATCCAGCCGGTGTCGACGGCGCACATGTGCACGCCCTGCTCGGCGAGTTCGGCGGCGCTGGTGCGGGTGAGCATGTTCAGGGCGGCCTTCGCCATGTTCGTGTGGGGGTGCCCGCCCAGCTTGTTGCGCACGGCGAAGCGGCCCTCGACCGCCGTCACGTTCACGATGTACGTGCGGGGGTGCGGCGAGGCCAGCAGCAGGGGCAGCAGCCGGTCGCAGAGCAGGGCCGGGGCGAGCGCGTTGACGAGCTGGGTCTCCAGGACCTCCGCGGGGTCGAGGGCACCGAGCCGGGCGGACCAGGAGTTCTCCGGCGAGAGGTCGGGCAACAGGCCCGCCTCGTCCGCGTCACGTGACAGCCCCGTCCCCTCGGCGTCGCGCAGCACGAGGGCGAGCGCCCCCTGTCCCGCGGAGTGGGCTTCCGTCCGCATCGGCCGGAAGCCGGGGGCGCTGCGGGCGAGCGCGGGCAGCTCCGCCGCCTCGCCCGCCGCGAGCGCCGCGTACGATCCGGGCGGCCTGCGGACCGTCTGGGCCGCGTTGTTGACGAGGATGTCGAGCGGTTCGCCCGCCTCGCGCAACTCCTCGCACAGGCCGAGCACTTGGCGCGGGTCACGCAGGTCGACGGCGAGCACGGTGAGGCGGCCCAGCCAGGCCCCGCTGCCCGGTACCGCGCGAAAGCGCCGCTCGGTGTCGTGCGGGAAGCGGCTGGTGACGACGAGGTCGGCGCCGTCGCGCAGCAGCATCAGGGCCAGCTGGAAGCCGATCTTCACGCGGCCCCCGGTGAGCAGCGCGCGGCGCCCGCGGAGATCCGTGGTGAGGGCGCGCCGGGCGCGGTTGTCGGCGGCGCAGTCCGGACAGAGCCGGTGGTAGAAGGAGTCGACCTGTCGATACGACGTCTTGCAGACGTAGCAGGGGCGGGGGCGCAGGAACGTACCGCCCGTGCCCTCGGCGACCAGCGGCGCGTCCTCTCGGCGGTCACCCGCGCCGGTCGCGGTGGCGGCCATGGCCGCGGCGTCGGCGGCGGACAGTTCGGCGCCGCGCGCCTTGCGTCTGCGCAGCCGCCCGTCGCGGGCGAAGGACGCGGCGACCTGCTCGGCGCGCAGCCGCACCGGGTCGTCGACGGGCAGTTCCCGCAGTCTGCCGACCACGTCGTGGAAGGCCGCGAGGTCCCGCTCGCTGATCCCGCCGCTCTGACCCATGCGCCCCGCCCCGCGTGTTCCGTTCCCGTGGTCCCGGCCGGATTCGAACCGGCGTATCCGCCCTGAAAAGGCGGCGAGTCTGCCTCTGCTCTACAGGACCCCCCGTCACACGCCTCGCGTGCGACCCCAGGATCGTAACGGTGGCCGCGCGCCTGTGTCGCATCGATTTACGACCGCCCCCCGCGGTGCAACTGTGGGCGAGGGGGTGAACCCATGGCGCAGACCCATGAGTGGATGTTCTACGAGGTCATGTGGCGCAGCTGGGCGGGCAGGGCGCAGGTGCCCTATCCCGTGCCGTGGTGGGCGCAGCAGGCCTTCCGGCGCTGGAGCGACGACTTCGACTCCGGCACGTACGAATCGAAGGAGGCCGCGCTGGCCTCCAACGCCCTCTACCGCTACTGGCACATGGTGGGCGTGAAGGACCACCGCCAGGAGTCCCTGATCGGCCAGGCCGGGGAGATCGAGCCGGTCTACGACAAGTACTGCCTGCTCTTCTTCCTGTACGACCCGGCGACGGGAGCCCTGCACCTGCCGCAGCTTGCCGAGGGCGGCACGGTGGCGCAGCGCATGGAGGCCCCGCATCTGCCGGTCGTCCTCACGGACTTCCGCACGCCGGACGGCGTCGCGCTCGTGCAGCGCACCTTCGCGACAACCGTGGGCGCGCGACAGCGCGATCTGGTGGTGACCCGGCTGACGGTGGGCAGCGCGACCGGGCAGCCGCGCGAGGGCTGGCTGTGCGCGGCGGTCATGCCGACGGGTCCGAGCGGCTTCCAGCGGCACGACCGCAACGGGCGGCAGATCACCGACCGGAGGCTGACGTTCCTGCGCCATCTTCCGGCGGAGAACCGGGTGGAGACCAACAGCGGCTGGGGTCCGGTGTTCGACACCGCTCCCGAACAGTACGGGGTGTACGGCAACCCCGATTTCAGCTACGACCCCGCCGCGTACCTGGCGCACAGTCCGTTCCACGACCTGGTGATGGGCGGCAAGCTGAACGGCGCCGGGCAGGCGCAGGACCAGATCGCGGGGTTGTGCAGCGCGGCGTTCGCCTGGCCGTTCCGGGTCATCGACGACGAGGTGTTCGAGCTGGATGTGCGGCTGCCCGTCGATCTGTACAGCGGGGCCGACGACCTGGCCGAGATCAGGGCGACACCGGCCGCCGACCTGGAAGAGGCCAACCGGGCGTTCTGGACGTCGAAACTGCTCGGCCAGGGCGTGCAGCCCGAACTGCCGCGCCCCGTGGTGCACTTGACGGACCTCTTCCGCGAGTCCCGCGCACAGCTGCTCATCCTCTCCGACCAGGGGGAGATCCACCCCGGCCCCACGGTCTACGACTCGTTCTGGATCCGTGACTCTTCCGTCGAGGCCACGGCCTGCTCGCTGGTGGGTGACGGCGCGCTCGCCGAGCATCAGCTCGGCACGCACTACCCGCTGAAGTTCAACCGCGGCACGGGCCGGATCGGTCCGTGCGCCGAGTACGGGTTCTACGGCGGCCCGCACGAGCGTGACGACCGCGAATGGGACAGCAACGGCCAGGCGCTCTGGGCGATCGGCCGCTTCGACCGCACGAAGGGCCGGGCCGCCGCGTTCGGCGCGAAGCTCTACACGCCGTACGTCGCCGACGGCGCCCGGTGGCTGCGCGACAACCGCGACCAGTACGGCCTGCTGCACAGCGGCTGGAGCGCCGAGCACCTGGGCGAGCGCGACAAGCCGCACTACTGGGACGACCTGTGGGCGCTGGCCGGCCTGTACGAGGCGGCGCGGCTCGCGGAGCGCATCGGATCGCCGGACGTACCCGAACTGTGGGCCGCCTTCGACGACGTGAAGCGCGCGACGGCGGCCTCGATCCGCTGGGTCCTGGCGGAGCAGCGCGGGCGCGGGGCCTGGGAGACGTACATCCCGACCGGGCCGGGCGACGTGGGCCGGCTCGACTCGACGATGATCGGCGCCGCGGCCTTCTTCCATCCGCTGCGCCTGCACATGGGCAGCAAGCTGGGCCCGGACATCGACGCGGCGGCACGCTGCACGCTCGACACCATGTACGCCCGTTTCGTGTCGGGCGGCTACCGGCACGAGGCCGCGTGGAACGCCTACGGGCCCTACCTCACCCTGCAGTTGGCGCACGCGTACCTGCTCGCGGGCGATCCGGCGCGGATGGACGCGCTCCTCGACTGGACGGTACGGGCGTCCTTCCCCCGCACGCAGGAGCGGGCGGTCGCGCTCGGCGCGTGGAACGAGCAGCACGCCTTCACCGTCGCCTCCGACTTCCACGAGGTGCCGTCCCGGCACTGGTACATGGGCGACATCCCGCACGGCTGGGCCGCCGCCGAGTACCTGCTCCTGATCCGCGACATCCTGCTCTTCGAGGCGGACGAGGACCACGACCCGCACCTGTACATCGCGCCGGGCGTCCGCCCCCACTGGGTACCCGACGGTGAGACGGTGGCCGTCGACTCGGCGCCGACACTGTTCGGCGAGCCCTTCGGCTACCGGCTCACGCACGACACCGACCGACGGTCCGTGACGGTGGAGGTCACCCAGGCGCCGGGCGGGGTGCGATACGTGTACCCGTGCCGGTTCGGACCCGTCAGGTCGGTGTCGGCGGACGACCGGGAACTACCGGTGACCGGCGACGACGTGCAGGTGCCCGCCGGGACGCGGCGGTTCGTCGTGACGTACGGCTGAGGGAGGAACCCGAGCGGCAGCGCGAAGTGCTCCGAGAGAGCGCACCAAATCCCGAAAATTGGACATTCATACCTCTGGGCCGATTCTGGTCTGGTGGGTCCGCATCACGGGGCCTAGCGTCTGCCCTCGCCGGTTGCGCTTCACTGCCCATACCGGCTGCCTGCCCATCTCAGAGCAGGCGCCCCTCCCTATCTACGGGGGGGCACAGTGAACATCTACAGGGGGGCACAGTGAACATGCATTCGCTCTTGGCGAGACGCACACCTCACATCCGCGCCGCACTTGCGATGGCAGCGGGCTTCGTACTGGTCGGTGCCGGCGCGGCCGGAGCCTCCACACCCCCGACGCCCTCCCTGGGGCGTGACGCCGTCATCGTCCACGCCGGCGCCGCCCACCCCGACAGCACCGGCGCCATCAAGAACCTCAACACCGGGCGCTGCATCGACGACAGCGGCGCGTACGGGCTGCGCGCCTTCGGCTGCAACGGCCTCAACTACCAGTACTGGGCCATGACCGGTCAGTCCAACGGCAACTGGGTCCTGAAGAACGGCAACACCGGGCGCTGCATCGACGACAGCGGCGCGTACGGGCTGCGCTCGTTCGGCTGCAACGGCCTCAACTACCAGCGGTGGGCTCTCTACCGCAACGGCAACGGCAGCTTCACCTTCAAGAACGAGAACACCGGGCGCTGCATCGACGACAGCGGCGCGTACGGGCTGCGCGCCTTCGGCTGCAACGGCCTCAATTACCAGCAGTTCGCCGGTCAGTAGACGCACGTGAGCGAGCCGGACATCGATGTCCCACGCGATGTCCGACTCGCCGGCGCAAACTTCCGTTGGGCTTCAGCCCAGGGGGACGCGCTCTCAAGCCCGGGGTTCGCGTCTGAGGGCGTACCGCTCCTTTTCGGAGAGGCCGCCCCAGACTCCGAAGCGCTCGTCGTTGTTCAGCGCGTACTCCAGGCAGGCCGAGCGCATCTCGCACATCTGGCAGATGTCCTTCGCCTCGCGCACCGAACTACCGGGCTCGGGGAAGAAGAAGTCGGCTCCTGTCTGGGCGCACAGCGCCTGCTCCTGCCAGGCGAGTTCCGGCTCGGCTGTCATGTCGATCTGCATGCCACCGATGGTGTCCCACCGCGCGAAACAAGCAATCAACGATTGATCAACGCACGGTTGCCCGGCCCGCCCTACTCCCCGGCAGCGGCCGGCTGAAGCACCGCGAACCGCGCACCCGCCGGATCCGCGAACTTGGCGAAGCGGCCCACGCCCTCCATGTCGACCGGCTCCATCCGGACCGTGCCGCCGCCCTGCCGCGCCTTCTCGGCCACGGCGTCACAGTCGTCCACCTGGAAGTACGGCAGCCAGTAGGGGCCCGATTCCGCCTCGGCGGGGTCGGCCGCGAGCGGTACCACGCCGCCGAACATGTCGTCCGGCGTGCCGTCCGCGGGATGCACCATTGTGTAGCTCCCGCCGGGGAAGGCCGCCTCGGTGGTCTGCCAGCCGAACACCGCGCCGTAGAACGCGACGGCCGCGGGGACGTCCGGTGTGTACAGCTCGGTCCAGACCAGGCTGCCCGGTTCGTTCAGGACATCGAGGCCCTTGAGCTCTCCCTGCTGCCACACCGCGAACGCGGCGCCCGCGGGGTCGGCGAGGCCCGCCATGCGGCCGAGGTCGAGTACGTCGACGGCTCCGAAGAGCGTGCTGCCGCCGGCCTGCTCGACCGCCTTCGCGGTGGCGTCCACCTCCGGTGTGCGGAAGTAGACCGTCCAGGCCGGGGAGCCCTCCTCCGCCGGCAGGGCCATGGCGCCCGCGACGGTCCTGCCGGACAGCTGGTACTGGCTGTAGCCACCTACGTCCGCGCCGCCGCGCTGGAGTTCCCAGCCGAAGAGCGAGCGGTAGAAATCGCCGACACCGCCCAGGTCAGGGGCGCACATGTCCACCCAGACGGGGGCGCCGGTGGTGAAACGGTTGTTGAGCATGATCGACTCCTTTGTCGCATGTCTCCTCCGTTCTTCCGAGTCTGGCACCCGCCACTGACAATCCACCGCTGCCGGGAAGCCGCCGTCGAAGCCACCGGGAAGCCGTCGTCATTTGATGAAGCGAGAACATTTTTGAGAGCGCTCTCAGTCACAACTCTTGACGCCGCATTCGCCCGTCGGGACAGTGGTGCACCACCCCCACACACCCCCCACGCAACCGCGCAGGAGACCTTCCGTGATATCGCGTCGAACGTTCCTGACCACCGCAGCCGGCGCCGCGGGCGCCCTCACCTACCCCGTCTGGGGCAGCGCTCTGAGTCCCGGCGCCCGGGCGGGCGGCAAGGCCGCGCCCGCCACCTGCGAGCTGGCCCTCGCGAACAAGTCGCTCCCCGGCCAAGTCCGCGCCTACGTCACCGGCCACGAGCAGGGAACCGACCGCTGGGTGCTGCTCAGGCCGGACGGCGGCGTCTACCGCCCCGACTCCCCCTCGGCGCCCCGGACCCCGCTGCCCGTCGACTGCGCCATCCCCCTCGGCGCCGCAGGCTCCGCCCCCAAGCTCCTGACGCTGCCTCAGATGTACGGCGCGCGTGTCTACTTCGTACGCGACGACAAGCTGGACTTCTTCCTCAATCCCGGCCCCGCCCTGGTCGAGCCCGCCTTCGCCACCCGCGATGACCCCAACTACGGCCGCACATGGTCGTTCTGCGAGTTCACCTTCAACTCCCAGCAGCTCTACGCCAACATCAGCTACGTCGACCTGGTGACCGCGCTGCCCATCGGCCTGACCCTGGAGGGCGACGGCAGACACACCGTCGCCCCGCTGCCCGACGGCGCCGTCGGCAGGATCGCCGCCGACCTCGCGGCGCAGGCGGCGAAGGACGGGCAGCCGTGGGACAAGCTGGTCATCCGCGGTGGCGGCGGGGGCGTGCTGCGGGTGATCTCGCCACAGAACCTCATGGCGCCGTACTTCGACAGGCCGGACCAGATGCCGTTCCGCGACGTATGGAACGGCTACATCGACCGGGTGTGGGACAAGTACCGCTCGACGGACCTCAGGATCGACCTGCAGGGCGGCCGGGGCGTGTTCACCGGGCGCGTCAGCGGCGGCGTACTGACGTTCAACGGCGGCCACTCCTTCACCAAGCCCACCTCGAAGGACATCTTCACCTGCAACCACGGTCCCTTCGCCAACAATCCCAACGACCCCGACGACAAGAAGGCCCTGCTCGCCCGGCTGGCGGCGGGCTTCAACCGCAGCATCATGCTCACCCACCCCGAGCAGCCGAACGGCACGTCATCGGCCGACTACTACCGGGACGCGGTGACCAATCACTGGTCACGGGTGGTGCACGCCAACTCCCCCATCGGGTACGCCTTCCCGTACGACGACGTGCGCCCCGACGGGCAGCCCGACGTGTCGGGAGCGGCGCACGACGGGAACCCGCGGCGCTTCACCGTGAGCGTCGGTTCCTGACCGCTCCCCCGGCCACGTCACGTCACGCCGAGGCCCTGCGCACCAGCGACGTCGGCAGGACCACACCGGCAGGCTCGGCGGCGGGCGCCCCGCCCGCCCTGCCCCGCAGAAGCATCCGGGCCATCAACCGCCCCATCTCCTCGATGTCCTGACGGACCGAGGTCAGCGGCGGATCGGTCTGCTCGGCCACCGGCAGCATGTCGTCGAAGCCGACCACCGCCACATCGTCCGGCACCCTCCTGCCCCGCTCGCGCAGCACCCGCAGGGCGCCGGACGCGGTCAGGTCGTTGGCGGCGAAGACCGCGTCCAACTCCGGTACGCGATCCAGGAGTTCCCGCATCGCGCGTTCGCCGCCCGCCGGGGTGAAGTCGCCCTCGGCGATCAGCCGCGGATCCACGTCGGCCAGCACGTCGCGGAATCCGTCGAGCCGGTCGACCGCCGAGGTCTGGTCGAGGGCGCCGGTGATGTGCGCGATGCGCTCGCGGCCGAGACCGACCAGGTGGCGCACTGCCTCGCGCGCACCCCCGCGGTTGTCGCAGTCCACGTACGGCGCGCTCGGCCCTTCCGTGCTCCCCTGCGGCCAGCCGGGGCGTCCGCCGAACACGGTCGGCACCCCCGCGCGCCGGATGATGCCGGGCAGCGGGTCGTCGAGGTGCAGCGAGAAGACGAGGGCGCCGTCGACATGGCCGCCCGCGAGATACCGGCCGACCCGCTCGTGATCGTCCCGCCCCTCGGTGAGCAGCAGCACCAGCTGAATGTCCTGTGATGTCAATTCCTTGCTGATGCCGCGCAGTTGGAGGCCGAAGAAGGGGTCGGCGAACACGCGCGTCTCGGGCTCGGCGATCACCACGGCGACCGCGTCGTGGCGCCGGGTCACAAGGCTGCGGGCGGCGCGATTGGGTACGTAGCCCAGTTCGTCGACCGCGTGCCGCACCTTCTCCGCGAGTACCTCCCGCACCCCGGGGTCGCCGTTGACTACACGGGAGACGGTGGCCCTGGAGACCCCGGCACGTGCGGCCACGGCCTCCAGCGTGGGGCGCGGTTCCTCGGTCACCTTCGGTCACTCCTCCCTGACGGTGTCAGGAGGCATCCTCCCGTATCACCTCCGGGGCGTGCCGACGAGGGGCGGACAGCGGGTACCCAGTCGGCGCCGAGCGCCCGCGGGGCCCTGGACCACCTGGTGGCGCGCGAGCGGGCCGCGACACCGCACACACCACAACGGCCTTCCCGGTGATCTCTCGTACTCCACGACGGAGTCGAGGATCACCGGGAAGGCCGCCCGTACTCCGCGATCACTCCGAGGTGACCCGGACGTACCGGAAGGTCCGCCGGACGATCAGCGGTTCGGCGGCGAGACCCAGCCCTTCTTCACCAACTGGTCGCAGTGCCACCTGCCGTGGGACGGGGACTCGCCCTTCTTCTTGGTGGCGGCCAGGCAGTCCGCGTAGGGGAAGGGCGGCCCGGACTTGGAGACGGCGGCGGCGCTCGCCATCGGAGCGGCCAGGCCGATGGCCACGACGGCCGTGGCCAGGGCGATGCTCATTCGACGCACAGAAGTTCACCTCTTGCTCAATACGGGACGTTTCGTGAACAGCAACGAGCCTGCCCGCCCTACGGCACGCACGGCGCCGAGACACCCCGCGAGCATCACCCAACGGGACGAACGACGCCGGCGAACGAGGCCGCGGAACAAGTTCGGGAACGCCTCGGAGCCAGGCTCTCAGTGGTGGCCGTGCTTCCCCGCGCCCTCCTTCGACGCGGCCGCACGGTGCGGCTCGTAGTCCGGAATCGTGCCGTCCGCCTTCTTCACCAGGAAGAGGCCCGCCATGCCCATGTCCGAGTGGCTCTGCACATGGCAGTGGTACATCCAGGCTCCGGCCCCCACGCCCTCGCCCGCGATGACCTGGAAGCCGAAGGAGTCGCCGGGACCCGTGATCTTGTCGTCGAGGATCTGGCTCGGGTCGTCGGGGCCGGTGAGCAGGCCCGTACGGTTGTCCGCCCAGCGGTGACCGTGTACGTGGAACGTGTGGTAGTACTCGCCGTGGGTGATCGAGACGAACTCCACCCGCTCGCCCACCGTGGCCTCGAAGGCAGGGCTGTCGTGGCCCGCCCTGTTGTTGATCGTCATGTCGTTGAAGACGATCGTGAAGGTCTTGTCCGGCAGCAGGTCGCCCTTGCGCCGCACGATCAGCGGCCCGTAGAGCCCCTTGCGCACCCCGCCGGTGCCGTGATCGGTGCCGACCACGTGGTCGTGGTAGTGCCAGTAGCCGGCCGTGCCGGGGCGCCACGTGCCGTCCTTGCGGCGGCCCGGGGCGTGCGTGCGCCAGGTGTACGTGCGCTTGCCGCCCGGCTCGACGTGGCTGCCGGTGTGCCGCGTGCCGTCGCTGGAGATCTCGTAGTCCATGCCGTGGACGTGCAGGCTGGCGTCCACGTCCATGGTGTTCTCGAACTCGATGTGCAGGGTGTCGCCCTCGTTCAGCTCGATGAGCGGCCCGGGTATGGAGGCCTTGCCCTTCTCCAGGCCGTACCCCATCTGCCCGTCGGGGAGCTTCTCCGCGTACATCTTGATGCGCTTGACCTCGCCGCCCGCGGGCGCGGTCCGCGGCGCCCCCTCGGCGGTGCTCGCGTCCGGCGCGCCCGCGACCGACAACGATGTCACCCCCGCTGCCGCCGCCGCGCCGCCCACAAGCATCCGCCGGTTGAAACTCCGCCTGTCCACGTTCCGTCGTGCCATGACGAACCCCCGCTGCGGTAGGGAGACTGACGGGGCGTCGAAGGCCCCGGGGACGGCCACACGGTATCGGCCGGATCTTTGTTTATCCACACTCAGGACAAAGTTGGTGCTATCGCGGTGATACCTATTGGCGAGTTGCGAAAAGAGGTCTAGCTTCGTCGGCGCTGTTGCTGTGACCGACGAGGGGTGGGTGTACTCATGCGGCTCATACCGCATCAAGGGCCCTTGACCGTACGAGGGTTGAGCAGAACGCGACCGGGACCGAACCGTTCGCGGCGGGCCTGGGCCGCCGCGCTGGCCTCGGGAGCCCTGGTCACCGGGGCGCTCTCCGCGCAGGCCGCGTCCGCGCAGCCCTACCCGGAACCGCCGTTGACAACGATGTCCCTTCCCTCGCCGCCCGGCGGGGCCAACGTGAAGGTGCTGGTCTTCCACGGTTCGGCGGCGGGCGGCGACGAGTCCCCCGTCGTCGACGCCGGCATCGAGGCCATCGAGAAGATCGGCCAATCCGGCCCGGCAGCGCAGCGATTCACCATTGAGGCGACGGACGACCCGGCCGTCTTCACCAACGAGCGCAAGCTCGGCAAGTTCAACGCCGTGGCGTTCCTGACCGGCGGCGGCGACATCCTCGACCCCGAGCAGGAGGCGGGTCTTGAGGCCTATATGGAGGCCGGCGGCGGCTTCCTCGGCATCCACGACGCGGCCCGCGCCGAGCCGTACTCGAACTGGTTCACCGGACTCGTCGGCGCCCGGCCGTCGGACGCGGGACCGACGAACGTGCAGCGGGCGACCGTCGAGGTGGGCGACCGGGAGAATCCGGCCACCAAGGACCTGCCGCTCCAGTGGAAGCGCCCCGACCGGTGGCTGAACTGGACGAAGAACCCCTCCGGCGACGTGCACACGGTCGCCCGCGTACGGGAGTCGACGTACCAGCCCGGCACCGGCAAGAACGGCGCGGACCACCCGGTGTCCTGGTGCCGCGACTACGACGGCGGCCGCTCCTTCTACACGGGCATGGGCGGCACCGCGGCCTCCTACGACGAGGCGGACTTCCGCAGCCATCTGCGGGGCGCCCTGCTCTGGACCACCCGCCTCGCGCGCGCCGACTGCAAGGCGACGATCAACGCCAACTACAAGGCGGAGCGCCTCACCCAGCCCAACCAGCCGGGCAGGAACGACCAGATCGGCGAGCCGCACGGGCTGGTCACCGCGCCCGACGGCAAGGTCCTCTACATCGGCCGCGGCGGCGCCGACTCCTCGCAGCCGGTCGTCACCGACTGGAACAGTCCGGACGTCGGCAAGGGCACGGGCGAGATCCACGTCTACGACCCGAAGACCAAGAAGTCGACGCTCGCGGGCGCGCTGACCGTCTTCGGCAACAAGGGCGGCGGCGATGAGCTGACCAAGGTCGAGGAGGGCCTGCTCGGCATCGAGCTCGACCCGAAGTTCGAGCAGAACGGCTGGGTGTACCTGCACTACACGCCGCACTCCAGGATCAACCGCGAGACGCACATGGCCGAGCGCTACGTCTCCCGCTTCACGCTCGACCGGAGCACGGACAAGCTGGCCATGGACAGCGAGAAGGTGCTGCTCAAGTGGCCGGTGCAGATCCACAGTTGCTGCCACGCGGGCGGCGGGATGGCCTGGGACTCCAAGAACAACCTGTACATCGCGACCGGTGACAACAACTCCTCCGGATTCAGCGACGGCTACTCGGGCAACAACCCGCAGCCGAACTTCAAGGGCGTCTCCTTCGCCGACGCGCGCCGTACCGCGGGCAACACCAACAACCTCAACGGCAAGATCCTGCGCATCCACCCCGAGCCCGACGGGACGTACACGCTCCCCGAAGGGAACCTCTTCACCGGCAAGGAGCAGGACGAGGGCGGCGGCAAGACGCGCGGCGAGATCTACGTGATGGGCGTCAGGAACCCGGCGCGCATCAGCATCGACAAGAAGACGGACACGCTGTACGCGGGCTGGGTCGGCCCGGACGCCGGTGCGCCGTCGACGACCTGGGGCCCGGCGAAGTACGACACGTTCGCCGCGATCACCCACGCCTCCAACCGCGGCTGGCCGTACTGCATGGGCAACAACCAGCCCTACCGCGACCGCAATCTGCCGGACCCGACGAAGCCGCTCGGCTGGTACGACTGCGAGAACCTCAAGAACGAGTCGCCCAACAACGACGGCCTGGTGAACATCCCGCCGGCCGAGCCGAACAACATCTGGTACTCGCCGCAGGGCGGCGGCGTCGACTACCCGCGCGACGCGAAGGGCGTGCCGAGCTACAGGACGGAGGAGCAGAAGATCCTCCTGCCGTGGCTCAAGGGCGGCGGCCAGGCGACCATGAACGGCCCGGTCTACCGCTACGACGCGGCCAACGCCGGCGTCGACAAGTGGCCCTCGTACTGGGACGGCAAGTGGTTCGTCGGTGACTTCTACGACGCCGACCAGCCGCGGCACGCGGTGCTCATGGACCCGAAGACGGCCGGCAGCGGCGGCCTGCCCGTGCACGCCGAATCGCTGAAGAAGATCATTCCGATCGGCAACGACGGCATCAAGAACCTCATGGACTGGAAGTTCGCGCCGGACGGCTCGCTGTACGTCCTCGACTACGGCAGGGGCTTCTTCACCTCGGACGCCAAGTCGGCGCTGTGGCGCGTGACGTACAAGGGCGGCGCGGCGACCCCGGCCGCCGACGACCTGGCGAGGAAGGCGGGATGATGCGTTCCCACACGACGAGGTCCCGGCGCGGGCGGAGACTGTACACAGCGCTGTTCGCCTCGCTCCTGATGGTGCTCGGCCTGACGTCGACGGCGGCCGTGGCGCGCCCCGACGACACCGCTCCGGCCGCGGCGCAGACCCTCACCTGGTCCGCCGACAACGACATCGCCAAGTACCGGTCGGCGCCCACCACGGCGGTGGCGGGCCCGGCGACGATCGTCTTCGAGAACAGCGAGGCGACCGGCAACACGACGGGCATGCCGCACACGCTGACGTTCGACACCTCCGACCCGGAGTACAACAACGACGTCACGCTGAACATCCTGGCCAACCCCAATGACGACCAGGGCGGCAAGCACACCGCCGAGGTGACACTCACCCCGGGCCGCTACCGCTACCACTGCACCATCCCCGGCCACGGCTCGATGCAGGGAATCCTGGTCGTGACCGCGGGCGGCGGCCAGGACACCACGGCTCCGGAGGCCTCGGCGAAGGTCGAGGGATCCACCAACTCCGATGGCGCGTACGTCGGTTCGGCGGCGGTCGCGGTGACCGCGACGGACGAGGGCTCGGGCGTCGACAGGATCGAGTACGCCCTCGGGGCGGACGGCGCCTGGCAGCCGTACACCGCGCCGGTCGTCGTCGACCGGGTCGGCACGCACAAGGTCCGCTACCGGGCCACCGACAGGGCGGGCAACGTCTCGGCGGAGAAGTCCGTGGACTTCACGGTCGTCGCGCCGCCGACGGACGACAGGACGCCGCCGGAGACGTCCGCCACGGTGACCGGTGAGAAGAACGACCAGGGTCAGTACGTCGGGATGGCGACGGTCACGGTGACCGCGTCGGACACCGGTTCCGGCGTCAACAAGATCGAGTACGCGATCGGCGACGGCGCCTGGACCGCGTACACCGCGCCGGTCATGGTGCACGAGACGGGCGCCCACAAGGTCCGCTACCGCGCCGCCGACAAGGCCGGCAACCAGGCGGCCGAGAAGTCCGTCGAGTTCACGGTGGTCGCACCGCCCGTGCAGGACAAGACACCTCCGGAGACCTCGGCGAAGGTCGAGGGCGAAAGGAACTCGGACGGCGCCTACCTCGGCAGGGCCAAGGTGACGGTCACCGCCACGGACGCCGACTCGGGCGTCGACAAGGTGGAGTACTCACTCGACGGCGGCCCCTACCTCGCGTACGGGGCGCCGGTCGTCGTCGACCGCGCGGGGCGCCACAGCGTGGCGTACCGGGCGAGCGACAAGGCGGGCAACACCGCCGGGGCCAGGACGGTCTCCTTCACCGTCACCGACGGGGGCGGCGTGCCCGCGCCCAACTGCCCCGAGTTCGACGAACGGCTGACGGTCTTCGTGGGAACGGTCGACACCGGCATCCCGAACCGGGTCACCAACAACCGTTGCCGGGTCGGCGAGCTGATCGAGGACGAGAAGGAGTGGACGTCGCAGGCGCTCTTCCTCAAGCACGTCAAGAGCGTGACGGACAAGCTCCTCAGGGCGGGTGAGATCGACCAGCGCGAGTACAACAAGATCAACCGCGCCGCCAAGCAGTCCGGCATCGGCAAGCCCGGCCAGACGGAGGGCTACCGCAAGATCTTCGACGGCACCCAGGCCTCCCTGAACAAGTGGGAGCAGGTCGGCGGCGGCAAGTTCGGCCTGAACCCCGACGGCTCGATCACCAGCAGCACCACCGTCGAGGGCATGGGCATGCTCTGGTACCCGCAGCGCAAGTACGGCGACTTCTCGCTGAAGCTCCAGTGGCGGGACAACGCGCCGGGCAACGGCAACGCCAACGGCGGTGTGTTCGTGCGCTTCCCGCAGGTCCACGACCACCCGGAGGAATCGCGTCCGGAGTGGGTCGCCATCAAGTACGGGCACGAGATCCAGGCGCTCGACAAGCCTGACGGCGACATGTACAAGACGGGGTCGGTCTACGGCTTCGACCGGGTGGGTTTCGCCGGCGCGGGCGTCACCCCGAAGGGCACCTGGAACGACTACGAGATCCGCGTGGTGGACCAGCACTACTCGGTCTACCGCAACGGCACCCTGATCAACGAGTTCGACAACACGGGCGGCCAGGTCTTCACGCCCCCGCGCGCCGACGACCCGGGCACGGACGGGCGGCGGTACTCGTCCGGCTACCTCGGGCTCCAGGTGCACGGGGTCACCGATGTGATCTCGTACCGGGACGTGCGGATCAAGGAGCTGTAGGGGATCTCTGGTCCAGTCCCCGGGCCGGGCCGGGCGGAGCGCACCGGGTCAGTCCCCGCGCTTCGCCCGGCTCGGCTGTACCCGCTTCGGCTCGCCCGGCATCTTCGGGTACTCCGGGGGGTACGGCAGGTCGCCGAGCCCATGGTCCTTCTCGTCCTTGGTGGCCAGTTCGAGGAGTGCCTCCAGGGAGTACGCCCGTTCGTCCATGGCCGCGTGGACGTCGCCGACCTCGGCGAAGCGGGTCGGCATGGTCGCGAGGTCGAAGTCCTCCGGGGCCGCGTCGTCCACCTCGTCCCAGCGCAGCGGTGCCGATACGGGGGCGTGCGGGCGGGCGCGTACCGAGTAGGCGGAGGCGATCGTGCGGTCCCGGGCGGTCTGGTTGTAGTCCACGAAGATCTTGGCACCGCGCTCCTCCTTCCACCACGCCGTGGTGACCGCGTCCGGCATCCGCCGTTCGAGCTCCCGCCCGCAGGCGATCGCGGCCCGCCGCACCTGGGTGAAGGTCCAGCGCGGCTCGATGGGCACGAAGACGTGCAGGCCACGGCCGCCGGAGGTCTTGGGCCAGCCCACCAGGCCGCCGAACT
This sequence comes from Streptomyces sp. NPDC058284, assembly GCF_042881135.1. Classification (NCBI taxonomy): domain Bacteria; kingdom Bacillati; phylum Actinomycetota; class Actinomycetes; order Kitasatosporales; family Streptomycetaceae; genus Streptomyces; species Streptomyces sp. NPDC058284. Next base: position 531,936 of record NZ_JBHVYE010000001.1, read on the forward strand.
CGTCCAGTACGGCACGGAGTTCGTGCGCGGCCCGCACCGCGTCCGCGTAGTCCGTGCCGGGCTGCGGGTCGAGGTCGATGCGGAGCTCGTCGGGGTGGTCGAGGTCGTCGCGCCGCACCGGCCAGGGGTGAAAGGTGAGGGTGTTGTACTGGGCGGCCCAGATGACGGCGGCCAGCTCCGTGGGGCACATCTCGTCGGCGGTGCGGCCACTAGGGAAGACGATGGTGGCGGTGGGGATCCAGTCGGGATGGTTCTTCGGGACGCGCTTCTGGTAGAAGAACTCACCGGCCGCCCCGTCCGGATAGCGCTGCAGCGTGGTGGGGCGGTTCCTGAGCGCGCGCAGGATGCCGGGTCCGACGGCCACGAAGTACTGGGCGAGGTCCAGCTTGGTGAACCCCCGCTCGGGAAAGACGACCCGGTCCGGACTGGAGAGCCGCACCTCCCGCTCCCCCGTGTCGATCTGCACGGCCGCGCTCTTGCCGTTGGCTGCACCCATGCGAGCCAGGCTAGGCGGGTCGGGCATTTGCCGCACACCGGGCGATACGCCGCAGCACGGAGCAGAATCGAGCCATGGACCTGCCGGTGATGCCGCCCGTGAAGCCCATGCTCGCCAAGCCCGTGGCGAAGATTCCGCCGGGCATGCAGTACGAGGCGAAGTGGGACGGGTTCCGCGCGATCGTCTTCCGCGACGGCGAGGAGGTCGAGATCGGCAGCCGCACCGGGAAGCCGCTGACCCGCTATTTTCCCGAGCTGGTGACGGCCCTGCGGGAGCGTCTGCCCAAGCGGTGCGTGGTGGACGGTGAGATCGTGATCGTCCGGGACGGGCACCTCGACTTCGACGCGCTCACCGAGCGGATCCATCCCGCCGCTTCCCGGGTGACGACGCTGGCCGACCGCACGCCCGCCTCGTTCGTGGCGTTCGACCTCCTCGCCCTCGCGGACGAGGCGCTGCTCGACGTCGGCCTGGCCGACCGGCGCGCCCTCCTCGTACAGGCGCTTTCCGGCGTCACGCCACCCGTCCATCTGGCACCGGCGACCACGGACCCCGAGACGGCGCAGGTGTGGTTCGAGCAGTTCGAGGGGGCGGGACTCGACGGTGTCATCGCCAAGCCGCTGGACCTGCGCTACCGCCAGAACGAACGCCTGATGTTCAAGATCAAGCATGAGCGCACCGCGGACTGCGTGGTCGCGGGCTACCGCTTCCACAAGAGCGGCCCCGTCGTCGGTTCGCTGCTGCTCGGCCTGTACGACGACGAGGGCGCCCTGCAGCACGTGGGCGTGTGCGCGGCGTTCTCGATGAAGCGTCGCGCCGAACTCGTCGACGAGCTGGAGCCGCTGCGGATGGAGTCCGCGGCCGGGCACCCGTGGGCCGCCTGGACGGACGAGACGGCCCACGAGACGGCCCGCATGCCCGGCGCCCCGAGCCGCTGGTCGGGCAAGAAGGACCTCTCCTGGATGCCGTTGCGCCCGGAGCGGGTCTGCGAGGTGGCGTACGACCATATGGAGGGCGGGCGCCGCTTCCGGCACACGGCCGCGTTTCGCCGGTGGCGCGACGACCGGACCCCGGAGAGCTGCACGTACGCCCAGCTGGAGCAACCGGTCCGCAACCCTCTGGCGGACGTGTTCGGGTCCGGTGGCTGAGCGGCGTACCCGGGGGCTCGATGCCGGGGCCGGTGGCTGAGCTACCCGGGGCCTCGGTTTCGGCGGGTGAGCGGCGGGCGTGGGACGTCCGCACCTTCGCCTCGCGCACCCCTGGCTCCCACACACGCCCCGCCCGCCCCCGCAAGCACCGCAATCGCGCCAATGTTCGGCCGGGCCCCCGCGCACCTTCCACCCCACCGGCCGTCACCGTAGGCTCCTGCGCCTGACACGTCAGTTACCGACGGTAATGGGGGCGGACATGGGGCGGGACATGGGGCGGCGGGGCACGGAGCTCGGGGAAGCCGAGGGAAGTACGCGGCGGCGGTTCGTCGCGGGGGCCGCGGCGGTCGGCGGGGCGGCGGCGCTGGGAGCGGGGGCGCTGGGAGCGGGGGCGCTGCCCGCCGCGGCGGCCGTACCGGGCGCAGCGGACGCGCCGCGGGCGAAGCCCTCCGTCGCGGTGCTCGGCGGCGGTGTCGCGGGGCTGACCGCCGCCCATGAACTGGCCGAGCGCGGCTTCGCCGTCACCGTCTACGAACGCCGGGCGCTCGGCGGCAAGGCCCGCAGCATGGACGTACCGGACAGCGCGAGAGGCGGCAGGAAGCCGCTGCCCGGCGAGCACGGCTTCCGCTTCATCCCGGGCATCTACCACAACCTCCCGGACACGATGCGCCGCATTCCCTTCCCCGGGAACGCCAACGGCGTCTGGGACAACCTCGTCGCCCCGCGCGAGATGATGTTCGCCCGCACCGGCCGCGAGGACATCAGGATGCCGATCCCCTGGCCGGGCAGCGAGCCGGAGAAGCTCACGCTCGACGACATCCGGCGGGCGCTCGCCGCGCTGCTCGACACCGCGTTCAACCTGCCGGCCCACGAGGCCGCGTACTTCGTCAACCGCGCCCTGGTCTTCCTCACCAGCTGTGACGAGCGCCGCGAGGACGACTGGGAGTCGACGCCCTGGTGGGAGTTCACCCGCGCCGCGAAGATGTCCAAGGACTACCAGCGCATCCTCGTCATCGGCGTGACCCGGAACATCGTGGCGACGAAGGCCGAGGAGGCCAGCACCCGCACCGTCGGCACGCTCGGCGAGGCCTTCGTCCTCAACGCGCTCGGCCAGGGCGCGGACGGCCCGCCCGACCGCATCCTCAACGCACCGACCAACGAGGCGTGGATCGATCCGTGGGTATCCCATCTCCGTGCGCTGGGCGTGGAGTTCCGGATCGGCTGGAGCGTGCGGGAGCTGGGCTTCGACGGTGGCCGCATCACCAAGACCGTCATCGAGGACCCCGAGGGCGTACGGCGCGACATCACCGCCGACCATTACGTCCAGGCCATGCCGGTGGAGCACGCGCGCCGTACGTGGAGCGCTCAACTGAAGGCAGCCGACCCGCAGTTGGCGCGCTGCGACAAGCTGGAGACGGACTGGATGACGGGCATCCAGTTCTACCTGGCGGAGCGTCCGGCGGTCGTGAAGGGCCACTTCAACCTCATCGACTCGCCCTGGTCGCTCACCGGCATCGCGCAGGCCGGACACTGGCCCGAGCGTGACTTCCCGGCCGACTACGGCGACGGCGTCGCGGTCGACTGCCTGTCGGTGGACATCTCCGAGTGGGACAAGCCGGGGATCCTGTACGGCAAGACCGCCAAGCAGTGCACCCGCGACGAGGTCGCCAAGGAAGTGTGGGCACAGCTCAAGGCCGCCCTCAACGACACCGGGAAGACGGTCCTGAGCGACAGCAAACTGCACTCGTGGTTCCTCGACCCGGGTGTGGACGGGCTCGGCACGCCGCACCCCACCAACGAGGACCAGCTGCTCATCCACCCCGTCGGCACGTTCCACAACCGCCCGTCGGCCGCCACGAAGATCCCGAACCTCTTCCTCGCCGGTGACTACGTCTCCGTGGACATCGACCTCGCGACGATGGAGGGCGCCAACGCCGCCGCCCGCCAGGCGGTCAACGCTCTCCTTGAGCGGGCCGGTTCGGGCCAGAAGCCGTGCACGGTGACGCCGTTGTACCGGGTCCCGGAGCTGGAGATCCTCAAGCGCCACGACCGCACCCGCTACCGGCTCGGCCTGCGGAACGCCCTCGATCTCGGCTGACGCGGCCACGACCCCGCGCAAATGGGGTAGGACTCCCGCATGAGACGGCGGACACGGACGCGGACACGTACACGGGCGGCCGGGGCGGCGGTGGCGATCGCCGTCGCCGCCCTCGTGTCCGGCTGCACGATTGAGCCCTCCGGGGCGGACGGAGACACGCCGGGGCCGGGGAGAGGCGGCGTACTCGCCGTGAAGATCGACAACGTGGGCCCGGCCCGGCCGCAGACCGGCATCGACGCGGCGGACGTCGTGTACGTCGAGCAGGTGGAGGCGGGGCTCAGCCGTCTGATGGCGGTGTTCGCGTCCCGGCTGCCGGCCGCCGTCGGTCCCGTACGCAGTGCGCGCGAGACGGATCTCGAACTCCTGCGCCAGTTCGACGACCGGCCCACGCTCGCGTTCTCCGGGGCCCAGTCCAAGCTCCTTCCGCTGATCGCGGGCGCTCCGGTGCGGGCGCTGCCGCCCGGCAAGGCGCCCGGCGACGCCTACTACCGGGGCAGCGGGCGGGTCGCGCCGCACAACCTCTTCGTACGCCCGGACGCCTTGAAGGCCACCCCGCGCGCGGGCGCTCTGGAGAGCACCGGCTTCCGGTTCGGGCCGCGCCCGGACGGCGGCACACCGCAGACCCGGCGGACGGTCCGCTTCCCCGCGGCCCGCTTCACCTTCGACTGGGTGGAGTACGAGGGGCGTTGGCGCGTCGCGATGGACGGGCGGGCGGCACGGACGTCCGACGGCAAGGCCCTCGGGCCGTCGACGGTCGTCGTGCAGTACGTGAAGGTGCGGCCGTCCCGCTTCCACGACCGTGCGGGCAGCGTCTCGCCGTTCACCGAGACGGTCGGCGAGGGCGATGTGAGCGTGCTGCGCGACGGGCGCGCCTACAAGGGCCGGTGGAGGCGCCCGTCGGCCGAGAGCGGCACCGATTTCACGACGGCCGACGGCAAGCCGCTGCCGTTCGCGAAGGGGCAGGTGTGGGTCGTGTACGCGAAGGGGTGAGCCGCGTCAGTCCACGACGGCCGCTGTGGTCGCCGCGGTCGCCTCGACCGGTTCCACGGGGTTGCGCAGATCCTCCGCGGCGTCCGCGACCCGCTGGATCAGTTCGAGGAAGACGGACCGCTCCTCGGCGGAGAGCGGCGCGAGGAGGACCTGGTTCATCCGGGCGGTCCGCACGGTCAGCCTGCGGTGCGTGCGCAGGCCGTCGTCGGTGAGGCGCAGCAGGAAGCGGCGGCCGTCCCGCGGGTCGCGGACCTTGTCGAGCAGTCCGCGGCGGATCAGCCGGGCGACGACCTCCGCGATGGTGGACCGGTCGAGGCCCACCCGCTGCCCCACGGTGCGCTGGTCGAGGCCGGGTTCGGCGACCAGGGCGTTGAGGACGGCGTACTGCGGCGAAGTGATCTCCTCGGACACCATCGCGTTCCACAGGAGGTGGTGCGCCTGCTGCAGCCGCCGGGCCAGATGCCCGGGGTGAGTGGCGAGGTCCACCGCGGCCATGAGTTCCTCCGCTCCGCCGGATTGGGTCCCCGACTGATTTCGCAGGTGCCCGGTCCGCAGCTGCTCGGTCGTCGGACACAGTAGTCGGTGTAGTCGGTGTAGTCGGGGTAGTCGGGGTAGTCGGTGCACTGAACAGTACGCGTCCGGAACTCCGCACTATGCGGGTCTTGTCAGGTAGTTGGGCGTGCTCCTATCCTCGCCGGGATAGTCAGTGCCCTGATTAATCGGCGGGGCGAGAGGGGGGCACACGGATGGACAAGGTGGTGGCCACGGCTGCCGACGCGGTGGCCGACGTACGGGACGGCGCGTCGGTGGCGGTCGGCGGCTTCGGCCTGAGCGGCGTGCCGAACGAACTGATACGGGCGCTGCACCGGGCCGGGGTCTCGGGCCTGGAGGTCGTGTCCAACAACTGCGGGGCGATGGACTCGGGCCTCGCGGTACTCCTGGCGGCGGGCCGCATCGCCCGCGTGACGGGCTCCTACATCGGCGCCAACAAGGAGTTCGCGCGGCAGTACCTGGGCGGCGAACTGGAGGTCGAGATGATTCCGCAGGGCACGCTCGCCGAGCGGCTGCGGGCGGGCGGCACGGGCATCCCCGCGTTCTACACCCCCGCCGGGGTCGGCACGCAGGTCGCCGAGGGCGGGATCCCCTGGCGCTACGACGGTGAGGGCGGGGTCGCCGTCGCGTCCCCGGCCAAGGAGGTACGGGAGTTCGACGGCATCCCGTACGTCCTGGAGCGCGGTATCCGTACCGACTACGCCCTGGTGCGCGCGGCCCGCGGCGACCGGCACGGGAACCTCGTGTTCGCCAAGTCCGCCCGCAACTTCAACCCGCTCGCGGCGATGGCCGGACGCGTGACCGTCGCGGAGGTGGAGGAGCTGGTGGAGCCGGGTGCGATCGAACCGGACGCGGTGCATCTGCCGGGGATCTTCGTGCAGCGGGTGGTGGCGCTCACCCCTGAGCAGGCCGCCGACAAGGGCATCGAACGGCGCACCGTCTCGACGCCTGCTCCAGTTCCTCCTGCCCCTGCGACGGCGACCGGGACGGTGGCACGCTGATGGCCTGGACCCGGGAGGAGATGGCCGCCCGCGCCGCGCGCGAACTCCGGGACGGACAGTACGTGAACCTCGGCATCGGGCTGCCCACACTGATCCCCAACCACCTGCCACCGGGCGTGGAAGTGGTCCTCGAGTCCGAGAACGGCATCCTCGGCGTGGGCCCCTACCCCACCGAGGCGGATGTCGACCCGGATCTGATCAACGCGGGCAAGGAGACGGTGACCGTGCTGCCCGGTGCCTCCTTCTTCGACTCGGCGCTCTCCTTCGGGATGATCCGGGGCGGTCACATCGACGTCGCCGTACTGGGCGCGATGCAGGTCTCCGCGCGCGGGGACCTCGCCAACTGGGCGATCCCCGGCAAGATGATCACCGGTATCGGCGGGGCGATGGACCTCGTGCACGGCGCGCGGACGGTCGTCGTCGTCATGACGCACACCGCCAAGGACGGCACACCGAAGATCGTCGAGGAGTGCGCGTTGCCGCTCACCGGCAAGGGATGCGTGGACCGGATCATCACCGACCTGGGTGTGCTCGACGTGACGGGCGACGGTCTTGAGCTCGTCGAGTCGGCGCCGGGTGTCTCCGCCGAGGAGATCACCGCCAGAACCGCGGCCGAAGTCCGCGTCACCACGGGCTTCGCACCCTGAACCCGCGCCCCAACGTGAAGAGCCGAGGAGGCCCGAGAATGTCCCTCCCCACCGACACCGACACCGACCCCGTCACCGACACCGACACCACCGAACCGCTGCCCGCCGGATTCAGCCAGGACGCGATGGACGCCGAGATCGCCAAGGCACAGGCGAAGGCGAAGGCCCAAGCGCGGGCACAGGCCGTGGCGGGCGGCTCGCACCATCCGCCCCGCGACTACCCGCCCTACCGCAGCAGCCATCTGCGCCACCCCAAGCGGCCGCTGATCCCGCTGCGCGACCCGGAGGCCGTGGAGCTGAGCGGGCCCGCGTTCGGCGTCACCGATGTGGGCCCGTTGGACAGCGATCTGACGCGGCAGCACCCGGGGGAGCCGCTCGGCGAGCGCATCACCGTGAGCGGCCGGGTCCTGGACCGCAGAGGGCGGCCCGTGCGCGGCCAGCTGGTCGAGTTGTGGCAGGCCAACGCCTCGGGCCGGTACGCGCACCAGGTGGACCGGCACCCCGCGCCGCTCGACCCGAACTTCACGGGCTTCGGGCGCTGCCTCACCGACGACGACGGCGCGTACTCCTTCACCACCATCAAGCCGGGCGCCTACCCATGGCTCAACCACGTCAACGCGTGGCGGCCCGCGCACCTGCACTTCTCACTCTTCGGCACGGCGTTCGCACAACGCCTGGTGACCCAGATGTACTTCCCCGGGGACCCCCTCTTCCCGTACGACCCGGTGCTGCGCTCGGTGACCGACGAGTCGGCCAGGCAGCGCCTCGTCTGCGCCTACGACCACACCCTGTCCGTTCCCGAGTGGTCGCTCGGCCACCGCTGGGACATCGTCCTGGACGGCCCGTCCGCGACGCTCTTCGAGGAGGCCGAACCGCGCCGATGACGCACACCCCGACACCACCGCACCCCAGGGCCGCCCCCTCCACGGCGTCGTACGCCCCCACGCCCTCCCAGACCGTCGGCCCGTTCTACGGGTACGCGCTGCCCTTCCCGCGCGGCGGCGAGGTGGCGCCCGTCGGGGACCCGGACACGATCACTCTGCACGGGTACGTGCTGGACGGCGCAGGTCAGCCCGTGCCCGACGCCCTGATCGAGACGTGGCAGCCCGCGCCGGACTGTTCGCGCACGGGCGCGCCCGGGTCCCTGCGACATGATCCCGTCACGGGACGCGTCGTGGGGCGTGACGGCGTCGCGTTCACCGGGTTCGGCCGGGTCCCGACCGACGCGGACGGCCACTGGGCCCTACGGACGCTGCCGCCGGGCGGCGTCTCGTACGTCTCGATCGCCGTCTTCGCGCGTGGTCTGCTTCATCATCTGTACACGCGCGCGTACCTGGTGGACGAGCCCGGCGACGCGCTGCTCGCCTCGTTGGACGAGGAGCGGCGCGCGACGCTCGTCGCCCGGAGCGAGGCGCCGCGCACGTACCGGTTCGACATCCGACTGCAAGGGGCCGGCGAGACGGTCTTCCTGGAATTTCCGCCGGAGGCCCCGTGAGCGGCCTGCTCTCCCCGGGCTGGGCGGGCTCCCCCGCCGCCGACGCGACGTCGGACACCGCGTTCCTCGAAGCCCTGCTGGCCGCCGAGGCCGCGCTGACCCGTGCGCAGGCCGCCGTGGGACTGGCGCCCCGGCACGCCGCGACGGCGGTGACGGCGGCCGCGGCGGACCTCGGCCGGTACGACGCGCGGGACATCGCGCTCCGCGCGCGGGAGGGCGGAAATCCGGTGATCCCGCTGGTGGCGGAGTTGACGGCGGCCGTACCGGCCGAGGCGGCGCCGTACGTCCACCGTGGCGCGACGAGTCAGGACATCCTGGATACGGCGCTGATGCTGGTGTCCGTGCGGACGCTGGAGCTGATCCTCGCCGACCTGGGGCGCACGGAGCGGGCGTTGGCCCGCCTCGCCCGCGACCACCGGGACACGGTGATGCCGGGCCGCACGCTGACACAGCACGCGGTGCCGACGACGTTCGGCCTGAAGGCGGCGGGGTGGCGGTCGCTGGTCCTCGACGCGCGGGACCGGGTGGCGGCCGTGCGCGGCGGGCTGCCCGTGCAACTGGGGGGCGCGGCCGGGACGTTGGCTTCGTTCGGGGTGTACGGGGAGGGAGGGTGCACGGGTGAGGGGCCGGTGCCGGACGCCGCGGGAGCCCTCGTCTCCGCCTTCGCTCGCGAACTGGCTCTGCAGGCGCCTCCATTGCCCTGGCACACGCTCCGCACCCCGGTCACCGACCTCGGCTCCGCCCTCGCCTTCACCGTCGGCGCCCTCGGCAAGACCGCGGCCGATGTGCTCGTCCTCTCCCGCACCGAGATCGCGGAGGTCTCCGAGGGCTCGGGCGGGGGCTCGTCCGCCATGCCGCACAAGGCCAATCCCGTGCGCGCGACGCTCATCGCCGCCGCCGCGCGCCGCGCGCCCGCCCTCGCGGCGATCCTGTACGGCTCGCTGGCCGCCGAGGACGAGCGGCCCGCCGGTGCCTGGCACGCCGAATGGGAGCCGCTGCGCGACCTGCTGCGGCTGGCGGGCGGCGCGGCCCGGGACGCGGCCGAGCTCGCCGAGGGCCTGCGTGTGCATCCGGAGGTGATGCGTGAACACCTGGGACTGACCGGCGGGTTGATCGTCTCCGAGCGGCTGGCCGCCGAGCTCGCGCCACCGCTCGGCCGTGCCCGCGCCAAGGAGCTGCTGACCCGGGCGGCCCGCCGGACTCACGCCGAGGGCCGGACGCTCGCGGAGGCCCTCAAAGAACTCCTCGCCGACGAGCCGGGCTTGGAGAACGTCGATCCCACCGAGATGACCGACCGCCTCACCGACCCCACCCAGTACACCGGTTACGCCGGTGTCCTGACCGACCGCGCGCTGGAGCGACCTTGACCACCGCACCGAGCGGCAGGCTGCCGCACCACACCGTCGAGGGCGCCACCACCGCTCCCCCGCTCCTCCTCGGCCCGTCCCTGGGCGCCTCCCTGTCCCTGTGGGACGCCGTCGTGCCCGAACTGCGCGGCGCCCACCGCGTCGTGCGCTGGGACCTCCCCGGCCACGGCGGCTCCCCCGCCGACCTGATCGGCCCCGGCGCGACCGTCGCCGAACTGGCGGACCTCGTCCTGACCCTCGCCGACTCACTCGACATCGACCGCTTCGCGTACGCCGGGGTCTCGCTCGGCGGCGCCGTGGGCCTGGAGTTGGCGGCCCGGCATCCCGAGCGGCTTGCGAGCCTCGCCGTGGTCTGCTCCTCGGCCCACTTCGGCGGCGCCGGACCGTGGCGGGAGCGGGCCGCGCTGGTGCGCCGCGAGGGTCTGGCGGGGCTCGCGGAGTCGGCTCCGCAGCGCTGGTTCACGCCCGGTTTCACGGTGCCCGCGCTGGTCGCGGACCACCGGGCGGTCGATCCCGGGGCGTACGCCGCGTGCTGCGACGCCCTGGCCGCGTACGACATGCGGGACGTGCTGGCGTCGATCGAGGTGCCGACGCTGGTCGTCGCCGGGCGCGAGGACCCGGCGACACCGCCCGCCCACGCGCGGGAGATCGTCGACGCCGTGCCGGGCGCGGCCCTCGTGGAGCTGGCGGGCGCCTCCCACCTGGCGCCCGCCGAACGCCCCGAGGCCGTGGCGACCGCGCTGCGCTCCCACTTCGCCGACGACGCACCGAGGAGCGGCACGGCCGTGCGGCGTGCGGTGCTCGGGGACGCCCATGTCGACCGCGCCCAGGCGAACACGACGGCGTTCACGGCGCGCTTCCAGGAGTTCATCTCCCGCTACGCGTGGGGCGAGATCTGGACCGACCCCACGCTGGCACGCCGCGAACGCAGCATGATCACGATGACCGCACTGGTCGCCCACGGCCACCTCGACGAACTCGCCCTGCACGTCCGCGCCGCCCGCAGGATCGGGCTCACGCCGCAGGAGATCGGCGCGGTTCTGCTGCAGACGGCGGTGTACTGCGGGGTGCCCGCGGCCAACTCGGCGTTCGCGGTGGCGCAGCGGGTGCTGGCGGAGGAGGCCGACGACGGTGCAGAGACGGACTCTAAAGCCCGGCGCGTTCCATGAAGAGGGACCGCAGGTGTGCCAGGCCGCGTTCGGCCAGGGGGCGCAGTGCCGGGGCGACGGTGCGGGCGTCGGCGCGCAGGCGGGCCTCGGCTCCGGGGCCGAGGGCCTCGGCCGCCTCCGTGGCGAAGGACGGCTCGGCGAGCCAGTCGTCCAGGAGCTCCGGGGTGACCTCCAGGTGGAACTGGAGGCCCCAGGCCACCGGTCCGGCCCGGAAGGCCTGGCACTCGGTCGTGGCGGTGCGGGCGAGCACACGGGCCCCTTCGGCGGGCACGATGCGGTCGCCGTGCCAGTGGAGCACCGCGGGAGAGTCGGCCAGCGGGCCGACGACGGGATCGTCCCGGTCCACGTCGTGCAGCGGGGCCCAGCCGATCTCACCGGCGCGGCCGAGCTCGGCGCCCGTGCGGACGGCCAGGCCCTGGGCGCGGGCGAGCAGTTGGGCACCGAGACACACGCCCAGCGTCGGAACGCCGGCCCGCAGCGCGTCGGCCAGGAGGTCCCGCTCCAGCTTGAGCGCCGGGTGGCCCGCCAGGTCGTCGGCGTTCATGGGGCCGCCCATCACGACGAGGCCCGCCAGCTCCGAGACGGGCGGCAGGGCGTCCGCACAGGCATCCGGAGCGGGAGCGTCGAGCAGATTCCGTACGTCGACGTGGAGACCGCTGCCGTCCAGCGCGTCCAGGATCAGGCCGGGCTTCTCGACCTCGACGTGCTGGAGGATCAGGACGGTGCGCGCGGGCATGGCGAGGTCTCCTCGGCGGAACAATGGGGCGTCGATACCCTAACGCACCAGGTCAGAGGGGTGAAAAGGGCCTTGGACGGCGCGGCTGCCCCGGAACTGCGGGCGGTGCGGGCCCGCGCGGCCCCGGCAGTTGACCCTGACGCAGGGACAACCTCCCAGCATGGTCGGCATGACGACGAGAACCCATGCGATCGAGGTCACGGGAGTGCGCAAGTCGTACGGTGACCACACGGTGGTCGCCGAAGTCGACCTGACCGTCCCCACCGGCACCGTCTACGCCCTGCTCGGACCCAACGGGGCCGGCAAGACCACGACAGTCCGGATCCTGTCCACCTTGCTGCCCGCGGACGCCGGTGAGGCCCGGGTCGCCGGGTACGACACACGCCGCGAGGCAGACCGGGTGCGGGCGTCGATCGGTGTGACCGGGCAGTTCTCCTCCGTGGACGGGTTGCTGACCGGGCGGGAGAACCTGCGGCTGATGGCCGACCTCGGCCATCTCGACCGGCGCCGCGCGAAGGATGTGACGGAGCGGTTGCTGGAGCGGTTCCGCCTGGCCGATGCCGCCGACCGACGTGCGGCCACGTACTCCGGCGGCATGAAGCGGCGCCTTGACCTGGCCATGACCCTCGTCGGCGGGCCACGGCTGATCTTCCTCGACGAACCGACCACCGGCCTCGACCCGCGCAGCCGCCGCGACCTGTGGGACATCGTGCGGGAGTTGGTGGCCGACGGGGTGACCGTCTTCCTCACCACCCAGTACCTGGAGGAGGCCGACCAGCTCGCCGACCGGATCGGCGTCCTCGACGGGGGCCGACTGGTCGCCGAGGGCACCGCCGCCGAGCTGAAGCGGCTGGTCCCCGGCGGCCATGTCGAGCTGCACGCCGCCGACGGCGCACGTCTTGCCGAGCTGGCGCACCGGTTCCCCGGGGCGGACATGAACGCCGCGGCACTCACCCTGACCCTGCCGCACGACGGCAGCCTCACCACGCTGCGAAGGCTGTTGGCCGGGATCGACGACGACGCGGTCACCGGGCTCGCCGTGCACACCCCGGACCTGGACGACGTGTTCCTGGCCCTCACCGACCGCTCCACCGTCGAGGGCTCTCCCGAGGAGGTACCGGCATGAACACCGCGACGTACGCCGTCCGCGACTCGGCGACCATGCTGCGCCGCAACCTGAAACACATGGCCCGGTACCCGTCGCAGACGCTGATGCTGATCGGCCTGCCGCTGCTGTTCCTGCTGCTGTTCGTCTACGTCTTCGGCGCCACCATGGGCGCCGGTCTGTCCGGGGCTCCGGCGGGCGACCGCGGCGACTACCTGGTGTTCATCACTCCCGGGATCCTGGTGATGGCGGTGGCGAGCGTGTCCGTCAGCACCGCGGTCTCGGTCGCCACCAACATGACGGGCGGGATCATCGACCGGTTCCGGACCATGGCCATCGCCAAGGTCTCGGTGCTCACCGGCCATGTGCTGGGCGCGATGGTCCAGACGGCGCTGGCCCTCGCGGCGGTCTTCGGTGTGGCGTTTCCGCTCGGTCTGGAGAGCGCCGCATCCCCGGCGCAGTGGCTGGGCCTGATCGGCCTGCTCGCGCTGCTGTCGTTCGCCATGACCTGGTTCACCGTGGCACTGGGGCTGGTCAGCCCGAATCCGGAGGCCGCGAGCAACTGGCCGATGATCTTCATCATGCTGCCGTTCGTGGGCAGCGGGTTCGTGCCGGTCGAGTCGATGCCGACCGGGCTGCGGTGGTTCGCCGAGTACCAGCCGTTCACGCCGGTCATGAACGCTTTCCGCGCTCTGCTTGCCGGGGCGCCCGACGGTTCGGACGTGCTCCGGGCCATCGGCTGGTGCGCGGTGATCGGGCTGACCGGCTACTTCTGGTCGCGAAGGCTCTACCGGACCCGCGGCGCGCACTAGAGGAGCCGGAGGACCGGATGACCGGAGGATCGGACGACCGGATCGGACGACCGGAGGATCGGAGGACCGGGCGACTCGTTGGAGACTTGATTCATGCTGACCATCGGCGAACTGGCGTCGTGCACCGGAGTGACGGTGCGCGCGGTGCGGCACTACCACTCCAAGGGGCTGCTGCCGGAGCCGGAACGGGACCATTCCGGCTACCGGAGGTACGGCGCGGACGCCGTGGTCGAGTTGCTCAAGATCCGGACCCTCGCCGAGGCCGGGGTCCCCCTGGCACGCGTGCGGGAGCTGCTGCGTGCCGACGAGGAGGAGTTCGCCGCGGCGGTCGCCGACATCGACAAGCGGCTGCGGGCGGAGATCCGGGAGCGGCAGCACCACCGCGAGCGGATCGCCCGCCTCACCGCCGGGGAGAGCCTGGCGCTGCCCGGGGAGGTGGTCGAGTACCTCGGCCGGCTGCGGGCGCTCGGGGTCGACGAACGGATCGTCCGGGTCGAGCGCGACGGCTGGATCCCGCTGGCCGCGCGTTCACCCGAGCGGGTCCCGGAGTGGATGGCCCGCAAACGGGAGCAGCTCGCCGACCCGCAGGTCGTCGACTTCTACCTCACCTTGAGCGCGGCTCTCGACCACGCCGAGGACGACCCGAGACTGGTCGCGCTGGCCGACAGGCTGGCCGCCTACATCTCCCGGGTGGCCGAGGAGCAGGGCGATCTCTACGTCGACGACACCGGCATCGAGCCACGGTTCGCCCAGCTTCTCGACACCTATGTGTTCGCCACCCTGCCGGCGGCCCGTCGGCTGATCGAGCTGCTGACGGAACGGGGCTGGACCGGCTGGAGCATGCTGGAGCAGGTGGACCCGGCACGGGCACGGCGTGCGGCGACACGGTAGGTCGAGGACCCCGGCGGGCGGAACCCCTACTGGCGCGCCCCGTACACCGGCTGGGGCGTCTCCGCGTCCGCGAGGAGTTTTCGGGCCGCCTCCCCCGCCTCCGCCGGGGCCCAGCGGGCGCCCTTGTCGGCCGCCGGGCCCGGCCGCCAGCCCTCCATGACCGTGATGCGGCCCGCCTCCGCCTCGAAGACCCGGCCCGTGACTCCGGCGGAGGCGGTGGAGCCGAGCCAGACCACGAGCGGGGAGACGTTCTCCGGGGCCATCGCGTCGAAACCGCCGTCCTCGGGAGCAGCCATGGTGTCGGCGAAGGTCTGCTCGGTCATACGGGTGCGGGCGGCGGGCGCGATGGCGTTCACCCGTACTCCGTAGGCGCCCAGTTCGGCGGCGGCCACCATCGTCAGGCCGAGGATTCCGGCCTTTGCGGCGCTGTAGCTGCCCTGCCCCACGCTGCCCGAAAGCCCCGCTCCGGAGCTGGTGTTGACCACGCAGGCGTGCGGGGCACGACCCGCCTTCGCCTCGGCCCGCCAGTGCGCGCCCGCGTGCTTGAGGGGGAGGAAGTGCCCCTTGAGGTGGACGCGCAGCACGGCGTCCCAGTCGTCCTCGTCGAGGTTCACGAGCATCCGGTCACGCAGGAAGCCCGCGTTGTTGACGAGGGTGTCGAGGCGGCCGTACGTGTCGAGGGCGGCCCGCACCAGTGAGGCGGCGCCCTCGGACGTGGCGATGTCACCGCCGTGCGCGACGGCTTCGCCGCCCGCCGCCCGGATCTCCGCCACGACGGTGTGGGCGGGGCCGCCGGACTCCCCCGAACCGTCGGGCCCCACGCCGAGGTCGTTGACGACGACCCGGGCGCCTTCGGCGGCGTACGCGCGCGCGTGCGCCCGGCCGAGCCCGCGGCCCGCACCGGTGACGATCACGACGCGGCCCTCACAGAGCCGGGACTTGGCAGCTGACGTCATGACGGAACTCCTCGGGTGTGGTCAGTGGCTCGGGTGTGTTCAGTGGCTCGGATGCGTGCCGTGGTTGGCGGTCGCCGCCGCGAGGAAGGCAGGGCGTTCCCCGCCGCCGTGCAGCCGGAGCGCGGCCCCGCTGATGTACCGGGCGCGGTCGGAGGCGAGGAACACGCAGGCGTCGCCGACGTCGGAGGGGTCGGCCAGGCGGCCCAGCGGGACGGTGCGGGCGACCCGGTCGATGCCTTCCTCATCGCCGTAGTGGAGTGCGGCGCTCTCGGTGCGGGCGAGGCCGAGGACGACCGTGTTGACGCGGACGTCCGGGGCCCACTCGACCGCCATGGTCCCCGCGAGGTTCTCCAGGCCCGCCTTCGCGGCGCCGTACGCACCGCTGCCGGGCGAGGGCCGGGTCCCGCTGACACTTCCGATCATCGTGATACTGCCACCGGCCTCCTGGCCGCGCATCACCTCCCGGGCGGCGAGCGAGGCGTACAGCGGCGCGAGGAGGTTGAGTTCGACGATCCTGGCCTGGCGGGCCGGGGAGGTTTCGGCGAGCAGCCCGAACGGCGTGCCCCCGGCGTTGTTGACCACGGCGTCCACCGATCCGTGGTCCGCGGCCACTTGGCCGAAGAAGGTACGGGCCGCGTCCGCGTCGCGCAGGTCGAGGGGCCTGAACTCGGCGGCGGCGCCCGCCGCTTCGACGGGTTCGTGCGGCGGCCTACGGGCGCAGACGACGACCCGCGCCCCAGTGGCCAGGAAGCTCCGGGCGATACCGGCGCCGACGCCGCGGGTACCGCCGGTGACGACGACCACCTGTCGTGTGTCAGTCATCGCTGCTACCTTTCCAACTAACAAATGTTTGGTTGAAGGCGTGTGGTCGAAAGGTAGCGGATCCTCTGATGTCTGTCTCCACCTCCGCCCCCGAGAAGGGCGTGGCCGTCGTCACCGTCGACTATCCGCCCGTCAACGCCGTGCCCGTCCGGGGCTGGTACGAGCTGGCGGAGGCGGTGCGCGCCGCCGGGCGCGCCCCCGAGAACCGCTGCGTCGTCCTGACCGCCGAGGGCCGCGGGTTCAACGCGGGCGTGGACATCAAGGAGCTGCGGCACGACACCGGCCACACCGCACTGATCGGCGCCAACCGCGGGTGCTACGAAGCGTTTTCCGCGGTGTACGAGTGCGAGGTCCCCGTCGTGGCCGCCGTCCACGGCTTCTGCCTGGGCGGCGGGATAGGCCTCGTGGGGAACGCGGACGCGATCGTGGCGAGTGAGGACGCCACCTTCGGCCTGCCCGAGCTGGACCGGGGGGCGCTCGGCGCGGCCACGCACCTGGCCCGTCTCGTGCCGCAGCATCTGATGCGCACCCTGTACTACACCTCGCGGACCGCGACCGCCGCCGAGCTGCATGCGCACGGCTCCGTCTGGCGGGTCGTCCCGCGCGCGGAACTGTTCGATGCGGCGCTGGAGTTGGCGCGGGAGATAGCCCGCAAGGACGGCACGCTGCTGCGCTTCGCCAAGGCCGCGATCAACGGCATCGACCCCGTCGACGTGCACCGCAGCTACCGCTTCGAGCAGGGCTTCACCTTCGAGGCGAACCTCAGCGGCCTGGCCGACCGCATCCGTGAGGACTTCGGCACGCAAGGGGAGGGCGGGTCATGAGCGACAGGACCAGCGGCGGGGCGGACGGCGCCACCGGCAGCGGGAGCCACAAGAGGATGACGCCCGACGAGATCGTGGGGCGCCTGGCGAGCGGGATGACGCTCGGCATCGGCGGCTGGGGATCGCGCCGCAAGCCGATGGCGCTGGTGCGCGCACTGCTGCGCTCCGACGTCACGGACCTGACCGTCGTCTCGTACGGCGGCCCGGACGTCGGGCTGCTCGCCGCGGCCGGCCGGATCCGCAAGCTCGTCACCGCCTTCACGACGCTCGACTCGATCCCCCTGGAGCCGCACTTCCGCGCGGCGCGCGAACGCGGCGCCTTCGAACTCGTCGAGCTGGACGAGGCGATGTTCATGCAGGGCCTCACCGCGGGCGCCCAGCGGCTGCCGTTCCTGCCGATCCGCGCGGGGCTCGGCTCCGACGTCCTGCGGGTCAACCCCCACCTGCGGACGGTCACTTCACCGTACGAGGATGGGGAGGAGCTCGTCGCCGTGCCCGCGCTGCGCATGGACGCGGCCCTGGTGCACATGAACCGCGCCGACCACCTCGGCAACGGCCAGTACCTGGGCCCCGACCCCTACTTCGACGACCTGTTCTGCGAGGCCGCCGACACCGCGTACGTCTCGTGCGAGCGCGTCGTCGACCCGGGCGAGCTCACGGCGCACGCCGCGCCCCAGACCATGCTGATCTCCCGGCACTCGGTGACGGGCGTGACCGAGACGCCCAAGGGGGCCCACTTCACGTCCTGCGTGCCCGACTACGGCCGCGACGAGCCCTTCCAGAAGGAGTACGCCACCGCGGCGGCCGACCCGCGGGCCTGGGCCGCGTTCCGCGGCCGCTTCCTCGCCGGCAGTGAACGGGACTACCACCTGGCCGTCCAGGCCTGGCACAAGGAGCAGCGATGACCTCGACCGCCGAGCGGGCCGTCACCCGTGCCGAGTACTGCGTGATCGCCTGCGCGGAGGCCTGGCGGGGCGACGGCGAGGTGCTCGCCTCGCCCATGGGCACGGTCCCGTCGGTCGCGGCCCGCCTCGCCAAGCTGACGTTCTCCCCCGACCTGCTGCTCACCGACGGCGAGGCCCTGCTCATCGGCGACGTCCCCGCGGTCGGATCCGCGTCGGCAGTGACCGAGGGATGGCTCCCGTACCGCAGGCACCTGACGATGGTCATGGGTGGCAAGCGGCACGTGATGATGGGCGCGAGCCAGATCGACCGGTTCGGGAACCAGAACATCTCGTGCATCGGTGACTGGTCGCGGCCCAGACGTCAGCTTCTCGGAGTACGCGGGGGGCCGGTCAACACGCTCAACAACCCGGTCAGCTACTGGATCCCGAGACATTCGCCGCGGGTCTTCGTCGAGAAGGTCGACATGATCAGCGGGGTGGGGTACGACAGCGCGGCGGCGGCCGGGCCCTCCGCGACCCGCTTCCACGAGCTGCGCCGGGTCGTCTCCGACCTGGGCGTCTTCGATTTCCGGACGCCCGATCACGCCATGCGCCTGGTGTCCCTGCACCCGGGCGTCACCCTCGGCCGGCTGCGCGAGGCCACCGGGTTCGCGCCGGTCGTGGAGGACGACGACGTCTCGTACACCCGTGAGCCCACCGCCGAGGAGCTGCGGCTGATCCGGGACGTGGTGGACCCGCGCGGCCTGCGCGAGCGCGAGGTGCGGCCGTGACGACGCGGGAGCCGCCGCCCGCGCCGCCCGCTCTGCGGACGCCGCTGACCAGGCTGGTCGGCGTCCGGCATCCGGTCGTGCAGACCGGCATGGGCTGGGTGGCGGGGCCCCGTCTGGTCACCGCGACGGCCGAGGCCGGGGCGCTCGGCATCCTCGCCTCCGCCACGATGACGGTCGGGCAGCTGCGCGCGGCCGTCCGCGAGGTCAAGTCCCGCACAACCGCGCCGTTCGGGGTCAATCTGCGGGCCGACGCGGGCGACGCGCGGGACCGTGTCCGGGTCATCGTCGAGGAAGGCGTGCGGGTCGCGTCCTTCGCGCTGGCCCCGTCCAGGGAGCTGATCGCGGAGCTGAAGGACGCGGGCGTGGTGGTCATCCCCTCAATCGGTGCGCGCCGGCACGCCGAGAAGGTCGCCGCGTGGGGCGCGGACGCGGTGATCGTGCAGGGCGGCGAGGGCGGCGGGCACACCGGCGAGGTCGCCACGACCGTGCTGCTGCCGCAGGTCGTCGACGCCGTGGACATCCCGGTCGTCGCGGCGGGCGGCTTCTACGACGGCCGCGGCCTGGTCGCCGCCCTGGCCTACGGCGCGGCGGGCGTGGCCATGGGCACCCGCTTCCTGCTCACCTCGGACTCGACCGTGCCGGACGCCGTCAAGGCCCGCTATCTGGCCGCCTCCGTCAAGGACGTCACGGTCACCACGCGCGTGGACGGCCTCCCGCACCGGATGCTGCGGACCGAACTGGTGGCGGCCCTGGAGAGATCGGGCCGCGTCTCGTCGCTGGCCCGTGCGGTGCGGCACGCCGCGGCGTTCCGGAAGGTCTCCGGCATGGGGTGGCGCCGGATGGCCCGCGACGGGCTCGCGATGCGGCACGGCAAGGAGCTGACGTGGAGCCAGGTCCTGCTCGCCGCGAACACGCCCATGATGCTCAAGTCCGCGATGGTGGACGGCCGTCCGGAGACCGGGGTGATGGCCTCGGGGCAGATCGCCGGACTGATCGAGGACCTGCCGTCGTGCGCGGAGCTGGTGGAGCGGGTGATGGCCGAGGCGGAGGAGGTCATGGCCCGGTTGCGGCCGGACCGCTGACGTCCCCGGCCCCCAGCCCCTGCCCTCGGACCCCCGCGGGTCAGCGCCGGGCCAGCGGCAAGTGGTCCAGTGCCCGCTCGGCGAGACCGTCCGCACCACACGTACGCGCCAGGGCCAGCCCGCGCTCCAGCTCGAGCGCGGAGTCCGCGGCGATGCCGTACTCGACGCGGGCGACGGCGTGTTCGTACGCGCAGGGCGAGGCCTCCAGATAGGTGACGGCCCTGCGGTACAGCGCGACGGCGCGCGGTCCCGTCTCCAGGGCCGCCGCGCACCGCAGGGCCTCACCGATCGCCGTGTCCGTCCCGAACCGCTCCGCCTGCATACGGGCGTCGGAGACCAGGTGCGCCGCCCGCCTGGGATCCTCGTGCGCCAGAGCCCTGGCGAGGTCGTATGCCCAGGGTGCGAGGACGGTGTTGTACTGGCCGCGCGCGGTCAACGCCTTCGCGGTGGCCTCCAGTTCGTTGAGGCCGTCCTTCGTACGTCCGAGTGCCAGCAGCAGTCGGCCGCGGACGGAGGGCGCGTCGGGGACGTAGATGGTGGACGCGGAGGGCGGCGCGAAGCCGTACCGCTCGGCGATGGCGCCCGCTTCCTCGACGTGCCCGCGCGCCAGGAGGGTGTCGATGAGCATGCTCGCCGCCTCCCAGTGCATCGGCAGGCCCTCGCCGACCCGGTCGGCGAGGCGCAGGCTCTCGCGCAGCGACCGCTCGGCGTCCGTCAGCCGCCCGCGCCTTCGGTACACATAGCCGAGGAAGGCGTGCGAGAGGGCGAGGTGCCCGCCGCTCCAGCCCGCGGTCTCATAGGCCCGCACGGCCTCCGTGAACAGGCTCTCCGCGCGGTCGAGCCGGTCCGAGAAGGCGTACGAACCGCCGAGCATCAGGCGGAGCTCGAAGCTCCACTCCGTGTCGGTCCAGCCGAGGCCGGGTGCGAGGCGGCCGTTGACGAGGGCGCGGTCGCAGAGCTCGACGACCAGTTCGGCGCTCTCGCCGCGGGTCATGGCGTCGAACGCGCGCAGGATCAGCAGGGCGCGCTCGGCGTTGTCGCGGCCGGTGACG